>CAZDHU010000215.1:0-2375 GCA_964505355.1 uncultured Myxococcaceae bacterium | reverse complement strand
TCTTCGCGCGCCTCGAACGCGAGGGGTTCTATCTCAGGGTCGATCCGGGCGTCGTGCCGACGATGCTGCACGGCGCCGTGATCAGCGAAGCCGAACTGGCGCTTCTGCGCCAGATCGAAGACGTCGTCCGCCTGGGGCACGTGCGCAGGATCGGGCGTGACGAGATCGTGCTGGACGCAGGCCGCGTGCCGACGAGTGACGCGACGGTGCACGTCCACTGCGCGTCGAGGGGGCTCGCGCGGCCACCTCTGCGCCCGATCTTCGAACCCGGACGCGTGACGGTCCAGCCGTTCATGTGGGGCTTCGCGTGCTACCAGTTCGCGATGCTGGGCGTGGTCGAGGCCACCGTTGAGAGCGACGACGAGAAAAACCGCCTCTGTTCGCCGATCGCCTACTGGGACGTGGACACCGACTACCTGACGGCGTTCCTGGCGACGCTCGCGAACGAGCGGGCCCGGGCCGCCTATCCGGCGCTCGCGAGCTGGGCGAAGGAGACGCGGCTCAATCCGCTCGGCGGGATGGGGCTCCATCGCGATGTGCCGAGCGTGGTCGAGGCTCGGGAGCGCATCAAGCGCTTCGGGGCCGCGGCGGTGGGAAATCTGTCGAAGCTGCTCGGGGCGAGGGTCTCGTAGTCGACCAGAGGAACGGGAGACCTTCGTGCCCATCGAACTCTGGCTGGCTTTCGTGGCTGCGTCGGCTGTCCTGCTCGTCTTGCCCGGGCCGACGATCCTCACGGTCATCAGCTACTCGCTGGCTCACGGACGTCGCGCGAACGTGCCGCTCGTTGCAGCGGTGGCCCTCGGCGACTCGACCGCGCTGGTCTTCTCGCTGCTCGGGCTCGGCGCGTTGCTGGCGGCGTCCTCGTTCTGGTTCGCCCTCGTCAAAGGGGTCGGAGGCGTGTACCTGCTGTACCTGGGAATCAGGCTGCTGCGCGCCGGCATGACGCCCGGGCAGCTGCCCGCCCCCGATGCGCCCGGATCGCGGTGGAGGCTCTTCGCGAACACCTATCTCGTCACGGCCTCGAACCCGAAGGGCATCGTCTTCTTCGTCGCCTTCCTGCCGCAATTCATCGACCCCGCTCGCCCGGTGCCGCCGCAACTGCTGCTGCTGGCCATCACGTTCGTGGCGATGGCCACGCTCAACGCCACGCTGTATGCGGTCTTCGCGGGCGCGGCTCGCAGTGTGCTGGCTTCGTCGAAGGCGCAGCGCGGCTTCAACCTCGCCGGCGGATCGCTGCTGTCGTTGGCGGGGGTGTGGGCGTTGTTCGCGAGGCGTGCTGCTTGAAGGCGTCCGAAGATGCCCCGCAGGGCAGTTCGTCCGGGACCTGCGTAGCCGATCCGCTGCCTCGTCCGGCGCTATCATCCCGACCTGCCGCGGCTCGTCCAAGGCGCGAGAGATCATGTCGACGAAGAAGAAAGGAATGCTCACCGTTTCGGGTGAATGGGCACGGCACCTTCGGCCACAGGGCCGCAGGCAGTTCTGGAGCGTCGAGCGGATGACGGCGCAGCAAGCCGTCCTGGCCGAGGCGAGAGACGAGCTGGTCGCATCGACCGAAGACGTGCCCCGTCGCGCCGCGGACGGGAAGTCGGCCGACGATTCGCCGCAGGCGCGGAATCCGGCGTGAACTCGATGCTGGAAGTCTCGAACGCCGTCGCCACGATCGTGCTCGACCGGCCGGAGCGCGGCAACGCACTGTCGGCCGAGTTCGTCGAGGCGATGCTCGCGGCGGTGCAACGGGCCTGCGCCGATGTCTCGGCGCACACGCTCGTGCTGCGCGCGCAGGGCCGGCACTTCTGCACCGGCTTCGATCTCTCCGACCTCGACATGCAAACCGATGCGACGCTGCTGCAGCGTTTCGTTCGCATCGAAATGTTGCTCGATGCGCTGTGGCGCGCGCCGCTGCGCACGGTCGCGATCGCGCAGGGGCGCGTGATGGGCGCGGGCGCCGACCTCTTCGCCGCCTGCGACCGGCGGCTGCTCGCGCCCGGTGCCAGCCTGCGCTTTCCCGGGGCGGGCTTCGGCATCGTGCTCGGAACGCGCAGGCTGGCGGCGCGCGTCGGCTCGGCGACCGCGCTGCGCTGGGTATCGGAGGCGACGACGATCGATGCGCGCGAGGCGCTCGCTGCGGGCCTGGCGACCGCCGTGCTCGCGGGCGAACCGTCGCTGGACGAATCGGCGGCGGCGGGCGAGGCCGGTGCCGCGATCGCTGCGCTGCCGACTCCCGCGGTCGATGCGTCGACGCTCGCCGCGCTGCGCGCGGCGGCCGGCAACGACGGCGATGCCGCCGACGCCGACCTCGTCGCATTGGTGCGTTCGGCCGCCCGGCCCGGCCTCAAGGCGCGGCTGCTCGCGTACCGCGACCGGCAACTCGCGGC
>CAZDHU010000214.1:0-5725 GCA_964505355.1 uncultured Myxococcaceae bacterium | reverse complement strand
GTGTCCGAGACGAGTTCCGCGCGCGTCTCCCGGCGCTGCGGGGCCGCGGTTATGCTGCGACGACCATGAATCCCTCCGAGATCCTCACCGGCATCGCCGAGATCATCGCCGCGCTGCATCCCGACCTCGTGCGTGCGATCGGGATCGAGGCTGGCGTCCTCCTGATCGCGATCGTCGTCGTGCTCGTTCGCGCCCGGCGCCGCGCGCGGACCGAGGCGCCCGTCGAGGCCGCGCCCGAGACCGAGGCTTTGCGGCCCGCGCGGGAAGCCTCCTCTTCGATCGGTGGCGATCGAGATGCGACGGAGGCCGAACGGCCGCTTCGGATCGACGTGCCGGAGGCGGTGACCGAGGCGGCGCACGAACCATCGGGCGCGACACCGATCGGTGTCGCACCGGCGCTGGTCGAGTCTCCGGCCGAAGCCGCGCCCGAGCTGCCGCCCGTCGAGACGACGATTGCGGCGGCTTCGGAGCCGGCGCGAGCGCCAGCGGCCGGAGCACCCGAGTCCGTGGTCACACCCCGGCCGCGGCGCCTTCGAGACCGTCTGCGGCGGACCAGCGAAGCGCTGATCGGTCGTCTCGAAGGAGTGCTCGGCAGCCGTCGCGTCGATCGCGACTTGCTCGAAGAACTCGAAGCGTTGCTCTTCACCGCCGACCTCGGGGTCGCGACCGCCGAGAATCTGCTGGAGACGGTGCGCAAGCGGGCGAGCGGCGGAGATGCGATGGCGGTTCGCGCCGTTCTTCGCGAAGCGATTCTCGGCAAGCTGCGTCGTGTCGAGCTGGCGCCGGAGCGGGCGCTCGCGACGGTGGCGAAGCCTCACGTCGTGCTGGTGCTCGGTGTCAACGGCTCGGGGAAGACCACCACGATCGGCAAACTCGCGGCGCGCCACGTCGCGGCCGGACGCCGGGTGGTTCTCGGTGCAGGAGACACCTTTCGCGCGGCGGCGATCGAGCAGCTGCAGGCCTGGGGCGAGCGCGCGGGTGCGGAGGTGATCGCGGGAACCCCGGGCGGCGATCCGTCGGCGGTCGCGTTCGACACCGTGAAGGCGGCGATCGCGCGCGGCGCGGACATCGCGATCATCGATACGGCCGGTCGGTTGCAGACGAAGGTGCAGTTGGTCGAGGAGCTGAAGAAGATCGTGCGCGTGATCGATCGCGAGCTGCCCGGCGCACCCCACGAAAGTCTGCTCGTGCTCGACTCGAACACGGGTCAGAACGCGATCTCGCAGGCCCGCGTCTTCGTCGAAGCGGGGCGCGTTTCCGGACTCGTGCTGACCAAGCTCGATGGGACGGCGAAGGGCGGCGTCATCGTCGGGCTCGCCGACGAGTTCGGGATTCCCGTCCGCTACGTCGGTGTCGGTGAAGGCGTCGAAGATCTCCGGGATTTCGTCGCCTCGGAGTTCGTGGGGGCGCTCTTCGGCGACGACGGAGAGGTGGCGGCATGAGCCTCGTGCTCGCACTCGATCAGGGGACGACGTCGTCGCGGGCGCTGCTCTTCGACGCGCGCGGCGAAGTGCGGGCCATCGAGCAGGTCGAGTTCACGCAGCACTATCCGCAGCCCGGCTGGGTGGAGCACGATCCCGACGAAATCTGGGAGACGCAGCTTCGCGCTGCGCGTGGTGCGCTCGCGCGCGCGGGGTGCACGGCCCGCGACGTGACGGCGATCGGGATCACCAACCAGCGAGAAACGACCGTGGTGTGGGAGCGCGAGAGCGGTCGCCCGATTCACCGCGCGATCGTCTGGCAATCCCGTCAGACCGTCCCGATCTGTGACCGGCTTCGCGCCGAAGGGCTCGAAGCGCACGTTCGCGAGCGAACGGGTCTGGTGATCGATGCGTACTTCTCGGCCAGCAAGATCCGGTTCGTTCTCGACGCGGTCGAAGGCGCGCAGGGGCGCGCGGAACGCGGCGAACTGGCGGCGGGCACGATCGACAGCTGGTTGCTCTACCGGCTGACGAAGGGGGCGGTGCACGCGACCGAGCCTTCGAATGCATCGCGGACGATGCTCTACGACATCCATCGCGGTTGCTGGGACGAGACGCTGCTCGGCGCGCTTCGAATTCCCCGCGCGATGCTGCCGGACGTGCGCGACAGCGCTGGCCGATTCGGCGAGGCGGATCCGGCCTTTCTGGGGGCGTCGATTCCGATCTCGGGAGTGGCCGGTGACCAGCAGGCGGCGCTCTTCGGTCAGGGGTGTCTCGACGCCGGCGACGTCAAGAACACGTACGGCACCGGCTGCTTCTTGTTGATGAACACGGGAACCCGAGCGCCGCGCTCGGAGCACGGTCTGCTCACCACGGTGGCGTGGCGTCTCGGCGGCACCCTCGAATATGCGCTCGAAGGCAGTGTGTTCGTCGCCGGCGCGGCCGTTCAGTGGTTGCGGGACGAACTCCATCTGGTTCGCGATGCGACGGACACCGAGGCGGCGGCGCGCAGCGTGCCCGATACGGGAGGCGTCTTTCTGGTTCCCGCGTTCGTCGGGCTCGGCGCGCCGTACTGGGACGAGCGTGCGCGCGGGACCATCGTCGGAATCACACGCGGCACGACGCGGGAGCATCTCGTTCGCGCGACGCTCGAAAGCATCGCCTATCAATCGCGAGATCTGATCGAATGCCTGGCCGGCGATGCGCGCGTACGGCCGCCTCGCCTGCGCGTCGACGGCGGCGCGACGCGCAACGATTTCCTGATGCAGTTCCAGGCCGACATGCTGGGGATTCCGATCTGGCGTCCACGCATGACCGAGGTGACGGCGTTCGGCGCCGCCGCACTCGCCGGCCTTCCGGCCGGCGTCTGGTCGGATCGGACCGAACTGTCGGCGCTGCCGCGCGAGGGCACCGTCTTCGAGCCGCAGATGAACGAAGACCGGCGAGAGTCGCTCTACGCCGACTGGAAGCGCGCCGTCGAACGCGCTCGAGGGTGGGCATGATGCATCCGACGCGAAGCGGCCGACCGACCCGGGTGATCGCGCACCGCGGCGCGTCGAAGGAGCGGCCCGAGAACACGCTGCCGGCGTATGCGCTCGCGGTCGCGCAGGGCGCCGACATGATCGAGATCGATCTGCACCGAACCCGGGATGGCGTGATCGTGGTGACGCACGACGAAGAACTGGCGGGCCTCGGCGGCACCGGCGAGATCGCCGACGCGACGTTCGCGGAGGTGCGGCGC
Source organism: uncultured Myxococcaceae bacterium (assembly GCA_964505355.1). GTDB lineage: Bacteria > Myxococcota_A > UBA9160 > UBA9160 > UBA9160 > CAZDHU01. The sequence goes on along the minus strand of CAZDHU010000214.1, from coordinate 2,563 downwards.
CTCGATGCAGGCGATGGCGAACGGGTTCCGACGCTCGACGAGGTGCTCGACGCGTTCGGAGATCGGATCCCCTTCAACATCGAGCTCAAACGCGGAACGCGAGACGACTACGAAGGACTGGAAGAGGCGGCACTGGATGCCGTCCGACGCCGTGGAATTCTCTCGCAGACGCTTTTTTCCTCGTTCTACGATCCCGTGCTCGCGCGGCTGCGCGCGCTCGCGCCGGAGGCTCGCATCGGCCTCTTGCTGTCCCGGAGGTTTCCGCATCGTGCGCTGGAGCGGGCCGCGGCACTCGGCGCGGAGGCGATTCATCCCGAGGACGTGCTGGTCGCCCCCGGGCTGATCGCGGAAGCCCGCGCGGCGGGACTCGACCTGAACGTCTACACGGTGGACGAACCGGCCGAGCTCGCACGCCTGATCGAGCTCGGGATCGACGGAATCTTCACCAACGTTCCCGGCCGGTTGCGAGCGCTGCTGCCGGCGGTTTGAGAGTCCGTCACACCCGCTCCCGGTCGGGCGTCGAATTGTCTTGACGCTGGCCGACGATTTCCGTTATTCGTTCAGCGTTTCTGTAGTACCGCCTAACGTTCTTCGGTCGAATCGAAAATCGACCGATGATCTGCAAGTGGTTGGGGGCGACGACTCTCCCGGTGCGCCGGGATCTGAAGGAGGGTCGCGAATGCGCGGAGATCGGCCGGGAGATCGCAGCGAGATCGACGGTGCTGCGCCCGAACTCGACGCGACCGATCTGCACATCCTCGACCTGCTGCAAGAAAACTGTAAGCGACCCCTCGCGGCGATCGGGGAGAAGGTCGGCCTCTCGGCGCCGGCGGTCACGGACCGCATCCACAAACTCGAACAGGCGGGCGTGATCACCGGCTACGTGGCGCTGCTCGACGGGCGGACGCTGGGGCTCGACGTGATGGCGTTCATCGGCGTGTCGATCGGTCATCCGCGTCTGATCGATGCCTTCGAACGCGAGATCGAGAATCTCGAAGACGTTCTCGAATGCCATCACGTGACCGGCGGACACACGCTGATGCTGAAGGTGAAGACCGAGAACACGGAATCGCTCGAATCGCTGATCGACCGGGTTCGCTCCATCGAGGGCGTGACCCGAACGGAAACGATGATCGTACTGTCGACGCGTGCCGAGCGAACGCGAATCCCGCTGCTCGGCAGCGAGGCCACTCCTCGGCGGCGAACGCGCCGGCCCCGGGTCAAGCGACTCGCGGTGCGATCGTGAGAATCGAAGAGGAGATCGCGATGCGACCTGGCGTCGGGCTGCCGGATCCGCAGGGGCTCTACGATCCGCGGCTCGAACACGATGCCTGCGGCGTGGGCTTCGTCGTCAACGTACGGGGAGAGAAGTCGCACGACGTCGTGCGACGCGGAATCGAGATCCTCGTCAATCTGACGCACCGGGGTGCCACCGGATCGGACCCGGATACCGGCGACGGTGCGGGATTGCTGCTGCAGATGCCCGACGGGTTTCTGCGCCGCGAAGCGAACCGCCTCGGGATCGCTTTGCCCGCGCCGGGGCTCTACGCGGCGGGCGTCGTGTTCCTGTCGCAGGCCGCGAACGAACGAGCCTTTCAAATCGAGGCGATCGAACGGGCGGCATCCGGGCAAGGCCTTCGCGTGCTCGGCTGGCGCGACGTGCCGACCGATCCCACGCGAATCGGACGAATCGCCCGCGAAGCACTTCCGTTCATCCGGCAGGTCTTCGTCGCCGCCGGGCAAGGCACGCCCGAAGACGCCTTCGAGCGCTGCCTCTACCTCGTGCGACGGGTGGCCGAGCGCGAGGTCGCGAGCCGGGGAGGGCCGCAGGCGCGCGCGTTCCACGTGACGAGCCTTTCCGCCCGAACGATCGTCTACAAGGGACTGCTGCTGGCGGAGCAGATCGAAGGGTTCTACCCGGACCTGACCGATGCAGCGCTCGACAGCGCGCTCGCTCTGGTTCATCAGCGCTACAGCACGAACACCTTTCCCACCTGGGATCTCGCGCAGCCGTTCCGCTACGTGGCGCACAACGGCGAGATCAACACGCTGCGCGGCAACGTGAACTGGATGCACGCCCGAGAGGGAACGCTGCGTTCGGCGCTCTTCGGCGAGGAGATTCGGAAGCTGTTCCCCGTGATCGTGCCCGGTGGAAGCGACACCGCGCAGTTCGACAACGCGCTGGAGCTGTTGCTGCTGGCAGGGCGATCGCTTCCGCACGCCATGATGATGATGATCCCGGAGGCCTGGGACGGTCACGAAGCGATGTCGCCCGAGCGGCGCGCGTTCTACGAATACCACTCGTGCCTGATGGAGCCGTGGGACGGACCGGCGTCGATCGCCTTCACGGACGGGCGAAAGATCGGCGCCACGCTGGATCGGAACGGCCTGCGTCCGTCGCGCTACGTCGTCACGAAGGACGGGTTCGTCGTGATGGCTTCCGAGGCGGGCGTGCTCGACATCGCGCCGGACAACGTGATCCACAAGGGTCGCCTGCAGCCCGGGAAGATGTTCTTCGTCGACACCGAGCAGGGGCGGATCATCGAGGACGAAGAGATCAAGG
>CAZDHU010000213.1:0-12385 GCA_964505355.1 uncultured Myxococcaceae bacterium | reverse complement strand
GAACGTGGATCTCGCAGGACTGCTCGCTCCACCAGCCGGGATCGAGCCACGAGAACAGCCCGCCCGCGCGAACGAAGACTTCGACGCGAAGCACGTTGTCCCCGTCGAGCAGAGAGTGCAGACGACCCACCGCACCATTTTCGGCGGTCGTCAGCTGGTCGGTCACGTCCGCACCGTTGAGCAATGCCCGAAAGGTGGCGGGCGTCGCCGCACCGTCGTCGCTTCGGAAGCGCAGCATCACGTCGAGCCCGGCCGGCCCGACGCGCTGACCCGGTTGCGGAGAAACGACTTCGAGAACCGGCCGCGGAGCCGGCGAGGCGACGGCGCTACCGACGGCGAGGACCACGAACGAAAGCGCGACCCGCACCCGGCTGCGCACGGACCAGTGTCGAACCCGTCGTCGAGACATGGTGTCTTTCGAGTGGCCATTGGACGGGTCGGGGTGACGATCTGTCGATGCCCTGCCAACCCTGCGAAATCCCGAGCGATCGGGTGCGCAGCTCCAACGCGCGTGGCTATCATGCGGCGTTCGTCGCGCGGCGTGCCGCTGGGCGTACTGGGGGGTCAGCCCGGAACATGGGCCGCTCTGGCATTTCGCGAATCGCCGTCTGGGCCGCGAACGCGGCGCTCGGCGTCGTCTGTTGCTGGCTCGTTGCGCGCATCCTGCTCGCGTTCTTCACCGACGCCGTGACGCCGCTTCCGGCCGCGGTCGTCGCGGCTCCGGCGGCGGCCGCAGCGGCCCTCACCGCGCACACCGAGCGACAGGTGATCCTCGACCGCAACCTCTTCAACGTCTCGACGGTGGTGGACACGGTCGCGCCCGTCGTCGAGGAGGAAGACCTCGAGGCGACGAAGCTTCCGGTTCGACTGCTCGGCACCGCCGCTTCGCTCGACCCGAAGCACTCGTGGGCCGCGATCGAAGACCTCGAAACGCGCCGGCATCAGATCGTGCGCGTCTCGGATCCGCTCAAACAGGCCAAAGTGCTGCGCATCGAACGCCGGCGGATCGTGATCGAGAACGGGCAGCGACGCGAAGAGCTCGCACTCGACGACGTGCCGGGAGGCGCGACGACCGGCGCACGCGGGGCACCCCGACCGCAGGCCGCCCTCGCACCGCCCCCCGCCGCGGCGTCGCCCGCGGCCACACCGCCGGGAATCGACCCGAATCTCGCGACGCGCGTCCGCAAGCTCGCCGACAACCGCTTTGCCGTGAACCGGAACGAGGTCCAGCAGGCCGCGCGCAATCCCGCCCAGCTCTTTCAGCAGGCGCGCATTCTGCCCAAATGGGAAAACGGGCAGATGGTCGGCGTGCAACTGAACGCGATCCAGAGCGGCAGCCTGTTCGAGCAGATCGGGATCCAGAGCGGAGACACGATCACGATGATGAACGGGGTGCGCGTCGACAGCCCGGAGAACAGCGCGGGGCTGATCCGCGAGCTCACGGAATCCCGCCAGTTCAACGTCGTGGTTCGCGGCAACGACGGTCGTGAACGCACGCTGACCTACGAAGTTCAGGAATGAGTCCGCACGGAAACGGCCCGAGGGCCGCGGGGGGCAACGTGTTCGAGGGACGAAAGATCGCCAGGGGGCTCGCGTTGCTGCTCGCCCTGTCCGCGGGCCCGGCGACGGCGCAGACGCCGGGCATGCCGGTCCCGGGCGCGCCGCCGCCGCCGGCCGCGACGCCGCCCGCACCGACCACACCGGCCGGAACCCCGAACGTGCAGACCGGTGACGACGGTCTGGTGCAACTCGACTTCGCCGACGTCGAGCTGAACGCCGTGATCGACACCATCGCGCGGCTGACCGGCAAGAACTTCATCTACGACGATCGCGTCCGCGGACGCGTCACGATCGTTTCGCCGACCCGGGTCTCGATCGATCAGGCCTACGCCGTCTTCGAATCCGTCCTTCAGGTCAAGGGCTTCACCACCGTCGAGGGCCCCGGCGGTTCGATCAAGGTGATTCCGGTGCGCGACGCGAAAGAAAGCGCGATCGGCACCGAACCCGGCCCGTCGCCGACGCCGAACAGCGACGTCTTCGTCACCCGGCTGATTCCCCTGCGCTACATCGACGCCGACGCGATCACCAACTCGCTCAAGCCGCTGGTCTCGAAGGACGCGGCGATGGTCGCCTACGCACCGACCAACACCGTGATCCTGACCGACTCGGCATCGAACATCCGGCGCGTGCTCGCGATCCTCGCCGCGATCGACGTCGAGACCTACAAAGAAGAACTCGCCGTGCTCAAGGTGCAGCACGCCGACGCCGGCGCGCTCGCCCAACAGCTCGGCGAAATTTACGGCGCCGAGGTGGCCGGAAATCCCGGCCAGCCCGGAGGCCTCACGCCGCGCATCCGGCAGCCGCAGGTACCCGGACAGCCGGCGCAGGTGCAGGGCGGTGGCGAAGTGCAGCGCGACCGCGTGCGCATCATCACCGACGCGCGCACCAACTCGCTGATCGTTCTCGCCTCGCGCACCCGGCTCGCGGACATCCGCCGGCTGGTCCAGAAGCTCGACGTGCCCGTCACCGGCGGCGGCCGGATTCACGTCTACTACCTGAAGAACGCCGACGCCGAAGAGCTGTCGGAAACCCTGAGCGCGCTGATCAGCGGACAGCCGAAGGCGCCCTCCTCCGGGGGCAAGGCGGCGTCCGGCGGCAACCTCGCCGCCGCCGCACAGGCAGCACAGGCGCAGGCCCTGCGCGCCGCGGTGACCGAACTCTCCGAGGGCGTCACGGTGACCGCCGACAAGGGCACCAACGCACTGATCATCCAGGCTTCGCAGGAAGGCTTCGCGACGATCGCGCAGGTGATCGAGAAGCTCGACATCCGCCGCCCGCAGGTACTGGTCGAGGCGCTGATCATGGAAGTCGCCGTCAGCAACAACGAAGATCTCGGCTTCAACGGGATCTACCGCGTGATCACCGATGGGATGGACGTCGGGTTCAGCTCGGTCACGGACGACGGCTCGAGTTCGCTGCTCGGAGTCGCCGCGGCCGCCGGGACCGGAGGCACCAGCGCGATCACCGGACTGCTCGCGAATGCGGTGGTGAACGAGATCCTCGATTCGAACGGCAAACCGATCGAAGGGCAGAACGGTCGCTTCATTCAGGGCGTGATCAAGGCCGCGGCGGGAAACTCGAGCGCCAACATTCTCTCGGCGCCGCACATCCTGACCACCGACAACGAAGAGGCCGAGATCAAGATCGGCAACAACATCCCGATCGTGTCGAGCCGCGTGCAATCCGCCGCCGGCATCGAGCAGAGCAACACCGGCAACCTCGCCACCAGCGTCAACATCGAACGGCAGGACATCGGCATCACGCTGCGCGTGACGCCGCAGATCAGTGAAGGCGACACCCTGCGACTCGAGATCTTTCAGGAGATCTCGGACGTCAACACGGCGCTGACCAACACGGTCGCGGGATCGGGCGGGGCGTCACAAACCGGTGTCGCGCTTTCCAATCGCAAGGTCGAAAACACGGTGGTGGTCAAAGACGGCGAAACGGTCGTGATCGGAGGCCTGATCAGCGACCAGTACCAGGACACGGTCGACAAGGTGCCCTGGCTCGGCGACATCCCGTTTCTCGGCTGGGCCTTCAAGACCACCGGCCAGTCGCTGCGCAAGGTGAACCTGCTCGTCTTTCTCACGCCCTCGATCGTACGCGAGGCCGAAGACCTCGAGCGCGCGTCGATCCGCAAGCGCGAAGAGTTTCGCCAGCGTTCGAACGAGGCGATCGATCTCGACGAAGACACCCGCGCGCGCGAGTCCGAACACAACCGCGCCGCCCGCGAGTACGGTCTCGACTTCGATGCCGGCGAGTACAAGCAGCCGGCCGCCGGGGCCGTGGTTCGTCACGAGAAGCGCTACCCGCTGGAACGCATGCGCGAGATCGAGGCGATTCAGCGCGATCGTGCCGAACGCACGCAGGAAGAGATCGGCGCCGCGCGCAGCGGGCCGCAGTACGTCGTGCTGGCTGCGATCTACCGCGACGAACGCGACGCGGCGGCCAAACTGCAGGAGCTGCTCGACGCCGGCTTCGACGCGACCATCGTCTCCGTCGAATCGGGCGGTCAGCTGGTCTACGAAATCCACGTCGGCCCGTTCGGCAGCAACGAAGCCGCGAACGAAGCCGCGGGACGCCTGCGACAGACCTTCGGCCTCTCGCCGTCGGTGCTGGTCGAGGAGGCGCGCGCGCGATGAGCGTCGCCGACGCCGTGCTTCGATCGACTCCGCCGCCCGCGCCGGGCGTGCCGGCGCTCGATCTCGGCCGGCTGTTGCTGCGACACACTCGAATGACGCCCGAGCAGCTGGCGAGCGCTCGAGAGCGACAGCAAGAGAGCGGGCGGCGCCTCGCCGCCACGCTCGTCGAGCTCGAGATTCTGAACGAGGACGAAGTCAACGAAGCGCTGGGGCGCATTCTCGCCCTGCCCGTGCTGCGCGAGATTCCGCCCGATGCGATCGATCTCGCCGTGATCGAGCAGGTGCCGATCGCGTTCGCCAAGACGCACGAGCTGCTGCCGATGGGACGCACGGAGGACGGCGCCGTGCGCGTGGCGGTCGCCGATCCCTTCGCGACCGGCCCGCTCGACGATCTCCGGCTGCTCTTCGACGGGGCCGAGATCGCGCCCGAGATCGCCAGCGCGCGCCACATCCTCGCCGCCATCAACGCCACCTACGATCGCGGCCCGGGATCGGCGGCGGAACTCGCCGAAGACGCCGCGACGGATCTCGACACGCTGGCCGACGAGATCTCGCATTCCGAGCCGAAAGACCTGCTCGATGCCGCCGACGAGGCGCCGATCATCAAGCTGGTGAACTCGCTGCTGCAGCAGGCCGTGAAAGAACGCGCGAGCGACATTCACATCGAACCCTTCGAGCGCGAGATCCGCGTGCGGCTGCGCGTCGACGACCTGCTCTACGAACCGATTCGCCCGCTGCCCCGACAGCTGCAGGCGAGCATCACGTCGCGCATCAAGATCATGGGCAACCTGAACATCGCCGAGAAGCGATTGCCGCAGGACGGACGCATTCGGCTGAAGATCGCGGGGCGCGACTACGACGTGCGCCTTTCGACCGTGCCGATCAACCACGGCGAACGCGTGGTGATGCGCCTTCTGCCCCGCACGACCGAAATGCTCGACCTCGAGCGACTCGGCTTCAACGCCTCGCAGCTCGCCGTCTGGGCAAAGCTGATCGCGCGACCGAACGGCATCGTGCTCGTCACCGGCCCGACCGGCAGCGGCAAGACCACGACGCTCTACGGCGCGCTCTCGCGCATCAACAGCGTCGAGAAGAACATCATCACGATCGAGGATCCGGTCGAAATCCAGCTCGCGGGGGTCGGGCAGATCGAAGTCAATCCGCGGATCGGACTGACCTTCTCCGGCGGATTGCGCTCGATCCTGCGCCAGGATCCGAACGTCGTGCTGGTGGGCGAAATCCGCGACGTCGAGACGGCGGAGATCGCGATTCAGGCCTCGCTGACCGGCCACCTCGTCTTCTCCACGCTGCACACCAACGACGCACCGAGCGCGATCACCCGACTCGTCGACATGGGCGTCGAGCCCTATCTCGTCGCCTCGTCGCTGGTCGCGGTGCTGGCCCAGCGGCTGGTGCGCGTGCTCTGCTCGGAATGCAAGGAAGCCTTCACCCCGACGCCGTCCCAGCTCGGCGAGATCGGAATCCGCGAAACCGGCCCGGTGCAGGTCTATCGCCCGGCGGGCTGCGCGCGCTGCAATCACACGGGCTATCGCGGCCGCCTCGGAATCTTCGAGCTGATGTTGATCGACGACGATCTTCGAGCGCTGGTGACCCAGAACGTCGACTCGAAGACGATCAAGCGCCGCGCGGTCGAGAAGGGCATGGGAACGCTGCGCCACGACGGCGCGCGCAAGGTGCTCGACGGCATGACCTCGATCGCCGAAGTGCTCCGGGCCACCGAGGACGAGGGCATCGTGGAGCAGATCTTCTAGCGCGACGGATCTCGCGCGATCCGCGTGCGCGCGGGCGAGATTTCGTTCGATTCGGAGCGACGGAACGAAATGCCGGTCTACGCGTACAAGGGCATGACGTCGGCAGGTCGCGCGACGCGCGGCTTCGTCGATGCAGAGAGCGCACGCGCGGCACGTGCCCGGCTCCGCCGCGAAGGCGTCTTCCCGACCGAGCTTCGCGAGGGGCACGCGGGCGAAGCGACGGAGGCCGAGGCCGCGAACTCGCGCGCGCTGCGGCTGCCGACGTTTCGCCGCGTCTCGGGCATGGACATGGCGCTCGCGACGCGACAGCTCTCGACGTTGGTCGGCGCGGGGATCCCGCTGGTCGAGGCACTCGGCGCGCTCGCGCAGCAGGTGGAGGGCGCGCGGCTCAAGGGCATTCTCGGTCTGGTTCGTGACCGCGTGAACGAAGGCGCTTCGCTCGCCGACGCCCTCGCCGCAGCCGGTCCGTTCTCCGACCTCTACGTCAGCATGGTGCGCGCAGGTGAAGCCGGCGGTGCGCTCGAACAGGTGCTCGACCGGCTCGCCGACTACCTGGAGAGCCAGGTCCGGCTGCGCAACAAGGTCAGCTCGATTCTGATCTACCCGAGCGTGATGTTCGTCTTCGCCATGCTGGTCGTGGTCGCGCTGGTCACCGTCGTGTTGCCGCAGATCACCGAACTGCTGGCGAGTCTCAATCAAGAACTGCCCTGGTACACGACGCTGATCATCGATGGTTCGGCCGTCGTCCGCGGCTGGTGGTGGGCGATCGTGCTCGTGCTCGCGGGCCTCGCGGCCGGCCTGCGCGCGGTCTTGCGCACCGACGCCGGCCGCGAGCGGTGGGATCGGCTCAAGCTGAAGCTACCGGTGCTGGGCAAGGTGGTGCGCATGCTCGCCATCTCGCGGCTCACGCGCACGCTCTCGACGCTGCTCGCGGGCGGCATCCCGATCGTCAAGTCGCTCGACATCGCGCGCCACGTCGCCAACAACGTGTTGATCGGCCGCGCGATCGAAGCGGCGAGCGAGAGCATCACCGGCGGTGCCTCGCTCGCGAAACCGCTGCGCGCGAGCGGCGAGTTTCCGCCGCTCGTCACGCACATGATCGAAGTCGGCGAACAGAGCGGAGAGCTCGAAGCCATGCTGGCCAAGGTGGCCGAAAACTACGACGAGCAGGTCGAAACGACGATGACGCGTCTGACCGCATTGCTCGAACCGCTGCTCATTCTGCTCATGGTGGGCATGGTGGTGGTGATCATCTTCGCGACACTCGTGCCGCTGCTGCAGGTCACGAGTTCGCTCAAGTAGAACGGAGCGCGACCATGGACGAAACGACGACGACGAGCGAGCGAGTAGCACGCGAATCGAAGCGCACGCGAGACGGCTTCACGCTGATCGAAATCATGGCCGTGGTGCTGATCATCGGCCTGCTCGGCGGCATCGTCGGCACGGTGGTCTTCGCACAAATCGACAAGGCGCGCGTCACCACGGCGAAGGTGCAGATCAAGGCGCTCGAGCAGGCGCTGGATGCCTATCGCATGGACAACGCGCGGTATCCCACGACGGAGCAGGGGCTCGACGCGCTGGTTCACAAACCGTCGGGCGAGCCGCAACCGAAGCGCTGGCAGCCAGAAGGTTATTTGCCGGGCGGCAAAGTCCCCGCCGATCCGTGGGGCACCGCCTATCAGTATCAGGCGCCAGGAACGAAGAACCCCTACGCCTACGACCTCTGGACGCTCGGCGCCGACAGCGCACCCGGCGGAGACGGCAACGACACCGATCGGGGCAACTGGCCCGACGAAGACGAGGGCTGAACCGCGCGAACCCCGAACACCATGTCACGCGCGTACAGCGTCTGTATTCCCCCTCACGTTCGAGCGGCCGCGCGTTCACGCGCGTACAGCGTCTGTATTCCCCTCCACGTTCGAGCGGCCGCGCGTCCACGCGCGTACAGCGTCTGTATTCCCCTCCGCGTTCGAGCGGCCGCGGCGTTCACGCTGATCGAAGTCGTTGCGGTGGTCGCGATCTTCGCGCTCGTCGCGAGTGTCGTGCTGCCGGGTCTGCGAACCGGCGGCGGACGGCCGCTTCGTCTGCAGGCCGAACGGCTCGCCGCCGATCTCGAGCTGGCGCGAAATCGCAGCCAGTTGCTCGGTGTGCCGCATCGCGTGTGGATCGATCTCGATGCAGGCGCGTGGCGAACGGAGTGGCTCGTGACCGAGGCCGAAGCCCGCGGCGAGACACCGCCCGAGGCCGCTGCGAACGAGGCCGAACCGGCATCGTTGCGCGAACGGCTCGATCTCTCGCCGCCTCTCGGCGAAGCCCCGGAGTTTCGTCCCGTACCGACCGGTTTCGGCCAGGCGAGCGTGCTCGACGAAGGCCTGCGAATCGCGCGCATCGAAACCACCGAAGGCCCCCTGCAGCAGGGAGCCGCGGGAATCGTGTTCGAGGTCGACGGTTCGTCGGAGCCGCTCTTGCTCGTGCTGAGCGACGACGACGGCCGATCGATCGCGCTGCAGATCGAAGCGCTGGAAGAAGAAGTCCATGTGCAAGAGACCGAGTGACCCCGTGACGCCGTGGCTTACTCGCGCGCGCACAGCGTCTCTCGTCTCCTCCACGTTCGTGCGGCCGCGCGCCCGCGCGCGCACAGCGTCCGTCGTCTCCTCCGCGTTCGAGCGGCCGCGCGCCCGCGCGCGGTTCGCCTTCACGTTGCTCGAGGTGATGGCGGCGGTCGCGATCTTCGGGCTGATCTACACCGTGCTCGCGCGCGTCGGACTCCAGGGACTGCGCGCAGAAGGCGAGGCCGACCGCAGGCTGCGGGCGTCTCTGATCGCCGACAACCGGTTCGGCGAAATCGAGGCCCGGCTCCTCGCTGGAGGCGATCTTCCGATCGCCGAGAGCGACGACGAGCTCGACGAGTTCACCATCCACACGGCGGTGTCCGAGCTCGAGGTCGAGATCCCGCCGCCTCCGGAGGTCGCGACCAAACGCCAGCGCGATGTCGTCGGCAATCCCGTGAGCAAAGAGACCGAGGACGCGGCCGTGACAACGGGTTCGTTCTTCGATCCGGCGGGGCCCGGCAAGCCGTCTCCCATGCGACGGCTCGAAGTGTTCGTGCGCTGGACCGAAGGCGTGAGTGAACGCGAGGTGCGACGAACCGGTTTTGGATTCGATCGCACGGCCGCCGAGCCGCTGCTCTCTGCGCTGGCCGAAGCCGACGAGCCGCCGGGCGACGAGTCGTCGCCGGAGGGCGACACGGCCGCGGCCGCCGACCAGAAGAGCGGCGCTCCCGAATCCGCGACGGCCGGAGCGGCGGCGAAGAAGAAGCCGCGGCAGTCGAAATCCTCGGCAAAGTCATCGGCGCAGACCTCGCAGAAATCCTCGAAGCAGTCGCCGAGTCGTTCGACCGAACGCACCTCGAAATCTTCCCGGTCCTCCACGCGCGGGAGCACGAAATGAACGTCCCGCGCGAAGCGGCGCGCAGGACGCCGTGCGACACGGGCCCCCGCGCGCGAACGCGCGCAGGGTCGGCCTTCACGCTGCTCGAGATGGTGGCCGTCGTTCTATTGACCGCGATGGTCTTCACCGCCGCCGTCGATTTCTATCTCGACCTCTCGCGCTCGAGCGCGCGCGCCGCCGAACTGACGCGCAGTGCGCGGCGCGCGACCGCCGCGCTCGATCGGGTCGCGCGCGATCTCGAGGGCGCGACGCTGCTGGTCAAACCCGAAGAGATGGACCCGCTCGAACATCCGTGGCTCTTCCTCGCCGAATCCGAGAGGAGCGACAGCGGAGCCGATCGCCTCAAGTTCGTCACCCGCAGAACGCCCCTGCAGACGCGCGGCGGCGACGCGGCCGATCTCGGCTTCGTGGTCTGGATGACGCAGCCCGACGAGACCGGCACGCTCACCCTTCTGCGCTGGACCTCGGGCGACTTTCCGTCTTCGCTCGATCGCTCGTTTCCACCCGCCGAAGACGCCGCCGTCGTGGCTCGCGGGCTCGCCGCGTTCGGCGTGCGGTTGCTCGACGAAGAAGGCGCGTGGCAGAAGGCATGGGATTCGTCGCAGGTCGAACGTTCGAGCCAGCTTCCGCTGGCCGCCGAGATCGAGCTTTCGTTTCCGGCACCGGAGTCCGCGAACGGCGCGCCCGCCGCCGAACCGCTCGCGCTGGCCGCCGACGCTTCTCCGCCTTTCGTCAAACGCATCTCGATTCCCGTACGCCCGCTCGACCTCGAAGCACTGACCGACGAAGGCACGGACGAAGACGAGACGGACGGCGCCAAAGACGAAGACGGCGACGGCAAGCCCGACGACGAATCGGAGAGTGCAGAGAACGACGACGAGGACGGCGATTGCATCACGGTCAGCGCGTGTCTCGCGCGCAATCCGCAGGCGGCGGCGGCGGCCGCCGCCGCGGGGCTCTCGGCTGTCCTGCAGTCGATCGGCGGGCAGTGCTTCTCGGACGTGAAGGCCAATCTCCCGCCCGGCCTTTCGCTCTCGGGGTGCGAATGATGGGGCCGAAACGCAGTCGCCGTCGCGATGGCTTCATCCTCGTCGTGGTGCTGGTCTTCGCGCTGCTGCTGATTGCGACGCTCGCCACCTTCTTGCGGCGCGCGACGGTCGATTCGTTCGTGGTCCGGCATCGTGATTCCGCGGCCGAAGCCGAGGCCGCCGCGCGCGGCGGTGTTCAGCTCGCGATCGCGCTGCTGCTCGAAGATCGGCTCGAAGAGCAAAAGACCGGGTTCCGCAGCGAAAGCGCACTCGACCCGTGGGCGCGGATGTCCGGCCTCGATCTGCCGCTCGACGACGGCGGCGGTGTCCTGCGCCTCTCGATCGAGGACGCGGGCGCGAAAATCAATCTCAACGCGCTGGTCGATGGCAAAGGCGTCCGCCAGTACTCCGAGATCTTTCTCACCGAACTTCTGAAGCACGTGACCGACGAGTCGGCGGGTGGCCACTCGAGTTCGCGCACGGAAGACATCGACACGCTGGCACAGAACCTCCTCGACTGGATCGATCCCGACGACGTGCGGATCCGCGGCGGGAGCGAGGACGATCCGTATGCGCGACGCGATCCGCCGGTGAAGGTGCCGAACCGGCCTCTGCTTTCGCTCGACGAGCTGCGGCAGGTGGACGGATTCGACGCCGAGTGGATCGAGGCGCTGCGCCCGTACGTCACGGTCTTTCCGTACGGCCGCGCAGACGGGATCAACCCGAATACGGCCCCCCCGCACGTCCTTGCCCTGCTCTTTCACGGCGCCGGCGGCGATTTTCGGCTCGCCGACGAAGACACCGTGAAGAACGTGCTGAAGGTGCGCGAGGACGGCGGCGTGCTCTGCCCCGACGAGGCGTCCGCGCCGGTCTGCACGCCCGTCAAGGACACGATCCCCGGCGAGATCTTCCCGCCGCCCTCGTGGACCTCGAACGTGTTCGTGGTGCGCGCACAGGCGCGCATCGGCGAGGTACGCCGGACGGTCGAAACGGTGATCGATCGCTCGGAGCCATCGGAACCCGCGCTGCTATTCTGGCGCGTTCGTTAGGAGGCCGTGTTGGCGCTGGTGATTCGACGTGCGCTGGGTCTCGACCTCGGCAGCCACACGGTCAAAGCCGTCGAGCTGCGACAGACGCCGCGCGGTCTCGAAGTCGGCGAGATGCGCGAGATCCCGCGCGCGACGCCGCCGGCGTCGCCCGAGTCGGACGCAGCGCCCGCTGATCCCGGCGAGATCCTGACGCCGGCCGACGCGCTCACGGAACGCCTCGCGCAGATCTTCGCCCGCCCCGGGCTCTCGACCGAGCACGTCGTGATGGCGATCGCCTCCGATCGGCTGACGACCCGACGCCTCAGCTTCCCGTTCGGCGATCGGCGCCGTCTCGCGCAGGCCATCCCCTTCGAAGTCGAAGGCGAGCTTCCGTTCGCACTCGAAGACGTGATCGTCGGCTGGGAACGCGTCGGCGGAGATCGCGCGCGGGCCGACGTCCTCGCGCTGGTCGCGCAGCGCCGCGAAATCGCCGCCACGCTCGAACTCGCGCACGCGGCCGGCCTCGAACCCCGCGTGCTGGAGGCGGAAGGCTTCGTGCTCGGGAATCTTGCGCCGCTGCTCGCGCTGCCGGGCGTGCGCCTGTTCGCCGATCTCGGACATCGCAAGACCACCTTCGCGCTCGCGATCGAAGGGCGGATCGTCGCGCAGCGCACGATCGCACTCGGCGGGCAGGCGCTGACCCGGGCGATCGCACGCGAACGCGGGCTCGACGACGCCGAGGCCGAGCGCGAGAAGCACTCCCGCGGCGTGCTCGAGCGGCGCGACGGCAGCGCGTTCGTGCCGCTCTCGGCGGGAACCGGGGCCGTGCTCGAACGGATGGCCGTCGAAATCATTCGCACCGTGGGCGCGTTCGAACCGTTTCTGGCCGCGGCCGGAGCCGCGCT
>CAZDHU010000212.1:0-10900 GCA_964505355.1 uncultured Myxococcaceae bacterium | reverse complement strand
ACCATCACCGGCAGCATCTCTCCGGCTCCCTGCAAGGCACGAAACTGGACCATGTACACCGCCATGAAGAAGAAGCTGACCGCCGAGTAGCGGAGGTAGGTGGCGCCGGCCGCGATCACCTCCGGGTCGGTGGCGAAGAAGGCGACGATCCGATCCGGTGCGAGCAAGAGAACGACCGCGAGCGGCCAGAGCAGCGCGGCATGCCAGGTGGTCGCGAGCCAGACGCTGCGGGCCGCGCGTTCCGGGCGGCCGGCGCCGAGATTCTGACCGACCAGCGTCGCCGCGGCGTTCGCGATCGGAAGCCCGAGCGCGAGCGGGATCAGATCGACGCGCATGCCGACCGCGTAGGCCGCCTGAGCCGAGGTGCCGAATTCGGCCGCCACGCGCGCAAAGGCGAGGGTCACGATCACGCGCGTCGAAAGCTGCAGCATCGGCTGCCAGGACATGGAGAGAATTCGGCGCAACAGCGCGGGATCCGGGCGCAAGTGGCGCGGGCGAAGGCGAATCGAACTCTCACCCGCGAAGAGTACCCAGAGCACGAGCGCGAGTCCGAGCGTGGCTCCTCCGGCGGTTCCGAGCGCGACGCCGGTGACTCCGAGCGCCGGGAGACCGAGCTTGCCGAAGATCAATGCCCACTCGCCGGCGATCATCACGATCGTGCTCGCGATCGAGATTCGCATCGGCGTCGAGGCGTCGCCCGCGCCGGTCAGCACCGCGCCGCCGAGCTGAGAAAACACCATCGCGTAGGAAAGGATGAAGATCAGGCGCAGATACGGGACCCCGACGGCGCGGACTTCGTCGGTCGGATGTACGAGCGAAAAGATCGGCTCGGCGGCGAACAGACCGAGCGCGAGCAGGCCGAGATAGACGACGGCGCCGATCAGCAGCGTTTGTCCCGCCGCTCGCTCCGCACCGTCCTGGTCGCCGGCACCGACGTGCCAGGCGACGACCGTTCCGGAGGCCCACGAGAGCCCCATCACGCCGAGGAAGGCGAGCTGACGAATGCCCTGATTTGCGAGAACGATGGCAGCGAGTGCGGCGGGGCCGAGCGCGCCGATGAACCGGAGATCCGCCACCTGAAAGAACACGCTGACGACGCTCGTCGCGAGCATCGGACCCACCAGCGAAAGGAGCGCGCGGCTCAGCGATCCGTCGGTCAGCGAGCGGTCTTGCGGCGGCTGGTCCGGGGCGGCGGAAGTTTGGTTTGCGGTCACTCGGGCGAAGACTCACACATCGCGGGCGGCAGCGACAGCACGCTGCACCCGGCATCGCCACTCGACGAACGAGGCGCGCATCGCCGAAGGCCAGGCAGGCCCGCCGGAGGACGGCTGTCCGCGCGCCGGGTCGGAGCGGCGCGCGGGCAGCACGCGTTTGGTCAGAAGTTGTAACCCGTCTCGTTGTGCAGCGAGAGATCGAGGCCCTGGTGCTCGTCGGCGTCGAGTGCCCGCAGGCCGATCATCCGGTCGATCGCCTTCAACAGCACCCAGCTCGCCAGCATGCTCCAGCCCGCCGTCAACGCGGCGCAGGCGAGCTGTGTGCGCAGTTGCCGGGGAATGTCGAGCCCCTCGATCTGGCCACCGAACGCGGAGGAGGCGAAGACGCCGACCAGAATCGTGCCGAGCAAGCCGCCGATGCCGTGAACCCCGAACGCGTCGAGCGAGTCGTCGTAGCCGCCCCGGCGCTTGAGCGAGGTGGCTCCGAAGAAGCACGCCGTTCCGGAGACGAGCCCGATCGCGATCGCGCCGGCCGGCCCCACCGTGCCCGCGGCCGGCGTGATGGCGGCGAGGCCGGCGATCGCGCCGGTGGCAAAGCCGAGCACCGAGGGCTTTCCGTACTTCGTCCATTCGATCGTCATCCAGGTGAGCGCCGCCACGGCGGGCGAGATCTGCGTCACGAGCATCGCCATCGCGGCCTGGCCGCTGGCCGCGACCGCACTGCCTGCGTTGAAGCCGAACCAGCCGACCCAGAGCATGCCGGTCCCGACCACGGTCAGCGTCAGGCTGTGGGGCGGCATCGGAGTCAGCGGATAACCGCGCCGCGGACCCAGCACGAGGGCCGCGACCAGCGCCGAAAATCCCGCCGTGATGTGGACGACGATGCCGCCGGCGAAATCAAAGACGCCCATTCGGCTCATCGCACCCGTCGGGCCGCCCCAGACCATGTGGCAGACGGGCAGATAGACCACGGCCAGCCAGAGCCCCGTGAACCAGAGCATCGCCGAAAACTTCATCCGCTCGGCGAAGGCCCCGATGATCAGCGCGGGCGTGATGATCGCGAAAGTCATCTGAAAGGTGACGTACACCGGCTCGGGGACCGTGCCGACGAGGCTCGACGCGGTCACGCCGCGAAGAAAGAGCTTCGAGAGGCCGCCCACGATGGTGGACGACGCATCGGTTGCCACCTGCACGCCGAGCTGATCGAACGCGACGCTGTATCCGAAGGCCACCCAGAGCACCGTGACCAGCGCCGTGATCGCGAGACACTGCATCAGCACCGAGAGCACGTTCTTGGTCCGCACCAGACCGCCGTAGAACAGCGCGAGCCCGGGAATCGTCATGAACAGCACCAGCGCCGTCGAGGTCAGAACCCAGGCGGTGTCGGCGGCAGAGAGCGCGGACTCGTTCATCGTGCAGAGACTCCTCGGAAAAGAGTTAGAGCGCGTCCGGCCCCTGTTCGCCCGTGCGGATCCGAACCGCCAGTTCCAGCGACTGAACGAAGATCTTGCCGTCGCCGATCGCGCCGGTTCCCGCCGCCGCGCGCAGCGCCGCGATCACGGCCTCGACCTGCGGATCGTCGACGGCGACCTCGATGCACACTTTGGGCACGAACTCGACGACGTACTCGGCTCCGCGATACAGCTCCGTGTGTCCCTTTTTGCCGGCCGTGGCCGCGAACGTCGCTGACGGTCATTCCCTCGACGCCGATCGCGCCCAGCGCCTTGCGCACTTCATCGAGTCGATGCGGTCTCACCAGCGCGGTGATCAGCTTCATGGCACCTCTCGCCCGATCGTTCCGCGGCGTTGCGCCGAGGGCGACGCATTGGAGCATGATTCTGCGCACTCTCGCAAGGGTGAATCGAACCGGGCAGCAGGGCGAGCCGCCGGGGCCACGGACGACCCGGGCGCGGCTCCCGTCAGTCGGCCGTCGAACCCTGCGGGGACGCCGTTGCCCCGACGTGCGCAGTTCGTACGGCGCGCGGCGTCGCCGCCTTCATGCCGAAACAAAGACGGAGCAGGGGAAGCGGTCGCACGACGAAGTGGTAGACCGCGATCGTCGCGGTCGCGGCGAGCGGGACGAGCAGCGAAAACTTCGCGCCGATGCCGAGCGGAAGTGTGACGACCCACGCGGCGAGCAGAACGACCGCGGGCTGGTGCAGTACGTAGACGGGGAATGCCGATTCCGAGAGGGATCGGAACGTGCGGTTCGAGCACCTCGCGCGCCGGGCCGCGAAGCCGAGCAGAAAGACGACGATTCCCCATCCCGCAACGGCCGACAGCAGGTGAGAGAGCGGAATGGCGAGCGTCACGCCGCCCGCTTTCGCCTTCCAGCACGCGACGAGAGCGCCGAAGGCCAGCACTCCGACGATGCCGCCGCGGTGGGCTTCGCGATGAATCGCGCGCTCGAAGCCGGGCCAGCGGGCGAGCAGAAAGCCGAGGCCGAAGTAGAGGCTGTAGTACGAAACGTTCGCCCAATCGTCGGCCAGATTTTGATACCCGGGCCAGCGCGAACGAAGCGTGAGCTGAACGAGTGCGAGCGGTAGGACGGGAAGCCACGCGTGCGAGCGCGACACCGCGCGATCGTCGGGCCGAACCCCGGTGCGCGCTCCGCGCGCGAGCAGCGGCAGATAGAGCATCGAGAACGTGAAGAGATAGGCGAGAAACCAGAGGTGCGACCACGTGAGGCCGCCGGGCGTGAAATAGCGTGGCAGAAACTCGGTGAAACCGATCGCCGGTTCGGCCGGCAGCGAATGCCCCGACGCGGTGACGAACAATCCCTGCCGCAACTCGATCCACCGAATGGGCGGACAGATCACGACGATGCCGAAGGCGAGCGGGACGAGGAGCCGCTCGACGCGTTCGCGGGCGAAGCGAGCGGGGCCTCGCGTGGCGAGCGATCCGAAGGCCGACCAGCCGGCGAGCAAGAAGAAGAGCGGCATGTGCCACTGATGAACGAACCCCGTGAACAGGCCCATCGAGGGCGAGAGTTCGCCGTTCTTCACCGGGTAGAACGGCGGGATGTCGAAGACCTTGCCGGAGTGAAAGACGAACAGCAGCCAGGTGGCGAAGATGCGCAGCCAGTCGACGTCGTGACGTCGACGCGGGAGAGAAGGATCGATGGCCGAGGGCCGCGTGGCGGGTGCGAGGGGCATGGGATGAACCTAGACCTGAATGAGTCATTCAGTCAAGTTTCGCCGGCGACTTTCTTCCGGAGGAGGACCGGCCCGCGCGCGTTCATCGATTCCGACACTCACTTCGAAACTCGACCTCGTTCCGGCCTGTCGGCGCGGCTCTTGCTAGCGAAGGAGATGGGTCGCGGTCGTGGGATCGCGTGTCGCCCGGCGTTTCGCAGGCGTCGCGAATCGCCGCACACGCGGGGCGCTGCGGCGCGATCGACGTCGCACGGGGTTGGCCGGCGTCTCTGGTGGCTTCACCACCCGCCTTTCGGCGAGGAGGACCCATGAGCGTACGAACTTCGCACTTCGTCATCCCGTTTCGCGAACTCACGATCGGCGACATCCCTCGGGTCGGCGGCAAGAACGCGTCGCTCGGGGAAATGATCCGAAACCTCGGGATTGCTGGCGTTCGCGTACCCGACGGCTTTGCGCTCACCGCCGACGCGTTTCGCGTGCACCTCGCCGAGTCGCGGATCGCGGGCGAGATCTACGCCGCACTCGATGCGCTCGACGTCCGGGACATGACCGCCCTCGAAGCGGTCGGCCGACACGTGCGCGATCTCGTGAACGGCGCACCGCTGCCGTCGCGGATCCGCGACGAGCTGGAGACCGCCTATCTCGAGCTGTCGCGCGATGGCGGGGAGAACGCGTGTGACGTCGCGGTCCGTTCGAGCGCCACGGCCGAAGACCTGCCGACCGCGTCGTTCGCGGGGCAGCAGGACACCTATCTCTACGTGCATGGTCGGGCGGCGCTCCGGCAGAGCGTTCTCGCCTGCATGGCATCGCTCTTCACCGACCGTGCGATCGTCTATCGGGCCGAGCGCGGCTACGCACATCGTGACGTGGCGCTTTCCGTCGGCGTGCAGCGGATGGTTCGAAGCGACGCCGCGGGTGTGATCTTCACGCTCGACACCGAATCCGGGTTTCGTGACCTCGTACTCGTGACCGGCGCCTTCGGGCTCGGCGAGACCGTCGTCCAGGGCACCGTCAACCCCGACGAGTTTCGCGTTCACAAGCCGACGCTGCGGGCTGGCTACCGGCCCATCGTGCGGCGAGACCTCGGGGAGAAGGCGATCCGAATGGTTCGCGCGGGCACCGGCGGGACGAAACCCGTGCGCACCGAAGCGGTTCCCGAATCCGAGCGGTGTCGCTTCGTGCTCTCCGACGACGAAGTGCTCGAGCTCGCGCGCCGGGCGCTGATCATCGAAGACCACTACTCCACGCGACACGGCCGTCCGACGCCGATGGACATCGAGTGGGCGAGGGACGAACGGACCGGAGAGCTCGCCATCGTGCAGGCCCGCCCCGAGACGGTTCACTCGAAGCGGAGTGCCCCGGCGATCGAAATCTTCAAGCTCAGTCAGCGCGGTTCGCTGCTCGTCAGCGGCAAGAGCGTGGGCGGAAGGATCGGGCACGGCCGCGTGCGCGTGCTGCACGGCCTCGAAGAACGGTCGAGTTTTCTTCCCGGCGAAGTACTCGTGACGGCAGAGACGGGTCCCGACTGGGAGCCGATTCTGCACGACGCGGTCGCGGTCATCACGGACAAGGGCGGTCGCACGTGTCATGCCGCGATCGTTTCGCGCGAACTCGGCATTCCCTGCGTCGTCGGGACGGGAAATGCGACCTGCCGGTTGCAGACGGGGCAGGAGGTGACGGTGTCCTGCGCCGAAGGAGACGAAGGACGCGTCTACGCGGGAACACTCGGGTTCGAGTCCGAGAAGATCGATCCCGCTGCGCTGCCGATTCCGAAGGTTCCGCTGATGCTCAACGTCGGAAATCCAGAACGCGCCTTCTGGCTGGCGGGTCTGCCGTCGAGCGGCGTCGGGCTCGCGCGCATGGAGCTGATCGTGCTCAACGCGATCGGCGTCCATCCGATGGCGCTCGTGCACCCCGACCGGGTGACGGATCCCGCGACGAATGACGAGATCCGCCGCCGCACCCGCGGATTCGCGTCGCCGGCCGAGTTCTTCGTCGGTCAACTCGCGATGGGCGTCGCGCAAATCGCCGCCGCCTTCCATCCACGACCGGTGATCCTGCGGTTCTCGGACTTCAAGACCAACGAGTATCGCGCGCTGCTCGGAGGCTCGGCGTTCGAGCCCGAGGAAGCGAATCCGATGCTCGGCTTCCGAGGCGCGTCGCGATACTACTCCGATCGCTATCGCGAGGGATTCGCGCTCGAATGCGCGGCGGTACGCCGGGTGCGCGAGGAGATGGGTCTCGTCAACCTGAAGCTGATGATTCCGTTCTGCCGCACGCTCGAAGAAGGACGGCGGGTGTTGCTGGAGATGGAAAAGAACGGACTGGTGCGCGGCGAGAACGAACTCGAAGTCTGGGTGATGTGCGAGATTCCCTCCAACGTTCTGCTCGCGTCCGAGTTCTGTGATCTCTTCGATGGCTTCTCGATTGGTTCGAACGATCTCACGCAGCTCACGCTGGGCGTCGACCGCGATTCCGCGCTGCTCGCAGACCTGTTCGACGAGCGCGATCCGGCCGTGAAGAAACTGGTGCGAATGGTGGTGGAGGCGGCGCACCGGCGCGGGCGCAAGGTCGGCATCTGCGGTCAGGCGCCGAGCGATCATCCGGAGTTCGCGGAGTTTCTCGCGGACGTCGGGATCGACTCGATCTCGCTCAACGCGGACTCGCTCGCTCGCGTGGCCCGCCGCCTCGCGCGCTGACCGCGGTCAGCGCGAACGATCGACGGGCGTCTCGCAGGCGCTGCCGCCGGGAATCTCGATCCCGCGCTCGGCGTAGAACCGTTCGATGTGGTCCCAGATCTCCTGCGCCGTCTCGGCATGGATGAAGAGTCCGAGATCGGAAGGATCGATCACTCCTTCGTCGGCCAGAAACTGTGCATCGAATGCGCGCCGCCAGAATGATTCGCCGACCAGCACGACGGGCAGCCGTTCGATGGTTCCCGTCTGAATCAGGCAGAGCGTTTCGAACAGCTCGTCGAAGGTTCCGAAGCCGCCCGGAAACGCGACCAGCGCGCGCGCCGTTCGCAGAAAGTGCATCTTTCGCAGCGCGAAGTAATGAAACCGGAAACTGAGTCCGGGCGTGATGTACGGGTTCGGATCCTGTTCGAGCGGCAGGTGGATGTTGAATCCCGCGGTCTCGTGACCGGCTTCACAGGCGCCACGGTTCCCGGCTTCCATGATGCCCGGTCCGCCGCCGGTGACGATGACGAACTCACGGCACCCGGGGCGCTGGCAGCACTGGCTGGCGAGCGCGGCGAACTCGCGAGCAACGTCGTGGTAGCGACTCTTCTCGCACAACCGTTCCTCGATCCGCACGCGTTCGGCGAGCACCGCGTCGTCCGGCCGGGCCGCAGCGTCCCGCCGTGCCGCCGCGAGCCGCCTTCGCGCCTCCGCGGGGTCACAGATCCGCGTGCTGCCGAAGAGCACGATGGTCGAGCGCACCTCGTGCTGCTCGAGACGCGCGCGCGGCTTCTCGTATTCGAGCAAGAGACGCACGCCGCAGAGTTCGGGCCGGCCGAGAAACGAAGTATCGCCTTCGGCGAGTGCGTATGCGGGATGCGAGACGATCGCGCGGATGCGCTCGGCTCGTTCGGCCGGAGACAAATCCGTCTGCGGAGTGCCGGGATCGGGCGTCTTCACTCGAGCTCCTCACGAACTCGGCGCAGTGCTCACGACTCCCGACCGGGAGCGGCCAGCGCAGCGCGCGTCGCACGAAGATACGCGACGGTTCCGGTTCGAGCGGCCGCACGTGCGGTCGCGCCGAGACCGTTCAATCGCGGGCGGTGAGGGCGGTGCGGAGACGCTGCACCTCGTCGACGAAGCGGCACCGGCGAGCGAGTTCTTCGCGAAAGAGGGCGCCGAAGCGGCGCTCGAAACGGCCGGCGAGCGCTTCGACCAGAAGGGCCGCGCCGAGCGCGGCTTCGCGTTCTGCCGCGCGGACGAGATGGCGGGCGAAGCGCAGGGGAACGATCGCGTACCAGGCCGCGACGCCCGCGAGAAGCGTCCCGAACGGCAACGCGCCGAGCCGGTCGACGAAAAGGATGGGGCGTGGTGCGCCGGCAGCGCCCGAAGCCGCGGGATCGAACGCATGTGCGAGAAACGGTGCGGCCGCGAAGAGCAATGCCGCGCAGGCGACGAGGAACGGGAGCACGTGCTGGCGCACGCGCCACGCGCGATCGGCCGCACGGCGTGCGAGACCGGTCTGCCAGCCGGCGAACCGCGCTTCGGAATCGGCTGCTTCGAGAACGATCGCGGCGGCCGGTCGGAGTTCGCCCGGCTGCGGCCGAGCGGTGGTGTGCGCGCCCGGTGCGTCGCCGGGCAGCGCGATTGGCGCGAGCGGAACGGTCTCGGGTGGCTGCGAAAGCGCACGGGCTTCGCGTGCGGCGATCGCAACCGGCAGCTCGAAGAAGCGCTCGCAGAATGCGTGAACCGCGTTCGCGCCCGGGGCGGAAACCGGCTCGCCGGCCGCGGGCCGCATCGCGTGCAACAGCGCATCGAGTTCGAAGATCGGGAAGCCGCTCGCGTGGTGCGCGCGACGCGACAACGCGGGCGCGATCTCGCGCGCGAGCGCATCGCGAAACGCGAGCACGTCCTGCTCGACCGGCGATGGCGCGCACGCCGGGATGGCGGCGAGCCGCGAGAGCCACTCGCGGGTGTCGTTCGCCGGCAGCCATGCGTCGAGTAGCGATCCGAGGCGGTCACGAGAACTCGCGGCGTTGGCGAGCAGAATGCGCCGTCGTTCGGCGCCACGTCCGATCGACTCGAGGTGAGCGCGCAGGCGGGACACGCCGCTCTCGTCACGACGTGCGACATCGGGCGAGAGTGCGCGACGAGCGGACAGCGGCAGGACGAGTGCGTCTTGCCGGGCCGCGTGTGCCGCGAGCTTCTCGCGAAAATCGTCGAGCAGCCGCGAACGCTCGCCGTCTGCGATGCGATCGATCGCGTTCAGCACGAACAGCAGACCGGCGGGCGATTGCGGCAGCGCACGGAGGGCGTCGTAGAGCGAGCGGTCCGCGTACTTGTCGACCGAGGTGACGACGATCAACGCGTCGAGAAATGGAAGCGCCCGCTTCACGCGTTCGGCGTGGGAGGGGATTCGTCCGTCGATGTCCGGCAGATCGAGCAACACCACGTCGCGCAGGACGTCGATCTCGTGCGGGGGGACGTCGTGCGCGAGATCGTCCGGTCGAAGCGCCTCGGGCAGTGACAGATCCCGGTGCCGAAAGCAGACGATGCGGTCGGTGGTCGGTCGCCGTTCACCCGTGCGCGAAACCGTGGTGCCTGCGAGCGCATTGATCAGCGTCGACTTGCCGACGCCCGTTCCTCCGAACACACCGACCACCAGCCGCGTCTGGCCGATCTGTTCGAATAGACGGGCACAACGCCGGGCCTCTTCGATGCACGGGCGGGCGCTCTCCGGTGAGACGAGCGCGCTCCTGGTCGCGTCCTCGAGGCAGTCGACGAGAGCGCGCGCCGCGGCGGCGGTGCTCACGGGACGCCGATCGACGTGACGGCGAGCGACTGCTCGAGGGCACGGGCGTCCGCTTCGAAGGTCGCGAGATCTGGCACCCGCGCGCGCTGCCGTGACAGCGCATCGTCGAGCGGGGTCGTGATCGGTCGCAGCGCTTCTTCGAGTCGCCGTGCCAGACGCTCGCCGAGCCGGCGTTCGATGGCTTCGACCTCCGCGCTCGAGACGAGCTGGTTGACGAGGCGCGCGAGAAAGGGCGAGAGCAGCCCCTGAACGGCTACTTCTCCGCCGCCGAGCATCCCGCCCGTCTTCAGAAAGAGCGCGAGCAGCACGGCGTGAAAGACGACCTGCGAACCGATGAATTGCACGTGAAGCCGCGGAGGCAGTTGCTGCGCGATGCGGTCGGACTCGGCGCGAATCTCGCGCTCCAGATGTCGCAGCGATTCGAGCAACAGCGCGTGGCTGGCGGATCGCGCCGGGGAATCGATTCGGGGCCAGGGCCAGGGCGGCGTCGTTCCGTGGCGCGCCTCGGCGGCGAACTCGCGAACGCGCGCGACGAGATCGAGGTGAAGCCGATGAAACCGGTCCTCGTGTCGCGACGCGAGCCACTCGATCGGATCGACGGCGGGAGACGATTCGGCGTTCGCGGCCGACCCCGTCAACCATCCGCGCAGCCGTCGCAGGGGAAGGGCGAGCAGTTCGCGCGCGCCGCGCGTCACGTCGAAACGCGCGAGCGCTTCCACCAGCCGCTGCTGCAGCTCCTGTCGAAGCGCATCGTCGAGACGCAGTGCGAGCGTTCGTTCGATCTCCGCACGCAGCCCCTCGTGGAAGGAGCGGATCCGGTGCTCGAGCGCACGGCCCGTGCGCTCGAGCGCGCCGACGAAGGGCGCGATCCGTGTGACGCGAAGCCGTTGCTCCTCGGCCGCGGCGCAGCAGAGAAGTCGCGCCCGCAGTGTCGCGGGATCCGGGCAGAGCAGGAGTTCGGAGAGCGCAGAGGAAGCAGCGATTCGCGCGGGAAGATCGGCCCCGTCCGGCAGGCGCGGAACGACGAGAAGCGAACCCGGC
>CAZDHU010000211.1:0-2683 GCA_964505355.1 uncultured Myxococcaceae bacterium | reverse complement strand
ACGCGCGTCTCGATCGAACTCGGGCGCGGAGTCAGTGCGGGTGCGACACGGCTGCCCGCCGATCCGCGGGCGGGCCGGCCCGAACGGCTGTATCTCGATCTCGACGGGGTCTGGGTCGGGCGCGACTGGGAGCAGCCGATGTCGATCGGTGACGGTCTCCTGCAGGCGGTGCGACTCGGACAGAACACGCTCACGCGAACGCGCGTGGTGATCGATCTTCAGCGCTACGAGCGACATCGCGTGCTCCGGCTCTCCGACCCCGACCGGTTGTTGGTCGACGTCTTCGGGCCGCGCGCCGGAGAGCGAGCGGAGAGCGAGAGCGCGGCGGCGGCGAAGGCCGACGATGCGTCGCGTCCGAAGCCGCGTCCGCGCACCGGGCGGGTCGACGCGCGTCTGCGCAACAGCGACGTCGTGCGTTCGATTCGCACCGTGGTGGTGGATCCCGGTCACGGCGGGAAAGACCCCGGTGCGGCCGGTGCGGGCCTGCTCGAGAAGGACGTCACGCTGCGCATCGCGCGCCGGCTGCGCACGGAACTCGAGCGGCGCGGCTTTCGCGTGGTGCTGACGCGCGACGACGACCGCTCGCTCGATCTCGAAGAGCGTACGGCGATCGCCGAAGGCGTCGAAGGGGATCTCTTCATTTCACTGCACTGCAACGCGGCCGAGCGGCCGGGGCTGTGGGGCGTCGAAACCTGGTCGCTCGACGCGTCGGACGCTCGTCACGACGACGAAGTCGCGGCGCGCGAGAACGGCGTGCCCGCCGGGCGTACGGACGTGCTGCAGCGCACGGTCGCGCAGCTCCGCATTTCGGAGGCCGAGCTGCCCTCCGCGATGCTCGCCGAAACCGTGCAGGGCCGGCTCGTCGCGGGTCTGCGTGCGCGGCGCCGCGACGTGCGAGATCTCGGCGCGAAGCAGGGTCCGTTCTACGTGCTCTTTCTCTCCAGCATGCCGTCGATCCTGATCGAAACCGGCTTTCTGTCGCACCCCGTCGAAGGGCGGAGCCTCGGCGATGCGCGCCATCAGCAGGCGCTGGCCGAGAGCATCGCCAGCGGGATCGCCGCGTTCCGGGATCGCATTCAGCCCGTCGTGGCCGAGCGCGAACGGTGAACGGCGCACCGACCATCGAGGAGCATCTCGGCGCGATCGAACGCGCGGCACCGCACGGAGCGCCGCCCGATGCGGAGATCGTGGCCGCGGTGCGCGGGTATCTCGCGGGTGTTCGTGGCTGGCTCGAAGAGCTGCACCGCGGCGGGGCGGGCGGGCAGGCGGTCAACGAAGCGAACTCCGATGCGACCGATCGGCTGCTCCGCGCGCTGTTCCGGATCGCGGAGGCCGACTGGTACGCGAGCGGACAGACCGGTTCGCAGCGAATCAGCCTGGTCGCCGTCGGAGGTTTCGCGCGGCGCGAGATGTCGATTCACAGCGACGTCGACCTGCTCTTTCTTCACGCGCGGCGGGTGACGCCGTTCGTCGAGCGATTGACCTCGCGGATTCAGATGTGGCTCTGGGACGCCGGTCTCACACCGGGCGCAGCGACCCGGACGGTGGCCGAGACGGTCGCGATCGCACAAACCGATGCGACGGTGCGCACCGCGATTCTCGACGCGCGCTTTCTGGTCGGAGACGCCGAGCTCTTCGGCGAGTTCGCGGACGCGCTTCGCGACGACCTGCTGGGCGATCAGGAGGCGTTCATCGCCGAACGAATCGCAGCGATGGAAGAACGGCACCGGAAGTTCGGCGAATCGCTCTACCTGTTGCAGCCGAACGTGAAGGAAGGCGCCGGCGGGTTGCGCGATTTCCATACCGCCACCTGGTGCACGCGGGCGACTCATCCCGCGACGCGCGGCTTCGACGATTTTCTGCACTTCGGACTGCTGACCGAACGCGAACTCGACGAGTATCGAAGCGCTCTCGATTTTCTCTGGCGCGTGCGCAACGAACTCCACCTCGTCTCGCGACGCAAGAACGACCAGATGAGCTTCGAACTGCAGGAGCGTATCGCCGAAGCGTTCGGCTATCGCGGTGCGGCGGCGCCGACCGGGAGCGTGGTCGCCGGCGCGGGTGCGGTCTTCGACCGTCCCGAACTCGCGGTCGAGCGCTTCATGCGGGATTACTACCGCCACGCACGCGCCCTGCGGAACACCTCGGAGCTGATCGTCGAACAGTGCCGGACGCGCGCTCGACGGACGGCGGTGGTGGCCGACGCGAGCGACGCCGGAGACGGGTTTCGCGTCGTCGGCGGGCAGCTCGAAATCCCGCACGCCGCGCATCTCCGCGAACAGCCGCTGCGACTGCTCGGCGTGTTCGAGATTTCGCAGCGGCTCGGGGTACCGCTCTCGCGCACGGCGCGACGGCTGGTGCGCGAGAGTCTCGATCTGATCGACGAGCCGTTTCGACACGACGCTGCGGCCGCGGCCTCGTTCCTGCGCATCCTCGACGCCGAGCGGCGCGTGATGCGCACGCTCGGCGCGATGAACGACGCGGGTCTGCTCGGCCGGTATCTGCCCGAGTGGGATCACATCGTCTGTCGCTGGCAACACGTGATCTATCACACCTACACGGTCGACGTGCACACGCTCTTCCTGATCGAAGAGCTGCGCCGACTCTGGCTCGGC
This sequence comes from uncultured Myxococcaceae bacterium, assembly GCA_964505355.1. GTDB lineage: Bacteria > Myxococcota_A > UBA9160 > UBA9160 > UBA9160 > CAZDHU01. The sequence continues at coordinate 68 of CAZDHU010000211.1, read as the reverse complement.
AAGTCCGCCGAGGCGTTTCCGCAATGGACCGGGTTGATGAAGGCGGTGGACGATCGGCCGGTGCTCTA
>CAZDHU010000210.1:0-11090 GCA_964505355.1 uncultured Myxococcaceae bacterium | reverse complement strand
GCTCGCGCTGCACGCCGTCTATCTCGATCGGCACCGAACGCTCGATGGCAGCGACGCGTTCGTCGAGGCCGCCGCTTCGACCGTCGCGGCCGAGATGATGCCCGGGGCGCCGCCCGGCATTTTGCGACTCGAAGAAGAGCTCACGCGCTTCTTGCTGCCCGATGGTGCGCACGCCTCGCGAACGCCCCGGATGCAGCGGATCGCCGTCGCCGCGCTGATCGACGCGCGAACGATGATGGGTCGCGCATCACCGCGCTGGCTCGACGACGCGCTGGCCCGCGCGGCCGGCTATCTCGAACAGCTACTTCCCGATGGCGGGCAACTGCCGCTCTTCGGCACGAGCTGGGCCGAGCCCCCCTCGATTGATTTGTTGCTCGAGCAGGCCCGCGAGCTGGTGACGCCGATCGAGCCCGATCCCGAGACCTGCGCGCGCGACGACGCGAGTGGCCTCGTGGCGCTGCACAGCGACGACGTGCACGTCGTTCTGCGCGGCGGGCCGTCGTTTGGGCGTGGCGCGCGGCAGCCTCCGCATGCCGATGCGCTTTCGTTCGAAGCCTGGTTCGGCGAGCGCGCGGTGGTCGCGGATTCGGGCGAGGGCTGCATCGAGCACGCACCCGATCAGGAGCTCGCGCGGCTCGCGACCGCGCACGCCACGCTGCGGATCGACGACAGCGGGCCGCTCGCGGGCCCGGCTCGAAGCCTCGCGGGCCTCTGGCGCCGCCTGCGCCACGGGCCGCCCGCCTTCGCTCGCACGATTTGTGCGGGCAATCGCGATCTCGCGAGCTTTGCGTGGGCGACGCATGCGGCCTGGCAGAATCCGGCGCTGCGCGTCACGCACCACCGCCTTTTCGGGATCTCGCGCAACGGCGTGCTGGTGCTCGACGCGGTGCTCGGCGAGGGCACGCATCGGCTCGAAACCGCCTTGCCGCTCGATCCCGATTTGAGACCGCGCGAGATCACCCTCGTCGCGCTCGGCTGCGCGGCAGAGCCGCCCGAATCGCTGCCGCGTTACGACCGGCCGGGCCCCGTCAGTCAGTTGCGCCGCAACGCCGCGCGGGTCGAAACGACGCTGCCCGCGGCCTGTGGATGGCTGATCTGGCGCGGGCCGCTTCCGCGTGCGTTCGTCACGGCCCCACCCGCGATTCGATTCGAAGCGGGCGTGGTCTCGGTCGATGCGGGCGGCGGCGAGGACAGCCTGCGCGCGCGCTGGAACGTCTCGAAGCCGGGCGGGCGGGCGTCGGTGGTGTTGCGCATCGGGGCGTGAGGCGGCCCGACCGAAGTCATGGTCACCACGCATCCGCACGGCAGGCGCGGTCCGCGCGAGGCGTCCTCCGTTTCGCTTCGACGTCCTGCGTTTCGCACCGACACCGCGCGGGTCGACGCCGCGCCCGCAGCGTGTGCGGAGAACTTCTTCGCGACGCGGCATCCTGCGGGCCATGACCGACCTCGAGATTCTGCTCCGGGGCGTGGCGGCCGGAACGATGGTCGCGACGGCGGCGGGCATGTCGCGTGGCGCGCCGACGGTGCCCGCGCGCTGGATCGGGGCGCTTTTTTGTCTGTCGGTGGCGGGCTTCGCGGTGCACTCGGGCGGCGCGGATAGCCGCGCGCTTGGCCCCCTGTTGCCGATCGCGTCGCTGCTCTCCGCTGCGGGCACGGGCTGGTTCTGGCTCTTCGCGACGACGCTCTTCGAAGACCGGCGCTTCGACGCGCGCCGACTCGCGCCGATCGCACTGCTGCTCGTCATCGCGATCATCGGCTGGTCGCTCCCGCGTCCGACGGCGAACGGGGTCTGGGTCGCGCACAACACGCTCGAGATGGCGCTCGTCGCGCACGTCTTCGCGGTGATCGCGCGCTCGTGGCGCGGCGATCTCGTCGAGGCGCGCCGCTCGCTGCGCGGGCCGTTCCTCTCGGCGGTCGCGCTCTATGCGCTGGTGCTTTCGGGCTTCGAAATCGCTGAGGCGCTCGGCGCGGCACCGTCATGGGCGGGAATCGCGCAGGCCGCAACGCTCGCGACGCTGGCCGCGGCGGGAGCGCTCGTCTTTCTGCAGGCGCGACCCGATCTCTTCGGCCCCGCCGCGGCGCCGGCGACGACCGATCCCGCCGCGGTCCGCGAGCGCTGGCTGCTCGACCGGCTCGCTGCCGCGATGGAAGACGACGCCGTCTGGCGCTGCGAGCGGCTCACGATCGGCCAGCTCGCGGCGGCCGTCGGTGCGCCCGAGCACCGCGTGCGCCGAGCGATCAACGGTGGCCTCGGGCATCGCAACTTCGCCGAGTTTTTGAACGCGCGACGGATTCGCGCGGCTCGGGACGAGCTGGCCGATCCGGCCGCGGCCGAGCGGTCGATCTCGGAGATCGCGTTCGCGCTCGGCTACGCGTCTCTCGGGCCCTTCAACCGCGCGTTCAAGGATGCGACCGGCGCCACGCCGTCGGCGTGGCGTGCGCAGGCACTCGCGGCGGGCTCGCCGAATCCGGAAAAGACTCGCTGATTCCAAACGCGGCGACGCTTTCTCGCCGCGAGGAAGAGCGTGCGCCCCGTTCCCCGCACGATGTCCGCACGAGCCCGCATCGGGCTCGCGGAGGTCTCCATGATCCAACGCATCGCCATCGTTCTCGGCCTCGTGCTCACCGCGGCTGCCGGCAGCGGGCTCTTCGTCTGGCGTGGCCTTCAGCCACCGCGCCTTCCGGTGCCCCCGCGCGGCCGCTTCACGGTGCGTGACGTCACGGTCGTGAACCCCGCCGAAGGGCGGCTCGTGCACGTCGATATGCAGATCGAGGCGGGGCACATCCGCGCCATCGAACCCGCGCAGCCGGGCAGCGCCCCGGGCGATGTCCGCTGCGACGGCTGCTTCGCGCTCCCCGGCCTGATGGACATGCACGCGCACCTGCCGCCGCGCGCCGCGGTCGGCCACGAGCGGCTTTTCGCGCTGCTCTTTCTCGCGCACGGGGTCACTACCCTCCGCGAGATGGGCTCGTCCGATGGCGCGGCCTACGCGATCCGCGACGAGATCGAAGCGGGCGAGTACCCCGGCCCGCGCGTCGTCTCGTGCGGCCTCGTGCTCGACGGCGACCCGCCGACACGGCCCAACAACGTGATCGTTCGCACCCCCGACGAAGGGCGCGCGGTGGTGGCGGAGGCGGCGCGTCACGGCGCGCGCTGCATCAAGCTCTACAACATGCTGGCGCGCGACGTCGTGCTGGCGATCGCGGGCGCCGCGGCGCAGGCCGGGCTGCCGATCGTCGCGCACGTACCGCACTCGGTGTCGCTGACCGAGGCCGACTACATCGCCGACGTCGCACACTTCACCGGCGTTCCGATTCCGGCCGATCCAGCGACTCGCGGCGTCGACGACTACGTCAACGCGGATTTCGCGGCACTGTCCGACGCGCGCATCGCCGAGGTCGTCGCCGCAGCGCTGCGCCTCGGCACGATCCACACGCCGGCCATCGTCAACGAAGAGATGCGCCGCACGCTCGCGAACGATCCGCGCTGGCCACCGCATCCCGTGATCTCGTCGCTCGCGACGCTGTGGCCGATCGTCTGGCGTTCGATCTGGCGCGCGCCGAACCTCGGCCCGAAGGAACAGAGCTACGAGGGCTTTCTCGAGCGCGAACGAGCCTTGCTGCGCGCGCTCTTTGCGGCCGGCGCGACGGTGTACGCCGGTACCGACACGCTGATGCCCTTCGTCCCGCCGGGCGCCGCACTGCTGCGCGAAATCGAGATCTTCGCCGAGAACGGTGCGACACCAGAGCAGGCGCTGGCGGCCGCGACGACCGCGCCGGGCCGCTTCTGGACGGATCTGCGATTCGGTCGCCTCGAGCCCGGCCTGCCCGCCGACATCGTGCTCTACCGCGACGATCCGACGCGCTCGCTCGCGGCGCTGCAGCAGATCGACACCGTGATCGCCGGCGGCCGCGTCTACCCGGGCGCGCAGCTCAGCGCGTGGATCGAGTCGTACCGCTCGCATTTCCACGGGCCGCTCTACGACGGCGTGATGAACGGCATCGTGGGCTGGCTCGCGCGCGGCTACGACCCCGGCCGGACCACGCAGCCGTAGCGCGTGGCACCGCCGCGAAGTACCCGGGCAAAGCGCCGGGAATCGAGCCGCGATCGACGATGTGCTTCGAGGCCGCCCTCGAACGAACCATCGCTGCAATCGAACCTTCAGCGCGCCTCGTTGCCCGCCGAGTACGCGAGCACGCGGGTGCGCAGCACGCCGATTCCCTCGATCTCGAGTTCGACGACGTCACCGTGTTTCAAGAAGCGGCCGAGTTCGATCCCCGAACCGCCGCCGACCGTCCCCGAGCAAATCAACTCGCCGGGATGGAGTGTTTCGTCGCGCGAGAGGTATTCGATCAACCGTTCGAAAGAGAGCGTCATGCTGGAGGCGTGTCCCTCCGAGCGCAGCTCACCGTTGACGCGCACGCGCATCGCCGCCCGGCTCCGATCGAACTCGTCGGCGGTCACGATGCAGGGCCCGAGCACGTTCGCACCGTCGAAGTCCTTCGACTTCGTCGGACCGAGCAGGCCCGGCATCTCCAGCATCTGCTGATCGCGCGCGCTCAGGTCGTTGAAGATCGAATAGCCGAACAGGTGCGCGGGTACTTCGTCTGCGCGCAGGTTCTTTCCTCGCCGGCCGATCACCGCCGCCAGTTCGAGTTCGTAATCCATCAGCTTCGAAGAGGAGGGCCAGACCACGTCCACATCGGGACCGACGACGGCGAACCGATTGGCCTTGTAGTAGATCGGTCGCTGCCGAAAGGTCGCGAGCATCGCGTCCTGCGCGGGGTTCGCCGCGCCGGAAAGCGCTCGCGCGCGCTCGATCGAGTTCGTCAGATGCGCTTCGAAACAGAGGCAGTCGCGAATCTGTGCCGGGCGCGGCAGCGGCGCGGCCAGCCGCAACTCGGAGAGCGGGCGAGTGACGAGCAGCGACGGCTCCCCGATCAACGCGCGAAGCCGGGCCATCGCGGAATCGCCGGCCTCGATCAGCGCCAGCATCGAGCCGAACGCATCGTCGTCTCGCGTTCGTGCGGTGCGTGCCGCAGACGCCTGCACGTCGACGACGACGGCTTCGCCGGAGACTTCGCGAAGAACGCCGAGTCGTTCGTCCGACGAATCGAGAAAGGTGACGAGCTTCATGGCAGGATCCTCCGCGGCGTGCCGCGTCCGCGCTGCGAACGGGTACCCGCATTTGTCGGGTGGACCGCAGACCGACCTCGAGAAACCGCGCTTCGAGTTCGGCGAGCAGCGCTTCGCGATCGCGACGCCGTGGCGACGGATCGGCGCGAGACTTCCATCGCCGCCTCGGCGCGATCACACGCGATCAGACTGCGATCTGCTGAATCGGCGCGTCGGCGGCCGATCCGCGTCGCAGGGACATCTGCCGGGCACCGAGATCCATCACGACGGTGGCCACCGTGCCGATGGTCACGTTCGGCACGAGTTCGAACGGGCGATACGGGACGAAGATCGGATGCACGCAGTCGTGACGGTCGGACAACAACGCCTCGAGATCGTCCGGGGTCTCGATCGATTCGAGCCGCTCGCGGGCGCGAGCGAGCCGGGCCACCGAGTTTTCGTAGAACGGACCGCCCGTCGACGGATCCGTTCCGACGTGGTTGGTGTGCGCGAACGCTCGGTCCTCGATCGCGACGTCGATGCGCTTGCGGCCCAGCCAGACGACGTCGAGACCGCCGTCTCGCGCACTACCGAGCAGCACGTTCGCAGCGCGACCGCCGCCCGCCGCTTCGATCCGCGACCGCGCCGCCGCGAGCGACGACTGTTCGAGCAGATCACGCAGCACGATGTGAACCGGTACCCCGTCGAGCGGACCGGGCGCGTACACGAAGTTGAGACAGACGCCGAGCCCCGCCGAGTTGCAGCCGATCTTTCCGACCATCCCGGGTTCGGTGAGCGTGAGCAGTCGAAGGCCGTCCGCCCGTTCGATTCGAAGAACGGCCATCAGCGGCTCCAGCAGCGCGAGCCAGTCCCAGTTCTGTCCGAGCAGCCCGTGTTTCGGCGCGAAGACAGACGTACATCCGTCGGGTGCCCCCGCCATCAGTTCACTGCGCGCGTTCAAGACCCAGATCCGGTGTGCGGGAACGCCGGCGCCTTCCGCGATGCCTTCGATCTCGTCGGCCAGCCCGGGCGAAAACGCGCGAACGCGCGCTTCGACCTGTTCGGCCACCCCGCGCAGCTCGGCTTCCGTGCGACCGATCGCGAGCGCGTAGATGGCCAGCGCGTCGGCGATCGCGCCGCGCCGCGCACTGCCGTGCGCGCGACCGATCTCGCTCGGAGTGCCGCGGATATCGAGAACCGTAACGGGATGCGCCACGTGTACCTCCTGCGCCGGATCGAATCCTCCCGGCGGCCGGCACGATACCCCGCCCGGGTGTGCCGCATCACGCACGCGACACGCGCGAACGACGGCTCGCGAACGCGACGCCGCCGGCCTCGCGCGCATCGCCGCCGAATGGGCCGGCGGACTGGACGCGCGCCCACTCTCGCCGTACATCCCTCGGGCATGAAGTGCATCGTGCTGGGCGGCGCGGGCGGCATGGGGGCGACGGCGTCTCGGCAGCTCGCCGCGACGCCCGGCCTCGACGAACTGGTGGTCGCCGATCGCGACGGTGCGGCCGCGGCGCGCATCGCCGGCGAGATCGCAGCAACGGGCGTGGTGGTCACGAGCCGCACCGTCGACCTGCTCGATGCGGCCGCGACCCGAACGCTACTCGCGGGCGCATCGCTGGCCGTCAACTGTGCGGGGCCATTTTTCCGATTGGGCATCCCGACCCTCGAAGCCGCGATCGATGCGGGCACGCCCTATCTCGACATCTGCGACGACCCCGAACCCACTCGGGCCATGCTCGCACTCGACGACCGGGCGCGCCGTGCCGGAATCTTCGCCCTGATCGGGATGGGCGCGAGCCCGGGCATCTCGAACCTGATCGCGATGCGCGCGGCGCGGCGACTCGAACGCGTGCACGATTGTTTCACCGCGTGGCCGCTCGACGGCGCCTCCGCGCCGGGCTCCGAAGACGACCTGCGGGCGAGCGCGGCCGCAGCGCACGCACCGTCGGCGGCCGCGGTGCATCTGATGGAACAGATCTCGGGACACATCCGCGTCGTCGAAGCGGGACGACTCGTCGAACGAACTCCCCTCGAAGCCGTCGCGCTCGACTATCCGGGCTTCGGAACCGGCACGGCGTACACGGTCGGCCATCCCGAGCCGCTCACGCTTTCCGATTCACTTCATCTCGACGGCCGATCCGCGAACGTCATGCTCCTGCGACGCGCCACTGTTTCGTTTCTGCGCTCGCTGGCCCGCGACATCGATCGCGGCGCGCTGACCCACGAGCGCGCCGCCGCCGAGCTGATGGCACCACCGAAAGGGCGGCTCGCGATGGCCGCGCTGCGCAGCGTCGGAATCGAAGGTGCCGGGGCGCTCCCACCCTTCTTCGCCCTGCTGCACGGTGAACGCGACGGCCGGCGCTGGCGCGTCGGCTGTCACGTCACCTCGATGCCGCCGGGCATGGATGGCGCGACCGCGATCCCGGCCGCACTCGCCGCCGCGATCGTCCTGCGCAAACCGCCGCCGCCGGGCGTGCACCCTCCGGAACGAGCGATCGACGGCGATGTGCTTCTCGCGGCGCTCGCGCCTCTTTGCCCCGGAGCGCCGGCATCGGTCGACGCACTCGCGCCCGTGGTCGAAGCGCCGATCTCGGACTGATGCGAGGCGGCGGCGCGGTCAGCGCAGCGGGTTCACGTCGAGGTGCTGGAGCGCCCACTCGGTGACGCGCACGGCGAGCGAACGAAGCGGCTCGGGTCCGAGCCAGGGGAGCGGTCGGTCGACGATCGCGAGTTCGGTCAGCGGACTGTGTTCGCCCGCCACGAGGTCGGCCAGAATCATCCCGCCGAGCTGCGTCATCACGACGCCTTCGCCGTTGCAACAGACGGCGTAGAAGATGTTTCGCGCACCGCCCAGATGCCCGACCGACGGCGTGAAGTCGCGCGTAAAGGCCATCGTTCCGCCCCATTCGTGGCTGAATCGAATTCCGTCGAGCTGCGGAAACGTGATCAGCAGGCTGCGCTTCAATCGCTCGATCGACGGCGCGTGGTTCCCGCTGCTCGGCAGACTTCCGTAGAAGTGCGGTGATCCTTCACCACCGAAGACGATTCGTCCGTCCGCCGTCGGCCGCAGATACATGAACTGAACGCGATCGTCGGAGAGCCCTTCTCTGCCCGCCCAGCCGATCGCTTCCTGCTGCGCGGCCGAGAGCGGCTCGGTGGCGACGACGTAGTTGCAGAGCGGGAGGATGCGCCCTTCGAGCACGCCGATTTGCGGCGCGTAGCCGTTGAGCGCGAGCACGAGCTGCGGCGCTTCGACTTCCGCGAACTCGGTCGTGATCCGCACCGTCGCGCCGGGTTCGAATCGCAGCACCTTCGATCGTTCCGAAACCACGACGCCGATCGATTCGATCGATCGCCTCATGCCGAGCGCGAGTTTGGCGGGATTGAGAATCGCGTGATCCGGCATCCGCAACGCCCCGAAGAAGCGCTCGGAGCGCAGTGAGCGGGCCAGCGTCTCGCGATCGAGCAGCAACGACGAGATGCCGATCTCGTCGAGTCGGCGCTTCCGTGCGGCGAGTTCGTCGAGGCGCCGCGCATCGGTCGCGAGCAGCAGACTGCCGTTCTCTTCGAGCTCGCAATCGACGCCCTGATCGCGGCCGAAGGAACGGATCTGCGCGAGACCGAGCAACGTCGCGGCATAGTACGCGCGGGCCGCCTCGGGCCCGCCGTGTTCGAAGATCCAGCCGAGGCCCGACGCGCCGGGATCCGCGAACCCGCCGTTGCGTCCGCTGGCCCCGTAGCCGCAGCGCGCCCCTTCGAGCAGCACGATCCGTTTCTGCGGAAATCGCCGCGCGAGATGCCAGGCGGTCGCCATCCCCGTGAAGCCGCCGCCCGCGATCGCGATGTCCGCGCGATGGCGCCCGCGCAGCGGAGGGCGAATCGGCTCGCTCTCCATCCCGGCTGATTTCATCCACAGGCTGTCGACGTAGAACTCGTACAAAGAAGGCGGCCGATTGGGATCGTCGGCCAGCAGATGCCGCGGCAAGGCCGACGCCGCGAAGGTCGCCGCTCCTCCGATCGCGGCACCGCGCACGAAGGCGCGTCGTGTGAGCCTGCGATCGAAGGATTCGGATTCAGGCATGCGCGGCGCGTCCGATCGGCTCAGCGCCAGCCGACCGGGTCGTAGCCGCGCTCGCGCAGACACCGTTCGGTGAAGCGTCGCGTGATTTCGTCGGGGCGCGGACCGCCGAGCCCGCGCAGGAATCCCGCCGTTCCGCCACCCGCGCCGCCCACCGCTGCGCCGCGCCCCGGATCGCCCGTGATCGCGCCGATTACGACGCCGGTGATCGCTCCGAAGGCGGCGCCCCCGAACGTCTTGCGCGCCACGTCGCGGGCGCGACCGGCCTCCGAGCCTGCACTCTTCGCGGCGGCGAGACATTCCGCAACGTCGTTCTCCGCGACCAGCGCACCGACCTGCGTGCGGTGCGCGTTCGGATACAGCACCGGCTTCGCCGCGCAGCCGATCGCGAACAGCGAGAAGAGCGCGAGTGTCGCGAACACGCGCCCGTGCGCGCCGCCGCGAGAGACGACTGCCCCGACCCGGTGCGGCAGAGAACCGCACACTCCATGGCGCTGCGCGAGCGGATTCGGGTTCGGGTCTCGGGCCGGCATCACGCGTCCTCCTCTTCTGCGTCCTCGTGGCCGTGCGCGTCCGCGGTCGATCGAAGCGCGTCGCGAGCCCGCGCCGCGTCCGCAAGAGAAGCAGGCGGCACGGTCCCGCGCCATCGAAGAGACGCCACGCCCTTCTCCGTACGAGCCACTCTTGTCGATTCCGTCACGGCCTCCTACACCCGCCGGTGGCAGGCTCTTCTGTCGTCGCCGGCGCGTCGTCCGGCACGCTTCACGGAAAGGCGCGGGAATGAGCGACACCTCGCGCGCCCTGCTCCAGCGCGTGTTCGGCTATGACTCGTTTCGGGGCCAGCAGGAAGCGATCGTCGATGCCGTCGTCGCCGGCCGCGATGCGGTCGTGCTGCTACCGACCGGCGGCGGTAAATCGCTCTGCTTCCAGCTCCCCGCCCTGTTGCGCGAGGGCACCGCGCTCGTCGTCTCACCGCTGATCGCGTTGATGCAAGATCAGGTCGCGGCGCTGCGCGAACTGGGAATCCGTGCGGCGCGACTCGACTCGTCACTTCCCGCGCGCGAACAGCACGACGTCGAGCAGCAGCTCGCCGGCGGCCGGCTCGATCTGCTCTACGTCGCTCCCGAGCGGCTGCTCACCGAACGTTGCCTCGCGCAGCTCGATCGCGTGCCGCTCGCGCTGATCGCGATCGACGAAGCGCATTGCGTCAGCCAATGGGGTCACGATTTCCGTCCGGACTATCGCGCGCTCGGGAGGTTGGCGGGTGCTTTTCCGGGTACGCCTCGGATTGCGGTCACGGCCACCGCCGATCTGAAGACACAGGCCGACATTCGCACGCAACTACGTCTCGAAAACGCGCGTTCGTTCGTCGCGTCGTTCGATCGGCCGAATTTGGTATTGGCGGCGGAGCGAAAGACGCGACCCGCCGAGCGGATCTTGGAATTGGTGCGCGCGCGTCCCGGCGTGTCGGGAATTATCTATTCAGGCACACGCGACGGCGTCGACACCATTGCGGCCTCCCTGCAGAAGGCGGACGTGAACGCGCTTGCCTATCACGCCGGACTGGAGTCGAGCGTTCGCACGGAGCGCCAGAAGCGCTTCCAAGAAAATGATGATGTGGTGATGGTGGCAACCGTCGCCTTCGGTATGGGCGTCGACAAACCTGACGTGCGCTACGTGATCCACGCGGACTCACCCAAATCCATCGAAGCATACTGGCAAGAAGTCGGCCGTGGCGGCCGTGACGGCGAGACAGCCGAGGGCATTGCGCTCTATGGGCCGAACGATCTGCGCCGCGCAGTCATGTTCGCCAACCAATCCAACGCCGCTGAGCAAGCCAAGGCGGTGCAGGTCAAAAAGGCTCGCCAGCTTTATGCCTTTCTC
>CAZDHU010000209.1:0-3964 GCA_964505355.1 uncultured Myxococcaceae bacterium | reverse complement strand
CGTGTCGCCGAGATCGATGCTGCCGCCGATCTTCACCAGCCCCTCGCGGGCCGCCTGCTTTCGATCGGCCGGCACGGCGTCTTCGAGGTTGCCGAGCAGGATGTCCGTCTTGCGGGCGATCTCGGGCAGTTTGGCCGCCATCTTTTCGTTCGACGGATCGAAGAAGTGAATCATGCGCGAGGGCCGGAACGGAACCTCGCTCACCGGAGCGGGGGCGCCGACGGCCAGCGGCTTCAGAAAATCGCGAGGGGATCGCATCTCGTTCTCCTACTCGTACGACTTGAGGATGCGCACGCTGCCGGCCGGTGCGGCCTCGATGCAGAGATCGCAAAGCGTGCATTCGTCGAGGTTCTCGTCGACGATGCGCACACCGCCCGGATCGGCCGCGAAGATGTTGACCGGACACACCTCGGCGAGCTTCTTCGCCACCGCGGGATCCTTCGCGACTGCCGGGTCGACCGTGACGTCGATGAACGTGCCCGCCATCAGAGTTCCACTCCCTTCGCCGAGAGGCGCTTTCGAATCAGCGCGGGGATTTCTTCGATCCGCTCGGCGACCGAGATGCCGCTGCGTTCCATGCGTTCGATCTTCGCCGCGGTGGTGTCTTCCTTGCCCTCGACGATGGTGCCGGCGTGCCCGAAGCGCATGCCCTTCATCTCGTCCATGAAGCGGCCGGCCATGAAGGCCACGACGGGAAGTCGCGAACGGTTCTTCACCACCCATTCCGCGAGTTCGGCTTCCATCCGGCCTCCCGGTTCCGAGTAGATCGCGATCGCCTTCGTCTCCGGATCCGCTTCGAAGAGCGGCATCAGCTCGGCGTAGGTCGAGCCGATGATCGCGTCGCCCCCGATCGAGACGGCCGTGCTCTGACCGAGGCCGGCCGCGGTGAGCGTGCTCGCGATTTCGGTCGTCATGCCGCCGGAGCGCGACATGATGCCGATCGGGCCCCGCGTGTAGGCCTGCCGCGTGTTCGCGGCCGGGCCGCCGATGCCGCCCATCTTGCATTCGCCGGGGACGATCATGCCGAGGCAGTTGGGTCCGATGATCCGGGCGCCGCGCAGCGCGGCGAGCTCGACCATCTGCGCGACTTCTTGCCGCGGAACGTTCTCGGTCACGATCACGATCAGCTTCACGCCGTTTTCGATCGCTTCGAAGGCCGCGTCACGCGTGAACCCCGGCGGCACCGAGATCACCGAGCCCTCGACCGCGCCGTGCGCCTTCACGACGTCGCGGACGCTGTCGTAGACGGGCACGCCATAGACGTCGCGCCCCGCGCGACCGGGCGTCACGCCCGCCACGATCTTCGAGCCGTAGTCGAGACACTCTCGCGTCAGGTTCACCGCCTCGCGGCCGGTGATGCCCTGCACCATGAATCGTGTGTTCGCGTTCACCAGGATCGACATGCTCGCTCCCGTCCTCAGCCGTTCATCTTCGCGACGGCGCGCCCGGCCGCTTCGTACATCGAGACCGACCGATCGCAGTAGTCGACGCCGTACTTGCGCAGGATCTTGAAGCCCTCCTGTTCCCACGCGCCGGGGATTCGGAAAATCGCGATCACGTCCTTCGGATTCTTTCCGGCTTCGAGACAGCCCTTGATCACGCCCCGCGCCACGATGTCGACGCGCGTGTTCGAGACCACGTTCATCATCACCGCGATCTTCTCGACGCCCGGTTTGGAGAGAATCAGTTTGGTCAGTTCCTTCGCCTTGTTCACGCTCGGGTTGCCGCCGATCTCGCAGTAGTTGGCCGGGCGGCCTCCGTGCTTGCGAACGGCGTCGAAGAGCGTCAGCGACCCGCCACCGGCGCCGATCACGAGTCCGAGGTCGCCGTCGAAGCCGACCACGTTGCCCGCGACGCCGCGATGGTCGGTCGCGTTGACGGCCGCGCCGGCGAGCTCGAACGCGGTGGCTTCGCGCGCCTGTCGCGTTTCTTCGGGGCGGATGCCGAGGTCGGCGAGCAGCTTCCGGTGTTTTCCGCGCGCTTCGGCTTCCATGTCGACGTGGCCGTCGAGGACCACGAAGCGGCCGTCCTCGAGTCGCACCAGCGGATTGATCTCCGCCAGCGTGAGATCGTACGCGAGGAAGATCTTCATCAGTTCGAAGACGATCGGAACCAGCCGATTGAGCGCGTCTCCGGAGACGCCGGTTGCGCCGATCGCTTCTTTGGCGATCCGGGGCGTGATCGGCAAGATGGTCGAGAAATGGGTCTTCGACACGTGGTCGGGGTGCGTCTCGGCCACCTCTTCGATGTCGATGCCGCCCATGTCGCTGAAGATCACCACGGGTTTGCGGGCGCGGCCGTCCCAGGTGACGCCGACGTAGTACTCCTGCGCGATCCGGCTGCGCTCTTCGACCAGCACGCTGCGGCAGCGCTGGCCGTTGACGACCACGGGAACGATTTTTTCGTACTGCGCGGCGGCCTCGTCGGGGCCATCCGCGAACTGGACCGCGCCCGCCTTCATGCGTCCGCCGGACAGCACCTGACTCTTCAGCACCAGCGGGCCGCCGAGTTCGGAGGCGATGCGTCGCGCGTCGGCCGCGCTCGAAGCCAGTCCGCTCTTGCCGAGCGGCAGAGCGTGTCGCGCGAACAGAGCCTTCGATTCGTACTCGTAGAATCGCACGCGGAGCCTCCGTGGGGTCTCGTGCGCACGGCGCATCCGCGATGCGCCGGCCGGGGCGGGACCGGGATGAACGACGACGCGGCGGGCGCGCGGCCCATCGCCGCGAGCACGGTAATGGAGGGCCTGCGGGCGGGCAACCGCGACTCGCCGCACGCGGCGGCGGCGGTTACGCTGCGCGGTCGTTCCCCCGTCCGGTCGCAACGGACCCCTGCGAGGTGCCACGATGTCCGCATCCACGAACGCGATCGTCGAAGCGATCGAGGCGCGTGCCTCGGCCGACGCCTTCCTCGGTCTCGAACTCCCGAAAACGATTCGCGCCGTCACCACGCACATCGAAGAAGAGAAGATGTTCGAGGGGCTGCCCTCGGCGGAAAAGGATCCGCGCAAGTCGCTGCACGTCGACGAGGTCTCGCTGCCCGCGCTCGGGCCGGGCGAGGTGCTGCTCGGCGTGATGGCGTCGGCCATCAACTTCAACACGGTCTGGACGTCGATCTTCGAGCCACTCTCGACGTTTCAGTTTCTGAAGCGCAGCGGGCGGCGCAGCGAACTCTGGAAGCGGCACGACCTGCCGTACCACATCGTCGGCAGTGACGCGTCGGGCGTGGTGCTGCGCGTCGGTCCGGGCATTTCGAAGTGGAAGCCGGGCGATCGCGTCGTCGTGCATTGCAACAGCGTCGATCTCGAAGAACCGGAAGGTCACGACGACGCGATGATGGATCCCGCCCAGTTGATCTGGGGCTTCGAAACCAACTTCGGCGGGCTCGCCGAAGTTTCGATCGTGCGCGCCAATCAGTTGATGCCGAAGCCCGAACACCTGACCTGGGAAGAAGCCGCCTGTTCCGGGCTGGTCAACTCGACGGCCTACCGGCAGCTCGTCTCGAAGCACGGCGGTGCGATGAAGCTCGGCGACGTGGTGTTGATCTGGGGCGCCTCGGGCGGGCTCGGCGGCTACGCGACGCAGTACGCGGTGCGCGGCGGCGCGATTCCGGTCGGCGTCGTGTCGAGCCCGCACCGCGCCGAGCTGGTCCGCAAACTCGGCTGCGAACGGGTGATCGATCGCAAGGCCGAGGGCTTCCGTTTCTGGGACGGTAGCGAGATGAACGCGAAGGAGATGCGCCGCTTCGGGGCGCGGGTTCGCGAGCTGACGGGGGGCGAGGATCCCGACATCGTCTACGAGCATCCCGGTCGCGAGACGTTCGCGACCAGCGTGTTCGTCGCGCGTCGCGGGGGCGTGATCGTCACCTGCGCGTCGACCAGCGGCTTCAATCACACCTACGACAACCGTTACCTCTGGATGAGTTTGAAGCGAATCATCGGCTCGCACTTCGCCAACTACCGCGAGGC
>CAZDHU010000208.1:0-12940 GCA_964505355.1 uncultured Myxococcaceae bacterium | reverse complement strand
GGCCGTAGGTTCCGTTGCCGCCGGCGCGCCGGTCCTGCCGGCGATTCCCAATCACGGTGTAGATCGACTGGATCGACGAACAGAGATGCGGCACAACGAACGAACAGCCGTCGGTGCGATTCGGATTGAACTCGTCGAACTCGTCGGTGGCGTTGGCGTAGTAGCGCGTGGTCGCGGGGACGAGGCCACCGTCGGCATCCGGTGACGAAAACGCGACCAGCAGCGTCTGCAGATTCCACGAGAAGGCGGCCAGCTCGCTCGCGAACAGATCGCCCGTCACGGGGTGGACGAGATTCGCGCCGGCGCAGAAGCCCGCGGGTGCGACGCCATCGAAGCCCGCCGCGACGCAGCCATCGACCCGCGGGTCGTAGTCGGGATTCAGCGACACACCATCGCCGAGCCAGGGTCCGCGCGAACCCGGAAGCTGCACGAGGCCGCGACCGGGCACGTATCGCGTCGCGACGGGGCCGCTGTAGGGAAGAAACGGGCGCGTTCCGGGCTGCGTGATGCCCGCCTGCACGCGTTCCGACAGCGAACCTTCGAACGCGCTGAAGGCCTGGATGACGGCGCTCGCTTCGGCGTTCAGCAGGTCGATGCCGCTGTCGTCGCAGCCCGTGTCGCTCGTGCCGTAGAGCGGACCGCATCCGAGCAGCGCTTCCTGCTGCACCGTCAGGCGGTCCGACAAACTACCGGCGACGAGGCCGGAACCGGCGGTTCCATCGACGCTCGCCTGCTGGTGCAGCGTGACGGGATCCGCGTTGGTTCCGGCTCCCGGGCCGGCGAGTCCGCCGTAGATCGCCGTCGAGACGAACGGAACCACGTCCGAGAGCACGAGCGAGAGCGCGTGCGTCAGGTAGTCGCCGGTCGTGGGCACGATGGTCCGGCTGTTGAAGACGCTTTGTGCACAGACGCTGAGGTCGAGCGTCGAGAAGGCGACGCTCGAGGAGCACACGACCGCGAAGAGCTGCTGATTGAGCGAGTGTTTGGTGAGCGCCTCGGACGGGGTGAGGCACGCGTCTTCGGTGCCGTCGATGCAGGCGCCGGTCGCCCCCGCTTCGCGCGGGCGACCGCTGTCCGGATCGACGTTGCGTTCGTAGGTGAAGACACGCTCGGCGTAGGGAATGCGCGTGTAGCCGTAGATGTCGGTGATCGCGAAGCTGAACTGCTCCCAGCGAAACTCGATGCGCCCGCCGCCCTGCAAGCCCTTCGAGCCGTTCCACCAGTGCGGGGGGCGCTCTTCGCCGACGATGCCGTAGCCCGCGAGTCCGTGCGCAAAGAGGCCCGCCGTCTTGTTGCAGGCGGGATTCGGCGTGTAGGGCTCGCCGCAGTGGTCGATGTCTTCGGGCTCGAAGTCGTCGAGGTTGATGGCCAGTTCGAGCCGCACGTCTTCGAGCGGACCCAGGTCGTAGAAGGAATAGACGCCGCGGATCGACCAGAGCGGGATGCGCGATTCTTCGAGACTCGGCAGCGAGGCCAGCGCGAGGTCGCGGGGATTGAACTGGTCGGTGGTCGCAAACAGTTCCGTCTTGCCCCAGACGATGGTTTGCTTTCCCGTGCGCACGAAGAGCCGGCCATCGAGCGCTTCCCAGTCGAGATAGAACTCGCGCAGAAACTTCTCGTCCTGCTGGCTGGCGCCGAGATTCCACTGCAACTGTGTGGCGCGGAAGTTTTGATCGAAGCTGCCGAGGTCTCCGCTGCGAATCAGTCGGCTGGTCGCGGCGCTCGGCACGTAGAGGCCGCGCGCCTCGCCGGGGTCGCCGCCCCATCCGGCGGGTCGCGACGGCGACGGCCGATAGCCGAGTGTCGCGACGTTGGTCGGCGCGAGACCCGTGCGCGGATCGATCTCCGAGGTATTGAACGGGTTCACGCGATCGGCGAGCCCGGCGTTCGCGATCACCGTGTTCTTCGGCTGCCAGGGGCCGAGGGTCTGAATGCCGAGTCCGTTTTCGCTGCCCTGTATGGCGCGCAGGGCGAATCGGTAGTCGAGAAAGTTGGCGAACGTGTAGAGGGCGGGGTCGTCCGAGGTGCCGAGGAAGCGATCGAGGCCCGGCTGTCCGAACAGGGTGTCGATGCCCGGTACTCGATCGGGGCCGCCGAGGCGGCGTCCGGTACCGAGCGAAAGCGTCGGTCCGAACGGGCGCACGGGATTGCGCCGGTCGTTCGGATCATCCCCCGAGGCCTGCCAGACGCCGACCATGTTGGGATAGCGCGCGTTGCCGAGGCGCACGGGCAGTTTGCTGGCGCGATCCCCGAACGTGTCGGCCGATCGAAAGAGTCCGCAGGCGCGCGTCCAGACACAGTCGTATCGGACGTCGAAACCCGCGTACGCCGAGAGACCTCCGATCGGACCGAAGCCGCCGGGCAGAAGATCGAACTCCACCTCGAGTGCGAGCACGTGATACCACTGCGTGAGGTCGAGGTTCTCCTTGAAGTCGCGATCGATGGCGCGAACCTGTTCCTCGACGTAGCCATGCACCTCGAAGCGGCCGTCGAGCGCCTCGATCGCGCCGGCGATGCGCGGGCAGGCGAGAAGCGCCACCGCGAGGGCGATCGTCCGAAGCATCGTGGAGTTTGAACCGGTGAGCCGCGCGGGGGCGCGAAGGCGCTTCGCGGAGTGCATGATCGTTCCCCTCCGGGTGGATCTTTGCTTCGGGCATTGCGGGTTTCGTTCCTGCGGGGGCAGGCGCGAGCGGCCGGTCGCCGCAAGCACGCGCCGTGGTCGTCCCGGTCTCGTGCGAGAGCTCTGGAGATCGACGCAGGGTCGAGGGCTTGAGCGTGAACCTCGAAGTGTTCACGCGAGGCATGTGAGGGGCGCCGCGCTGCGGGCACGGCGTGGCGACGGCGGCGCCGCGTGCTCGTCGAGGCGCGACATCACGCCGCGCGACGAGAATTCGATGAGGCAGATCGACTCGCGCGCCCCGCGTCTCGTCATGCCCTTGCGACGCGTACCGCGAACGCGAGCGCCTCATCGAGTCGGTCGTTGCCCCAGAAGAGTTCGTTGCCGACGAGAAAGCTCGGCGCGCCGAAGATCCCGGCGGCGACCGCGCGTTCCGTCTGCGCGCGCAGGGCGTCTTTCACGATCGCCGCGGAAGCGCGCGCGAAGATCACCTCCGGCGTGTCGCATCGCGCGGCGTCGCTCGCGCACGGCCCGCCGGAAGGGCGCTGTGCCGCCAGCTCCGCCGTCTCGTCGATCGCCTCGCGCAGGCAGCCGCGCACGACGTCCGGCTCCGCGATGTCGCGATCGTGCACGAAGTTCGCGCGATACACCGCGCGGACGAAGGGCGGCAGCCAGCATTCGGCGCGAGTGCGTGCGCGCCCGTCGCTCTCGAAGGCCGCCGCGCAGGCGACGCGCGCCGCGAGCAGCCCGTTGCGCGGAAACTGCGACGGCTGCCGCCACGCGATGCCCTGTGACTCGCAGATGCGGGCGAGATCGCGCCACATGTAGCGCCCCCGCGCGGGGTAGAGGTTGAAGGGCGAATCGTTCCAGCCCTGCGCACGGAAGATCGGCCCCAGCAGAAAGGGGCGCCATTCGACGTCGATCGCGTCGCCCGCCTGCGCCTCGATGCGCATCGCGGCGGGATGGCTGTACGTGCTGGCGAACTCGAAGAAGAACTCGACTCGACCCCGCTTCGCGATCGTCTCGCGCAACCGCGCGTCGTCAGCCAC
Organism: uncultured Myxococcaceae bacterium; assembly: GCA_964505355.1. GTDB lineage: Bacteria > Myxococcota_A > UBA9160 > UBA9160 > UBA9160 > CAZDHU01. Next base: position 9,274 of record CAZDHU010000208.1, on the reverse strand, counting down.
GCCGGCGCGTGGCTTCGATCTGTGCTTCGCGCCGCTGGGTGAAGCGCTGCCGGTCGTGCGCCTTGCGGAGCAGTTTGTGCAGCGTGTCGACCAGCTTGTTCGCGGCGTGCGCGAGGTCGATCGCTTCCGTGTGCCCGGCGACTTCGAGTTGACGACCCGTCACGTGACCGTGCGCGATGTGTCCGGCCCCGTCGGGTGCGAGCGTGACTTCGAAGTGCGTCGTTTCCGGAAACTCTTCGGCCAGCGCGCGGCAGCTCGTCTCCACCTGCTCGCGAACGATTTCGTTGCCTTCGATGTCCTTGAAACTCACGACGATGATCGGCGACTCCGACACGCGTTGTTCTCCTCGGCTGGCTCGGACTCGCGGGCTGCGCGGGAACGTCCCGCCGGCGCCGCCACCTCGTTTTCACCCTAACCGATTCGCGGGCGGCCTGCCCCGGGACGATCCCGGTCTCCGGCATTCGTTTCTCGTCGATCTCGATCGTCGTGATCCACCCGGCACGATCGCAACGGCTCGCAACGATCGCCGGGCCTTCGACGCGACGAAGCCGCACGCAAAAGCCTCGCCTCGCGCGTGCAGATCGATGTACGCTGCACGCTCGATGGGATGGTCGCGAATCGAGGTCGCGCGGATTTGCAAGATTCCGGCGGCGCGCGTGCGCTACTGGGAGAAGACGTCGCTCGTGCGCGCGAGCGTCGCGGCGGGCGAGGACGCACGCTTCACCTTTCAAGATCTCGTTTGCGTGCGCGCGGTGCTCGCGCTGCTCGAGCGCGGTGTCCCGGTGCGCCGCATCCGCCGCAGTCTCGACGGCCTGCGCGAGCGAGTACCCGAGATCGATCGCCCGCTCGGACAGCTTCGGATCTGGCTCGACGATTCGGATCGCGTGGTGGTGCGTCACGACGGGCTGCTGGTCGAACCGTCCGGCCAGTTCGTGCTCGACTTTCCGCTGGCTCCGCCGACGGTCGACGATGCGAGGCCGCTGCCCCTGCGTGTGAACGGGGACGGCGACGCCGCGGCGACGAGCGCGGTTCCCGAGACCGCGCTCGAATGGTTCGACCGCGGCTGTCAGCTCGACGACGAGCCCGCCACGATCGCGCAGGCGCGGGTCGCCTACGAACGGGCGCTCGAACTCGATCCCGCGCTGGCGGACGCGCACTGCAACCTCGGCACCGTCCACTACAACCAGGGGCGCCGCGAGGCCGCGCGCACGTGCTACGTGCGTGCGCTCGCGCTCGACGAAGACCACGTCGAGGCGCACTTCAATCTCGCCAACCTGTTCGAAGAAGACGGTCGCGACGAGGCGGCGTTGCAGCACTACAAGGCGTCGCTGCGCGTCGATCCGACCTACGCGGACGGTCAACTGAATCTCGCGTTGCTCTACGAAAAGCTCGGCCTGCGCCGCAAAGCACGGGATCACTGGCGTCGCTACCTGCAGCTCGAGCCCGCCGGGCCGTTCGCGGATCTCGCCCGCCGCCACCTCGCCGAAGCAGAGTAGGCGCGGGCTGCGCGTTCAGGGCGCGAGCACGAACGCGCGCCGGTCGATCACGTCTCCGTCGAAATCGACTTCGAGGCGCCAGCGGCCGGGCAGACTTCGTGCGCGCGCATCGAGCGGCAGCCGCGCGGTGATGTACGGCCGGTGCCGCTCGACCTTCGTCGCCGTGAAGACCGCGCCCGATGGATCGAGCCAGCGCACGAACATCTTCTTCGTCGTCTCGCTGTCGAGGTAGCGGGCTCCGAGCCGACCCCACCAGACGGCCTCGTCGTCGCCCGCACCGAACTGTTCTCGCGCCACGCCGGCGGTGGTGTCGGCGTCGTCGGCATCGTCTCGGCCGTCCGCGATGCCCGCCTCTTCGATCGGACGGAAGGTCAGCTTCTCGGTTTCGAACGCCGCCTTCTTCTGCTGCGCGCTGCCCGGACCGAAGCGGCGCATCGCCTGCTCGAGCCAGAAGACCGCGCGCTGTCGTTCGCCGAGATCGCGGGCGACGATGCCGATGCGGAAATAGACGAGCGCGCGGGTGGGATCGACGTGCAGCGCGCGTTCGTACGCCGCGATCGCTTCCCGCCCTCGCTTCGCGCCTTCGAGCAGCTCGCCGGCGCGATAGGCCGGTCGCGGATCGTGCGGTTCCTGGCGTTCGGCCTCGGCCAGCGTGCGCAGCGCGGCCTCGAGATCGGGAGCGGCCGCTTCGCGCTCGGCGCGGGCGAGCAGGGCGTCGTTGCGCGTTCGATCGAACGGCGTCTGCTCGGGATGGATGCTCGTGCGATCGTGCTGCACCAGCCACGCGAGATGCGTCTGCGCGCGAACGAGTTCCGCTTCCAGCTCCGCCGGCGGCGTCCCGACACGACGCAGTGTCGGCGCGGTGTCGTTCACGGCGAGAATCCGGTTGCGCACGTCGGGATGGCTGTAGAGATACGGCGGAAGCTCGATCTCGCTGCGACCGCTGCTCTCGCTGGCGACGATCTTTTGAAAGAATCGCGCCATGCCGCGCGGGTCGAAGCCACTGCGCGCCATGTACGTCATGCCGAGCTGATCGGCCTCGGCCTCGATCTCCCGCGTGAACTGCAACTGCATGGCGACGTTGATGCCCTGGCCGGCGAGCATCGGCTCCGGCGCTCCGGCCGCGACGCCGGCCGCGATCGAGGCCAGCGTGGTGAGCAGAGAAGGGATCGCCGTCTTCGCCTGCAGCCGCGCGAAGTGCCGTCCCTTCACGTGACCGATTTCGTGCGCCACCACGCCGGCCAGCTCGTCGAGGCTTCCCGCGCCGAGCAGCGTGCCGCTGTGCAGATAGACGAACCCGCCGGGCACCGCGAAGGCGTTGAGCTGCGGGTTGATGATGAGGCGAAAGCGATAGATGAACGGCTGCGGCTCGATCTGCTGCACGAGATGCTGTCCGAGGTCGTTCATGAACTGCTCGACCACGGGATCGTCGACGATCGCCACCGCGCTCGAAATCTGGCGGTCGAACTCGAAGCCGAGTTCGCGCTCTTGTTCGATCGACACCTCGGTCAGCGAGCGCAGCGGATTGAACGCGCGACCGTCGTTCTGGGTACAGGCGAGCGGGCCGAGCCCGAGCGCGAGCCATGCGACGCAGCGAAGCCGCGCCTTCAGACGTCGCCCTCCGGCCGCCAGCGGAGGACCGGTCGCCGCGCGGCGCGCGTCTCGTCGAGCCGGGAGAGCCGGGTGCTGTGCGGTGCGGTTCGTACGAGTTCGGGATCGGAGAGCGCTTCGTGCGCGATCGCGTCCATCGCGGCCACGAACTGATCGAGCCCTTCGAGGCTCTCGCTCTCGGTCGGCTCGATCATCAGCGCGCCCGCGACCACCAGCGGGAAATACACGGTCGGCGGGTGATAGCCGTAGTCGATCAGTCGCTTCGCGACGTCGAGGGTGCTCACGCCGGCGCCGTGCAGCGCCGCATCCGACAGCACGCACTCGTGCATCACCGGCGTGTCGTACGGAACGGTCCAGCGCTCGCGCAGTCGCGCGAGCAGATAGTTCGCGTTCAGCACCGCCAGCTCGGAGCAGCGGCGCAGCCCCGCCGGCCCCAGCGACCGGAGCCAGGCGTACGCGCGAACCAGCATGCCGACGTTGCCGAAGTTTCCGTGCAGGCGGCCGATCGAGAGCGGTCGTTCGTCGTCGAACCACCATTCGTCGCTGCCGTCGTCCTGCGTGCGCCGGGCCACCACGGGAATCGGCAGATGCGGCTCCAGCATCGAACGGACGCCGACCGGACCGGCGCCGGGCCCGCCGCCGCCGTGCGGCGTCGAGAACGTCTTGTGCAGATTGAAGTGCATGACGTCGATGCCGAGATCTCCGGGCCGCGCGATCCCCATCATCGCGTTCAGATTCGCGCCGTCGCCGTAGACGAGGCCTCCACCCGCGTGAACGATCTTCGCGATTTCGGCGATTTGTGTTTCGAACAGGCCGAGGGTGTTCGGATTGGTCAGCATCAGGCAGGCGACTTCGGGCGTCATCGCCCGCGCGACCGCGTCGGGATGCAAGCGGCCGTCCGGGCCCGACGGAACCGCGACGATCTCGAAGCCGTTGAGCGCGGCACTCGCCGGATTGGTGCCGTGCGCGGAGTCCGGCACCAGCACGATTCGCCGCTGCTCGCTGCGCTGTTCGTGATACGCGCGAATCATCATCACGCCCGCGAGTTCGCCCTGCGCGCCGGCGGCGGGCTGCAGCGACACGGCGTCCATGCCGCTCACTTCGGCGAGATCCCGCGCGAGGTGCCACATCAATGCGAGCACGCCCTGCGCGAGCGCGGCGGGCTGCAGCGGATGCACGGCGGCGAAGCCCGGAAGCGCGGCCAGCTTCTCGTTGATCTTCGGGTTGTACTTCATCGTGCACGAACCAAGGGGATAGAGCGCGAGATCGACCGAGCAGTTCTGCGTCGAGAGCCGCGTGAAGTGGCGCACCACGTCGACTTCGGAGAGCTCGGGCAGATCGGCGCAATCTTCGCGCACGGCGCTCGCGCCGAAATGCGCGAGCGGATCGACCGCGGGGACGTCGCTCACCGCGAGTTCGAAGGCCGAGCGTCCCGCGCGACTGCGCTCGAAGAGCAGCGGCTCTTCGTAGCCGCCGCCGCCGGTGCCGTTACCGACGCGCGCCGGTCCTTCGCCCGCGAGACCGGCACGCGGATCGCGCCGGCTCACGAGCGCCTGCCGAGCGCCGCCGCGAGGCGGTCGATCGCGGTGCGAGAAACGAGCTCGGTCGCGCAGACCAGCAGTGCGGGGCCGAGTTCGGGTGCGAAGGGCGCGAGATCGAGTCCGCCGATGATTTGTTGGTCGAGGCAGCGGCGAAGGGCGCGCTCCGGCGTGTCGCCCGGTGCGAGTTTCACCACCAGCTCGTGAAAGACCGGGGCCTCGAAGGGGAGCGTGAGGCCGGGCGCCGCCGCCAGTCGCGACCGCAGATACGCGGCCTTTTCGACGTTCTGCAACGCGAGCGCGCGCAGCCCCCTCCGGCCGAGCAGCGAGAGATGAATCGTCGCGCGCAGCAGCATGAGGCCCTGGTTGGTGCAGATGTTCGAGGTCGCCCGTTCGCGACGGATGTGCTGCTCGCGCGTCGACAGCGTGAGGACGAAGCCGCGTTTGCCTTCGCCATCGACCGTCTGTCCGCAGAGACGACCGGGCAACTGGCGCAGGAACCGCTCGCGTGCGGCGAGAAAGCCGAGGTGCGGTCCGCCGAATCCCATCGGGATGCCGAAGCTCTGCGCCTCTCCGCAAACGATGTCGGCGCCGAGGTCGCCGGGTGAGCGCAGGAGGGCGAGCGAGAGTGCCTCGGGCACGGCGACGATCAGCAGGGCCCCGCGCTCGTGTGCGATCGCGGCCGCTGCCGCCAAATCGTCGATCGTGCCGAAGAACGACGGACGCGAGACGATCACGCAGGCCGTTTCGTCGTCGACGACTTCGGCGAGATTTCGGGTGCGGCCGTCGTTGCCGTACGACGCGTGATCGACCACGCCGCCAGGCCCGCCGACGCAGGTGCGCAGCACGTCGCGCCAGTGTGGATGCAGTCCGGCGACCACGCTCTTGTTCCGCCGCGTGACGCGCATCGCCATCAGCGCCGCTTCGGCCACCGACGACGCGCCGTCGTACATCGAGGCGTTGGCGACGTCCATCCCGGTCAGCGCGCAGATCATGGTCTGCCACTCGAAGAGCGTCTGCAGCGTGCCCTGCGCGATCTCGGGCTGATAGGGCGTGTACGAGGTGTAGAACTCGGAACGCCCCGCCAGTGCGTCGACCGCCGCGGGGATGAAGTGCGCGTACGTCCCCGCGCCCAGAAAGCAGGCGTGCGTCTCGAGGCTCGCATTTCGGCGTGCGAGCGCCGCGAACTCGTCGACCAGTTCGGATTCGGACAGCGCGGGCGCGAGATCGAGCGCCCGGCCGAGCCGCAGCGGCGCGGGCACCTGATCGAAGAGCGACTCGATCTGCGGAACCCCGATCACGCCGAGCATCCGACGAATCTCGTCCTCGGTGTGCGGGAGGTAACGCAACGTCAGCCCTTGCGGTCGGCGACGTGTGCGCGATAGGCCTCGGCGTCGAGCATCTCGTCGTGCTCGCCCGCATCTTCGATCGCGATCGTCAACATCCAGCCATCGCCGTAGCAGTCTTCGTTGACCAGCGCGGGATTGTCGGCGAGATCCGTGTTGACTTCGATCACCTGACCGGAAACCGGTGCGTAGAGATCGGAGACCGCTTTGACGGATTCGATCACACCGAAGGGTTCGCCCCGTTCGACCTGCGAACCGACGGCGGGCAACTCGACGAAGACGATGTCGCCGAGCTGTTTCTGCGCGTAGTCCGTCACGCCGATCGTCACGCGATCGTCTTCGAGTTTTGCCCACTCGTCTTCGTGACTGAAGCGGCGATCGTCAGGGATGTCGTACTCGGCCACCGGTCTCCTCCCGAACCGAAGCAGGTTTCACGAACGGCGTCTCCACCACCACCGCGGCATGGGCGCGCTCGCGGATTTCGATCGCGAGTCGCGTGCCGACGGCGGAATGCTCGCGCGGAACGTAGCCGAGACCGATCGAGCGTCCGAGCGTCGGTGACGGTGCGCCACTGGTCACGCGTCCGACCGCGCGTCCGCCCGCGAGAATCGCGTGTCCCGCCCGCGCCACGCCACGGTCTTCGAGCACGAATCCGACCAGACGGCGCGCAAGGCCGCGCGCCGCCTGCGCGGGGAGGGCCTCCGCGCCGATGAATCCGCCGGCCGCGAGCTTGACGAATCGCCCGAGTCCGGCCTCGAGCGGCGTCGTCTCTTCGTCGAGTTCGTGGCCGTAGAGCGAAAGTGCGGCCTCGAGGCGCAGGGTGTCTCGCGCGCCGAGTCCTGCCGGGACGAGACCGAGCGGCGCTCCGGCGTCGAGCAGCGCGTTCCAGACCGCCTCCGTTTGCTCCGCCGGCAGGTAGAGTTCGAATCCGTCCGAGCCCGTGTAGCCGGTTCGTGCGACCAGCGCGGCGACGCCCGCGACGGTTCCGCTGAGGAAACGGAAGCGCTTCATGTCCGGCGGGGGCAGCGCGCTCACGCGGGCGAGCACCGCGGCCGAGGCCGGACCCTGCAGCGCGAGCAGCCCGAACTGCTCGCTTCGGTTTTCGACCCGCGCGCCGGCGGGCGCGTGCGCGCTGATCCACTCGAAATCGCGGGCGACGTTCGAAGCGTTCACGCAGAGAAAGAGCTCTTGCTCGCCGAGGCGATGCACCGTCACGTCATCGACGCAGCCGCCGCGCTCGTTGCAGAGAATCCCGTAACGCACGCCGCCGATCGGAAGCGACGCGACGGGGCAGGTGACGAGGCGCTCGACGGCGGCGCTGGCACCCGGGCCGGTGACGTAGATCTCGCCCATGTGCGAGACGTCGAAGAGACCGGCCGCCGTGCGCACCGCGCGGTGTTCTTCGAGGATCGAGCGGTACTGCACCGGCATTTCGAAGCCCGCGAAGTCGACGAGGCGCGCGCCGAGCCGGCGGTGGGCCTCGAAGAGCGGTGTGCGGCGGAGTTCGCTCAAGCGCGAGAACCGGCGGCCGGCGCCGGGCGCGGGCCGGCGAGGCGCGCACGCCTCGCGAGCAGCGTGTTGCGCAGCAGCATCGTGATGGTGAGCGGACCGACGCCGCCGCGCGATGGCGTGATGAAGCGAGCGCGCCCGAGCGCGGCCTCGAAGTCGACGTCACCGACCTGCACGCCGTCGATCACGTTGACGCCGATGTCCACCACCGCCGCACCGGGGCGAATCCAGTCGCCCTTGATCAGCTTCGGGCTACCCGCGCAGGCGACCACCACGTCGGCGTTGCGCACGATCTCGGCCAGGTTGCGCGTGCGCGAATGGCAGATCGTCACCGTGGCGTGGCGTTCGAGCAGAAGCAGCGCCACCGGCTTGCCGACCAGCGCGCTGCGGCCGATCACGACGGCGTTCGCACCGGCGAGCGCGACTCCCTGGCGATCGAGCACTTCGAGGATGCCGAGCGGCGTGCAGGGGCGAAGTCCGGGCAGGCCAGCCATCAGCCGGCCGGCGTTCACCGTGTGCAGTCCGTCGACGTCTTTCGCGGGATCGATCGCTTCGGTCACCGGCGCGGCTTCGAGCGGCTTCGGCAGCGGGAGCTGGACGAGAATGCCATCGACCGCGTCGTCGGCACCGAGCGCGCGGACGGCGTCGATCACCTGCTGCTGCGACGCGCCGGCCGGTAGATCGATCTCTCTCGAGTCGATCCCCGCGCGTTCGCACGCACGCCGCTTGCCGCGGATGTACGAAAGGCTCGCGGGATCGTCGCCCACCAGCACCACCGCGAGACACGGGGCGCGCTCACCAGAGGCGACGAGGTCCGCGACCTCGCGAGCAATCCCTTCGCGAAGTTCTCGGGCCAGCGCCATTCCGTCGATCACGACGGTCGTCGGGGGGGACGACGTCACCGTTCAGGCCGCCGCTGACTTGCCGGATTTCTTACGGGAAGGGGATTTCGTGTCGGAGGATCCGCTCTTGCTCTCGGACTTCGTTCCCGAGTCGGCGGACGTGGAAGAGGTCGAGTCGGTGGAGGTGCTGCTGCTCGCCGCGGTCGATTCGCCGGCCTTCGATTCGCCGTCGCCCTTTTTCTTGCCGCCCGAGGAGTAGAGATCCGCGTACCAGCCTCCCCCCTTCAGCACGAAGCTCGTGACCGAGATCAGGCGGCGCGCCTTCTGTGCTTTGCATTTCGGGCAGGTCTTGATCGGATCTTCGGTGATGCGCTGTTCGCGTTCGAACTCGTGGCCGCACTTGTCGCAGCGGTACTCGTAGGTGGGCATCGTTCAGCTCTCCTCGCTCCGGACCGACCCGACCTGCGAACGCTGCGACAGCGCACGAATCCGCGCCTCGAGCGCTGCCCCGTCGCCATCGACGTCGACCCGCTTGCGCCGGCCGTGCGCCGCCGGATCGATGTGCACCGCCGCGCGCGAGACTCCGAGCGCCTCGGCCAGCGATCGCACGCAGGCGGCGTTCGCGCGTCCCTCGACGGGGGGTTCGGAAACGGCGACGCGAAGCGCATCGCCGTGTGACCCGGCCACGGACGGGCGTCGGGCCCGGGGCGTGACGTGGATCCAGAAACCGATCCCGTTCGGAACGCGCTGAACCTTGACGCCCGGGCTCTGGACCGTCAAGCCGTCAGCGTTCGAGGAAGACGGGCGCCGGCGAGCTGTCCTCCGCGAGGGCAGGCGCGTCACCGGAAGCCTCGGCCGGCGAGAAGGCCGCGAGCGCGATCTCGATGCGCGCATTGTCGGCCTCCGCGGCGTGGGCGGTGCGCGGAAGCGGC
>CAZDHU010000207.1:0-2920 GCA_964505355.1 uncultured Myxococcaceae bacterium | reverse complement strand
CCACGAAGAAGAAGGCCACCCGGCGCAAGAAGGCAGCAGCCGTCGCCATGTGATGCGACGGCGAGCGCTGCTCGCCGAGAGGCCTTCCTCAGGAAGGCACTTCGGACCCCGGCCGGCGTCAGCCGGCCGGGGTTTCCTCTTTTTGAGCTCGCGATTCAGGTCCCCGGAACGATTCCCGGTCTGGTTCGCGGGCTTTCGATCGTTCCGCGCCTCGACTAGCGTTCCGTTCCCGCGCGCTGCCTCATTGCCGACGGTTGCGGGCAGAGGAGAACTCGACCGATGGCCCGTATCACGATCGAAGACTGCACGGCGCTCGTTCCGAACCGCTTCCACCTCGTGCAGATGGCGGCGATCCGAACCAAGCAGCTGAAGAAGGGCGCGCGTCCGCTCGTGCTGGCCGACGACAACAAAGAGGCTGTGCTCGCGCTGCGGGAGATCGCCGCGGGTTACATCAAGCCGGACTACCCGGACGGCGAGTGAGCCGGTTCCGGCGGGTCGTCAGCTCACCACCTGCACGGGCAATTCGAATCGAACCGTCGTTCCCCGGCCGACTTCGCTGTTCAGCGACAGGTTTCCGCCGAGCAGTGTGATCAGCTCGCGGACCAGCGTGAGTCCGAGCCCGGCACCGCGATAGCGGCCCGAGGCGCCCGCCTCCACCTGGAAGAACTCGTCGAAGACGAGCGTCTGATCGTCGGGACAAATCCCGATCCCCGTATCTTCGAGTTCGCAGAACAGGGTGCCGTCGCGCACCCGGGCGCGAATGTCGATCCGTCCCTTGGGCGTGAACTTCGCCGCGTTGTCGAGCAACAGGAAGAGAATCTGGCTCAGCTTGGCGAGATCGGTCCGGATCTTCGGCAGCGGTTCGGTCAGGTGCTTCTCGATCACGACCGGCTTGTCGCCGAGCGTGTCCTGGACGCTGAAGATCGACTCGTCGACCACGTCCCGAAAGCTCGCGTCGTGAATCTCGATCGGCATCTCCGACTGCCGCAGTCGCCAGAGATCGAGAATGTTTTGCAGCGTTCGCAGAAACGACGTGCCCTCGTCGAGCGCCGTTCGCAGTGCGCCCTTGGCGCTTTCGCTGAGGCTCTCGTGGTCGTTGGCGAGCACGCTGATGATCGATTCGATGATGCTGGTCAGCGGCGTGCGCAGCTCGCGGGACATCTTCTCGATGAAGTCGTTCTTGAGGCGCTCGATCTTGCCGATCGTCTCGCGGTTTCGAAGCAGCTCGAGATCCTGCGCAAAGACGGTCTCGGAAAGGGCGAGCAGCTCGTCGGAAGGCTCGGACGCCGGCACGTGTCGCTCGGCCACGTCGAGTCGCAGGTGTTCGACCTCGGCCGACAGACGCGCGCGTTCGAGTCGCGCCGCGGCGAGGTCGGCGATCAGCGAGAGTCGACTGAGCGCGTCCGTGCCGCCCTCGGCGCTGAGCATGGCAAGCACGCCGAGGGGGACTCCGTGACTGCTCTGGATCGGTGCCATCGCGAGCACCTTCGGATCACTGCCACAGCCGTCGGGTGCTGCGGCCGAGCGAGCGTGACCACCCCGGACCGTGGCCGCGAGCCCATCCTGAATGCTTGCTGCGATGCGGCGCGCTTCGTCCGCGTTCTGAAATCCCGCGGCAGAACGCAGCCGCGGAGGGGCGTCGGGCCCGGCCAGCACGAAGGCCAGCGCGAGCGTCCCCGGCGCGATCTCCGTCAACTGCTGTGTGGCGTGTCGAAAGGCTCGCGTGAGCGCCTCGTCCGAACCGGTGACCGGTTCGTTCGCGCCTGCCGAACCGCTGCTCCCGTCTGCCCGCACGGCCCCTCCACCGCCGGTTCGCTGAAGCCCGGCGGTCCCCATCTCAGAATCGTTCGTCCGAGTCGATTTCGTAGGCGGCGAGCGGCTTGACGTCGGCCGGCTCTTCATCGACCGGCGGCAGCCCGCCCTCGAGATCGAGTCGCGTTCGGAAGTCCGTCGGGTTGCTCGCCGCAGCGAGCGCCGTTTCGACCGCGATCTTGTTCGCCCGAAGCAGATCGAGCAGATGCTGGTCGAAGGTCTGCATGCCTTCGGGACGACCGCGCGCGACGAACTCGGTGATCTGCTGCGATCGCGCGGGATCCTTGATGCACTCCTGGATCGTGCGCGTGCTTCGCATCACTTCGACCGCGGGAACCCGCCCGTCCTGCTTCTTGTTCGGCAGCAGCCGCAGGGAGACGACCGCGCGCAGGTTGTCGGCGATGCGGGCGCGGACCTGCGGATGATCCTCCGCCGGGAAGAACGAGACCAGCCGGTGGATGGTCGACGCGACGTCGTTGGTGTGAATCGTGGCGAGCACGAGATGACCCGTCTCGGCCGCCTTGAGCGACGTGTCGACGGTTTCGAGGTCGCGCAGTTCGCCGACCATGATCACGTCCGGGTCCTGTCGGAGCGCCGCGCGAAGCGCATCCGGGAAGGACGCCGTGTCGGTTCCGATTTCTCGCTGCGTGAGGATGCTGCGATCGTGCGTGAAGACGAACTCGATCGGATCTTCGACGGTCACGATCTTCGCGCGACGGGTTCGATTGATCTCCTGGATCACCGTGGCCAGCGTCGTCGACTTGCCCATGCCGGTCGCGCCGGTGACGAGGACGTAACCCCGTTGGAGGGTCGCGATGTCGCGGAGCGAACCCGGCAGGTTGAGGTCTTCGAAGGAACGGATCTGCGGCGGGATCACGCGCAGGACGACGTTGAAATGCCGCCGCTCGCGCGAGACGTTGACGCGGAAGCGCCCTTCGCCCGGGAGTTCATAGGCGAGATCCAGCTCGTTCCACCCGGTGCTGCTGGCACGCGGGTCCTGTTCGAGCAGCAATCGCGCGATGGCTTCCGTGTCCTCCGGGGTGAGGACCTTGAAGCGCAGCTCCACCAGTTCGCCGTGGAAGCGGTAGAGCGGGAGGTAACCGACCTG
>CAZDHU010000206.1:0-5242 GCA_964505355.1 uncultured Myxococcaceae bacterium | reverse complement strand
CGATCGCGCTGCAGGCGGTCGCGCGCCACGGGGTCCTCGAGCGAACCCTTTTCTCGAGCTTCTCCGACTCGGTTCTGCGCAAGCTCCGCGCGCTCGAGCCGCGCGCGCGGCTGGGAACGTTGGTGTGGATCCGGCAGCCGGGAGACGTGCTCGCGCGCGCAGCCGGAGTCGGGGCCGAGGCCGTGCACCTTCACGTCGCGCTCGCGACCGAAGAGCGTGTTCGCGATGCGCACGCGGCCGGCCGACACGTGAACGTGTACACCGTCGACGATCCCGAGACGCAGCGTCGGCTCGCGGGCATCGGCGTCGACGGGATCTTCACGAACCTGCCCGGGAAGCTGCGCGGGAACCTGGCTCAGTAGGCGTTCGGGTCGTTGAAGCCGCGCGTCAGCGTGAGCACGATGATCTTCAGGTCGAGCCCGAGCGACCAGTGTCGCAGGTACGCCATGTCGTACTCCAAGCGCCGCTCGATCGAGGTGTTGCCGCGGCAGCCGTTCACCTGCGCCCAGCCGGTGAGGCCGCCCTTCACCTTGTGGCGGAGCATGTAGCCGGGCAGGCCGGCGCGAAACTCGCGGATGAACTCGGGGCGTTCGGGACGCGGGCCGACCAAGCTCATCTCGCCCTTCAGGATGTTCCAGAACTGCGGGATCTCGTCCAGGTTCGTCCGGCGCAGGAACGCGCCGACGGGTGTGCGCCGCGTGTCGTCCGGCACCGCCCAGACCGCGCCCGTCTTCTGCTCGGCGTTCGGAATCATGGTGCGGAACTTGATCATCGAGAAGAGCTCGCCGTCGAGGCCCATGCGGTCTTGTCGATAGAAGATCGGACCTGGCGAGCCGAGCTTCACGGCGAGCGCGACCGCCGCGAATACCGGCGCGCCGAGCACCAGGGCGCAGGACGATGCGACGACGTCGATCGCGCGTTTCACGATCGCGTTCCAGCCGATCAGCGGCGACTCGATCAGCCGGATCATCGGCAAGCCGTCGAAGTCCTCGATGCCGCCCTGCACCGTGTCCATGCCGAGCAGGTCGGGAACGAAGCGCACGGCCGCGGTCGTGTCGTGAAGCTCGCGCAGCAGCTTCGTCGGGCTCGCGGGGTCGTTGCGCTCGAGGGCGATCACGACCTGATCGATCGATTCTCGCGCCACGACCTCGCGCAGGGACTCGTAGCTGCCGAGGAACGCGGGCAGCTCGCCGCCGAGCCCGGCTGCGGACGGGCCCACGAAGCCGCGCACGCGGAAGCCGAGCTCGGGGTGACGCGCCAGCCGCGCGTGGACCTCGCGCGCGAGCGACCCCGTACCGACGATCAGGACGTTCTGCACGAAGCGGCCGCGCCGTCGCAGGCTTCGGAGCGCGAGGCGCAGCGCCACGCGGAGGCCGATCAGCTCGGCGGCTGCGAGCATCGCGAAGACGGCCACCGTGAGGCGCGAAACCCATTGCAGCCGCCCGAAGAAGGTGAGCGAGGCGAGGAATACGGTGCCCGCCGCGGTGACCTCGACGACCCGGCGGACTTCGGAGACGAGCGAGTGCACGCGGTGCCCGTCGTAGAGCCCGCGCCAGCGCAGCAGGATGTGCCACGCGGGGAGGATTCCGAGCAGGAGCCACGGATAGTCCGCCAGGTTGAAGCGCTGGGTGGGCTCGGGCAGCAGCTCGGTGCCGAAGCGGAGCCAGACGGCGCCCATCCACGCTGCCGCGACCAGCGCGAGATCGGCGAGCGCGAGCGACCCGCGCATGACTTCGCTGTACTTCCGCAGCACGCCGGGCCCGCGCCTCCTCCCTGTGCGAAGAGGCTAGCGCGCGGCCGCGCGGAGGTCGCGATCGATCTGCTCGGCGGCTTGCCGGCCCTCCGCGATCGCCCAGACCACGAGCGATTGGCCTCGGCGCATGTCGCCCGCGGCGTAGACCTTCGGCACGCTGGTCGCGTAGCCCTGAGTCGCGATCGCGCCGCGGTCCGTGAGCGCGACACCGAGCTGTTTCACGACGCCGTCCTGCACCGGTCCGACGAAGCCCATCGCGAGCAGGACGAGGTCGACGTCGAGGGTGAAGTCGCTGCCCGGAACCGTGGTCATGTCGCGCCGGCCCGTCGCGGGATCGGGCGGGCCGAAGCGCACCCGCACGGCGTGCAGCTTCCGCACGCGCCCGTTCTCGCCGGAGAATTTCGTCGTCGACACGCCCCAGTCGCGCGAGCCGCCCTCCTCGTGGGAGGTGGACGTCCGCAGGATCTGCGACGGCATCGGGTGCATCGGCCACGGCGCGTCGTCGGGTCGGCCCTCGGGGGGGCGCTCGAGCAGCTCGAAGTTGTACACGTGCTTCGCGCCTTGCCGGTGGCTCGTGCCGATGCAATCGGAGCCGGTGTCTCCGCCGCCGAGCACGAGCACGTTCTTGCCCGTCGCCAGGATCGCCCCGGCGTCGGGCACGGAGTCGCCGGCCACGCGCCGGTTCTGCTGTTCGAGGAAGTCCATCGCGAAGTGGATTCCGTCGAGGTCGCGACCCGGCACCGGCAGATCGCGCGCGGCCTCGGCGCCGCCCGAGAGCAGGACGGCGTCGTAGTCGCGGAGCAGGTCGGGTCCCGAGACGTCGCGTCCGACGTGCACGCCCGTGCGGAGCTCGACGCCCTCGGCGACGAGCGTCTCCACGCGCCGGTCGACTACCCACTTCTCGAGCTTGAAGTCGGGAATGCCGTAGCGGAGCAGCCCGCCGACGCGGTCCTTCTTCTCGAAGAGCGTCACCTGATGGCCGGCGCGATTGAGCTGCTGCGCGGCGGCGAGGCCCGCGGGGCCCGAGCCGATCACGGCGACGCGCTTGCCCGATCGGCGCACCGGCGGCTCGGGAACGATCCAGCCCTCGGCGAAGCCGCGCTCGGCGATCGTCTTCTCGATCATCTCGATCGTGACCGGGTCATCGTTGATGCCGAGCACGCACGCCGACTCGCACGGCGCCGGGCAGATGCGCCCCGTGAACTCGGGGAAGTTGTTCGTGTGGTGCAGGCGATCGAGCGCCTCTCGCCACTTTCCCCGATACACGAGATCGTTCCAGTCCGGAATGATGTTGCCGAGCGGGCAGCCGTTGTTGCAGAAGGGCACGCCGCAATCCATGCAGCGGCCACCTTGCGCACGGATCGCCTCCTCGGTCGGCTCGGCGTAGATCTCGAGGTAGTCCTCGACGCGCTCCCTCGGGTCGCGCTTCGCGGGCAGTTTCCGCCCGACCTCCATGAAACCGGTGACCTTGCCCATCAGTATTCCTCTTTCGCGAACTCGATCCCGAGCAGCGCCCGCTTGTACTCCTTGGGGAAGACCTTCACGAAGCTCGGCAGCGTCGTGGCCCACTTCTCGAGCACCTGCTCCGCGCGATCACTCCGCGTCTGGCGGAAGTGCGCCTCGATCAGTGACCGCAGCTCGCGCTCGTCGTCCTCCGTCTCGACCCGTTCCAGATCGATCATTCCGGGGTTGCACAGCTCCGCGAAGCGGCGCAACGGATCGAGCACGTAGGCGATTCCGCCGCTCATGCCGGCCGCGAAGTTGCGCCCGACCGCGCCGAGCACGACCACGCGTCCGCCGGTCATGTACTCGCAGCCGTGATCGCCGACGCCCTCGACGACCGCGTTCGCGCCGCTGTTTCGCACGCTGAAGCGCTCTCCCGCGACACCGCGGAAAAACGCCTCGCCGCTCGTCGCGCCGTAGAGCGCGACGTTGCCGATCAGGATGTTCTCGGCCGGATCGAACGTGGACTCGGGGTGCGGATAGATCACGATGCGTCCGCCCGAGAGCCCCTTCCCCGCGTAGTCGTTCGCGTCGCCGACCAGGTTCAGCGTGATGCCCTTCGGCAGGAATGCGCCGAAGCTCTGTCCCGCGCTGCCCGTGAAGCGGATCCGGATCGTGTTGTCCGGCAGCCCCTCGAGCCCGTGCCGCAGCGACACCGCGGAGCCGAGCATGGTGCCGACGGTGCGGTTCACGTTGCGGATCGGCAGCGACAGCTCGACCGGCTGCATGTTCTCGATCGCCGGGCGGCAGAGCCGGATCAGCTCGACGTCGAGCGCCTTCTCGAGCCCGTGCTGCTGGCCGCTGACTCGGCGCATCGCAACGCCTGCGTGCGGCGGCTCCGGCCGGTGCAGGATCGCGCTCCAGTCGAGCCCGCTCGGCAGCTTCCAGCTGCGCACTTCCGGATTCGGCTCGAGCAGATCCGTGCGACCGATGACGTCGTCGAGCTTCCGGTAGCCGAGCTCGGCCAGGAGCTCGCGCGTCTCCTCTGCGACGAAGCGGAAGAACTGCACGACGTGATCGGGATCGCCGGTGAACTTCTTTCGCAGCTCTTCGTTCTGCGTCGCGACTCCGACAGGGCAGGTGTTCAAATGGCACACGCGCATGAGGATGCAGCCGAGCGCGACCAACGCGATCGTGCCGAAGCCGAACTCGTCCGCGCCGAGCATCGCGCCGATCACCACGTCGCGGCCGGTGCGGAGCTGGCCGTCGACGTGCACGCGGATGCGCCCGCGCAGATCGTTCATCACCAGCGCCTGCTGCGCTTCGGCGAGTCCGATCTCCCACGGCACGCCCGCATGCTTGATCGACGTCAGCGGCGACGCGCCGGTTCCGCCTTCGAAGCCCGCGATCTGTACCGATTCCGCGTGCGCCTTCGAGACGCCAGCCGCGATTGTGCCGACCCCGGAGATCGAGACGAGCTTGACGCTGATGTCGGCCTTGGAGTTGGCGTTCTTCAGGTCGTGGATGAGCTGCGCGAGGTCCTCGATCGAGTAGATGTCGTGGTGCGGTGGCGGTGAGATCAAGCCGACGCCGGGCGTCGAGTTGCGCACCCGCGCGATCCAGCGGCTGACCTTGTGCCCCGGCAGCTGTCCGCCCTCGCCGGGCTTCGCACCCTGCGAGATCTTGATCTGCAGCTCATCCGCGTTGACGAGGTACCAGCTCGAGACGCCGAAGCGTCCCGAGGCAACCTGCTTGATCGCGCTGCGGCGCCAGTCGCCGTTCGGGTCGCGCAGGTAGCGCTTCGGGTCCTCGCCGCCCTCGCCGCTGTTCGACTTTCCGCCGATGCGGTTCATCGCGATCGCGAGCGTCTCGTGCGCCTCGGCGCTGATCGAGCCGAAGCTCATCGCGCCGGTGCAGAAGCGGCGCATGATCTCGCTCGCCGGCTCGACCTGGTCGAGCGGGATCGACGCGCGATCGGACTTGAAGCGCAGCATGCCGCGGATCGTGTAACGCTCGCGACTCTGGTCGTTCAGCGCCTTCGCGTAC
>CAZDHU010000205.1:0-8626 GCA_964505355.1 uncultured Myxococcaceae bacterium | reverse complement strand
CTCGACTACCCGTGGGAGAAATGGACCGTCTTCCTCCATCCGACCCAGCGCGACATCGTGGAGCGACGCTACAGCGGCCCCGCGCGCGTCGCCGGCTCCGCCGGAACGGGCAAGACGATCGTCGCGCTGCATCGCGCGGCGCATCTGGCCCGCGCGCATCCGCGAGCGCAGGTGTTGCTGGCCACCTTCAGCGACACGCTCGCGCGGGCGCTCGGCCTGAAGCTCGGGCGGCTCGTCGGGAACGAGCCCTGCATTCTCGATCGGATCACAGTCAGCGCCATCGACCGTGTTGGCGTGCAGATCTACGAGACGGCTTTCGGTTCTGCGACGATCGTGGATGCCGCGACACTTCAGGCGCTGCTCCGCCATGCGTCCGCCGCAGGCGAGGCGCATCGATTCAGCGAGCGATTCCTCGAGACCGAGTGGCGCGACGTGGTCGATGCCTGGCAGCTCGCGACGTGGGAGTCCTACCGTGAAGTCGCGCGCCTCGGGCGCAAGACGCGCCTCGGCGAGACCCAGCGCGCACTGCTGTGGTCGATCTTCGAGCGCGTGCGATCGGATCTCGCCGCGCGCGGCCACGTCACGATCCCGAGCGTCTTCGCACGAGCCACCGAGCATCTCTCGAGCAACTCGACGAGACCCTTCGACTTCGTCGTGATCGACGAAGCGCAGGACATCGGAGTTCCCCAGCTGCGCTTTCTCGCCGCGCTCGCAGGCAACCGCGCAGAGGGTCTCTTCTTCGCCGGCGATCTCGGGCAGCGGATCTTCCAGACACCGTTCTCGTGGCGCTCACTCGGCGTCGACGTGCGCGGACGCTCGCACACGCTGCGCATCAACTACCGGACCTCGCACCAGATCCGCCGC
This sequence comes from uncultured Myxococcaceae bacterium, assembly GCA_964505355.1. Lineage (GTDB taxonomy): Bacteria > Myxococcota_A > UBA9160 > UBA9160 > UBA9160 > CAZDHU01. Next base: position 7,762 of record CAZDHU010000205.1, on the reverse strand, counting down.
CAGGCCGATCGACTGCTTCCCGCCGAACTGACCGACGTAGACGGCAACACCGAAGTCCGGCGCGGAACGATCTCCGCATTCAACGGAGCCGAACCGACCGTTCGCGTTCTGGCATCGGCCAAAGCCGAAGCGGCCGCGATCGCGGGATGGCTCGCTGCTCGAAAGGCAGAGGGAATCCTGCCGCACGAGATCGGCGTCTTCGTGCGGTCGGAGGATCAGGTGAAGCAAGCGCGCGATGTGGTGCAAGCCGCCGGGCTGAGCTCAATAGAGCTGGACGGCAGATCCGACGGTGCCGCGGGATTCGTCGTGATCAGCACCATGCACCTCGCAAAGGGCCTGGAGTTTCGCGCCGTCGTCGTGGCGGCTTGCGACGACGAGATCCTCCCGCTCCAGGAACGGATCGAAAGCGTCACAGACGACGCGGACCTCGAGGACGTCTACGAGACAGAGCGTCATCTGCTCTACGTCGCGTGCACTCGGGCCCGCGATCATCTGCTGGTCACCGGGGTCGAGCCGTCGTCGGACTTTCTGGACGATCTGAGAATCGAAGAATGAGCGGCGCAGTCTCTGCACGGCCCGGCATGCCAGGCGAGATGGACGACAAACACCGGACGCCCTGGCTGGTGCTGCACGTGCCTCATTCTGCGACGCACGTTCCGCCCGATCTGCGTCCACAGATCTTGCTCGACGCCGAATCGCTCGCACTCGAGCAGCTTCGGATGACCGATCATTTCACCGATGAACTCTTCACGCCGGCGACGCCGTCGACCCGCGTGGTCTTCCCTGTGAGCCGACTGATCGTCGATCCCGAGCGATTTCGCGAGGACGCGAATGAGGCGATGGCGGAGCGCGGAATGGGCGCGATCTACGAGAAGACGGCAAACGGTGAGCCTCTTCGATGTCCGCCGTCTCCCAAAGCCCGCGAAGGCCTGCTGGCGCGGTTCTACGACCCGCATCATCGAAGGCTCGAATCGGCAGTGCGGGGGGCGCTCGACGCACATTCGTTCTGTCTCGTCCTCGACTGCCACAGCTTTCCTGCGCGAGCCCTGCCGTACGAGGCCGACCAGACCGCTCGGCGACCGGAGATCTGCATCGGGACGGACGAGTTCCACACGCCGCCGTGGATGTGCGAACTCGCTGTCGTGGCATTCACTGCCGCGGGCTTCGATGTCGCGGTGAACCGGCCGTTCGCGGGGGCGCTGGTTCCCGCCTCGCAACATCGGAAGCGGAGCGACGTGATGGCGCTCATGATCGAGATCCGACGCGACCTGTACATGGACGAAACCACCGGAGAACGAAGGCCGAACTTCGCTGCGTTCAAGAGACGCCTGATCGATCTCCTCGACCAGCTGTGTTCCAGAGTATGCGATCGTCGGGGAAGCGTGCGGTGATCACGCCCGCCGTTCGCGACGGCCGACATCCGTCGTCGTGTGCTACCCGGCGCCGAGGGCGGTGACCGCGACGCCCTGGCCGCGGTGGAGATCCTCTCGTGGGAAGCGAGTCGTCGTCCCATGATCGAATGCTCCTGCGTTCTACGCCCACAGGGGGGGCTGCGGTCGGATCGCGCGCGACCGACGAGGCACAGGATGCTGCTGGCGCCGACGTGTACTTCTCGGCCGATGTCGAGACGGACGGGCCCATTCCTGGTGAGTTCTCGATGCTGTCGTTCGCGCTCGTCCGAGCGGGACGATTCGACGGCAAGACGTTCGCGCGCCCCGATGCCTACGACACGCATTTCTCCGTAAACCTCAAGCCGATCTCCGAGCGCTTCGATGCCGATGCCTTGCGGGTCAACGGACTCGATCGCGAGCGACTCGCTCGCGAGGGTGCCGACCCGACGACGGCCTTGACCGATGCGGCACGCTGGGTGCACACCGTCGCGACAGGCGGACGGCCCGTGCTGGTCGCGTATCCGCTGAGCTTCGATTGGACGTGGCTGTACTGGTATTTCATACGCTTCTCGGAGCTCGGATCGCCGTTTGATCACTCCGCCTGCTTCGACTTGAAGACGGCCTATGCCGTGAAAGCAGGGCTTCCGATTGCGCGGGCCGGACGGGCGCGCTTGCCGGAATCGCTGCGCTCTCAGCGGCCGCATCGTCACCGCGCGCTCGACGACGCGATCGAGCAAGCGGAGATCTTCGCCAACGTGTTCGAGTGGGGTGGGGCCCGGCGTGGTTGAACTGCCCGACGCCTTCAGGCGGCGTCGAGAATCGTCCTATGAGCGGCGGCTCGCTTTCTCGAGTGCGCTGGCAAGGGCAGGCGCCGTCGAGTTCGCCGGCTCGAGCACCTGTGTGTACGCGGTCGGATCACTGGCCCGCGGTGACGCGTCTTCGCACAGCGACGTCGATGCGTTCATCGTCGTCGACGACTCCGCCGGAGGGTCGATCCGGGACGAGTCGGGCCTGCGACGAGCGCTCGAGACGAGCGCGGCGGAACAAGGGTTCCCGCCGTTCACCGACGAGGGGAAGTACCTCGCGCCCCACCGCCTCTCGGAATTGCTCGACCACCTGGGCACACCGGACGACGACGCAAAGAACGTACTCACCGCTCGGATGCTGCTGCTGCTCGAGAGTAGACCGCTCGTAGGTCCCGACGTGCTCGATCGAATTCAGCGCGGGGTCATCGACAGCTACTGGCGAGACTTCGAGGAGCACCAGCACACGTTTCTTCCGGTCTTCCTGACCAACGACATCACCCGATTCTGGCGGGTTCTCTGTCTCGGCTACGAGAGCAAGGCTCGGATGGGCGGCCCCGCTGCCATCGCGAAGCGGCGGCTCGACAACTACAAGTTGCGCCATAGCCGGATGCTCACTTACTGGTCGACGCTGATATGGCTGTGCGATGTATCACGCTCCGGAGGCACGAGCCCTGACGACGTGATGAGGTGTGTCGCGATGACGCCGATCGATCGACTTGTAGACGTCGGAGCGCGACCAGGCAACGAGCGGTTGCCGCCGTACGTCGAGAAGATTCTTTCGCTCTATGCCGAGTTTCTCACCGACACCGAGGCGCCAAGGTCGGAACTCGTCACGCAGTTTTCAGATCCAACGTACTACCGGGAGCGGCGCGCACGGTCGCACCGGTTCGGGGATGCGCTCTTCCACCTGTTACAGGAACTCAGCGTCGAGTCGCGGTTGTACCGGTATCTGCTGATCTGATCGGAGGTCCGGGAACGGAGGGGAGCGTTGGTGCCCCTATCCTGACGCCGGGCACGTTCACGAGTCAGGCTCGCGCGACCGTGCAACACAAGAGCCATCTCCGCCTGATCGACGGAGAAGATCTGGTTGATCTCGTGCTGCAGCACTACGACCAGTTCGACGCGCGATACACGGGGATCATCCCGCTGCGGCGCGTCTTCGTGCCGGCGCCGGTGAGAGACGAAGGGTGATCATGCCCACCGTTCGCGACGGCCGACGTCCGTCGTCGTGTGCTACCCGGCGCCGAGGATGATGATCACGCGGCATTCATTGCGGTCGACTTGCGCGCGAACCGAAATCGCTGCGGTCCCGTCGACCCGATCGTCGCCGGGCGCGTGGACGGGTTGTCGGGTCTGGTGCGCAAACCCCGACACTTCGTACCATGCCGCGGCGTGACCGCCGCGCTCTAACGATGACCCTGCGCGACGTGCAGCAAATCGTCGAACCCCGCGTCGCGCGCACCGCTGCACAAGAGGAAAACATGCCCCGCCCCCTCCTGATCCGCGGTGGACGCGTACTGACGATGGCGGGCGACAGAGGCGAGATCGCCGCCGACGTGCTCGTGCGCGACGGGCGGATCGAGCGCGTTGCGCCGGGGATCGAGTGCGCGGACGCCGAGGTGATCGACGCGACGGGCATGATCGTGCTGCCGGGCTTCGTCGATACGCATCGGCACGTCTGGCAGACGCAGCTTCGCACGGTCGCGACGAACTGGAGTCTCTTCGACTACTTCACGCAGATGCGGCTGGTGTACTCGGCGTTCTACGGGCCGGAGGACGTATTTCTCGGCAATCACGTCGGTGCGCTCGAGGCGCTCGATGCGGGGATCACGACGCTGGTCGATCACTGTCACATCCTGCACACGCCCGAGCACACGGACGAGGCGATCCGCGGTCTCGACGAGGCGGGGATTCGGGCCGTGTTTTGTTACGGGCTCTTCGAGAGCCCGACGCACGGCGAGGATTCTCGCCGCGCGTCGCTGCCGGCAGGCTGGCGGCGGGACGACGCGCGTCGTGTGCGACGCGAGCGGCTGGCGTCGTCGGACGGCCGCATCCTCTTCGGTCTTGCGCCGTCCGAGATCGATGCGCAGCCGTACGAGACGAACGCGGACGAGATCCGCTTCGCACGCGAACTCGATGCGCATCGCATCTCCTGTCATGTCGCGATGGGTGCGTACGACGCGGGGCAGCGTTTCGTCGAGCGCCTCGGTCGCGAGGGCCTGCTCGACGAGGATCTTCTCTTCGTGCACGGCGCGGCGCTCACCGATGACGAGTTGCGCCAGATGGCAGACGCCGGTGCGGCGGTCTCCGCGACGCCCGAAACCGAGATGCAGATGGGAATGGGCTTCCCGGTGGCGATGCGCGCGCACGATGCCGGTGTGCGCAGTGCGCTCGGGATCGACATCGTGTCGAACTACTCTGGTGACATGTTCTCGCAAATGCGTCTCTGCCTTCAGGCGTCGCGTGCGTTGGAAAATCAGCGCTTCGCCGAGCGAGATCGCGCGCCGCGCAGCATTCGCATCCGCGCGCGCGACGTGCTCGATCTCGCGACGCGCGGCGGCGCCGAAGCCGCCGGGTTGCAGGGTCGCGCCGGCACGCTGGAAGCAGGCAAGCAGGCGGACATCGTGCTGATCCGCACCGATGCCATCCACATGACGCCCGCGATCGATGCCGCCGGCGCCGTGGTGCTGAACGCGAATGCGGGCGACGTCGACACCGTGCTGGTCGGCGGCCGCTGTGTGAAGCGAGATGGTCGGCTGATCGGCGTCGACTGGCCCGCGCTGCGCGAGCGCATGCTCGCGTCGAGCCAGCGCATTCTCGACGGCTTCGCGAGCGTGCCGCTCGCCCCGATCGAAGCGCTCGCCGCAAGGTGGATGCCGCGGGTGGAGTGATGCGGGGAGCGACGAAGGCGCGAATCCTCGGAAGGCGTGCGCGGCGGGATCGTGTTCCGCAGGGTGGTGCCGGGGTGGCCATGCCCGCCGGGTTTCGTGGGCTGTGTGGTCAACGAACGCTCGGCGCGGCGAGCACCGTGCGACCGAAGGACATGCGTTCCGTGTTCACGGGGACCGCGCCCTTTCGCACTCGCGCCGGCGGAAGCAGTCTCCGGGCGTTGCCTCCGCGACATGGAGCCCGGATGATCAACCCGCTCGCCCCCAATGCCCCCCTTCCGGGCGCGACGGACCGCGTGCTGCGTCGGATGAACCCGTGGTGGCAGGGCGACGCTGCGCCGCTGCTTCCTCCTCACCGACGCCACCTCGTCGGCCAGATCCGCCGACGCCTCGCGAGTCGGCTTGCACCGATCGTCGTCGTTCGGGGTGCGAGGCAGATCGGGAAGACGACCTCTCAGTTGCATCTGCTCACCGATCTTCTGGCCGAGGGCGTGCCGGCCCGCCGAATTCTGCGCGTTCAATTCGACGAGCTCGGTTCGCTGCGCGGGCTCGGCGAAGATCCCGTGCTTCGGCTCGTCGCATGGTTCGAGCGAGCGATTCTCGGCAAGTCGCTCAACCAGGCGGCGCGAGACGACGAGGCGACATTCCTCTTCTTCGATGAAGTGCAGAACCTTTCGCGATGGGCCCCGCAACTGAAGGCGCTCGTCGATTCGTCCACCACGCAGGTGCTCGTCACGGGCAGCTCGGCCCTTCGGATCGAGCTCGGGCGGGACAGCCTCGCCGGGCGCATCACGACGCTCGAGGCCGGAGTGCTCTCTCTGACGGAGATTGGTCAGCTTCGCGGGATCCCGCTCGGCGAGCCGTGGCTCGCCGACAACGGTCTCGCGCCGCTCGCGCAACGCGACTTCTGGCTCGGCCTCGCGGCGCACGGCGGTGCGCACAGACAGGCGCGAGACGCGGTCTTCGCTGCCTTTGCGGCCCGTGGTGGATACCCCGTTGGTCACGCCCGTGCCGACGTGCCGTGGGCGCAGCTCGCCGATCAACTGAATGAAAACGTGATCCGCCGGGTGATCCAGCATGATCTTCGGCTCGGTGAGCGCGGTCGGCGGCGCGACGCTGCGCTGCTCGAAGAGGTATTCCGGCAGGTCTGGCCGCTGGACGGGGCAAGCGCCAGGGATTCGCACGATGGCCGACGAAGCGCGGCGCGTGCTGGACGCGAACCTCGGTGATCAGCGCGTGCGCCAGTACGTGCGTTTCCTCGCGGATGCGCTGCTCGTTCGTGTGATCGATCCGCTCGAGATTCGGCTGAAGAAGCGGCGCGGCGCGGCGAAGCTCTGTCTCGTAGACCACGCGCTTCGTGCCAGCTGGCTGCACGAAATCGTGCCCCTCGTCCCGCGCGATCTCGATGCCGCGCCCGCCGCCGGTACGCCGGCCGGTCACCTCGCAGAGAGCATCACCGGGGCCACGCTTTCGACGATCCCCGGTCTCGACATTGCGCACCTCCCGGCGCGGGGCAGCACGACCGAGATCGACTTCATCCTCACGGTTGGAGATCGACGCATTCCGCTCGAGGTGAAGTACCAGGCGACGATCGACCCGGTACGCGACACCGCCGGGCTGCGCCGGTTCGTCGAGCGCGAGGTGAACCGCGCCCCGTTCGGTGTCCTCGTCACCCGTGACGACGTGACGCTCGATCTCCCGGCCGGCATCGTCGCGTTGCCCCTGGCCTCGTTGATGCTGCTGCGTTGAACGGCGCGACAGCGGTGCGGGCTGAATGATTGGCCGTGGGTCCGGATGCGCTCGATCGAACTCGGCGTCGGGTCATCACTGGCCGTTGGCGCGGAATCGCAGCGCCCGCGGCGCAGCGGACTTCGACCGCAGGCGCCAGCAGGTTGGCGAGAATCGGTCGCGAAAACGGTGAGTTGGGAACTCGCTCCCTGATTACTGAGGATCCTGAGCAAAATGTCTCGGGGTGTCGAGTCGCGCGAGGAACGAGGGCCGGCGACGGGCGCGCGTCCACGAACGGCCGGCCCTCGCGAGCGTTCTCTCGCTAGAACGTCCACCGCAGCCGCAAGAACACTTCGTCGCGCTCGCGAATCGCGGCGAGGCCTTGCTCGGTGGTCGTCTGATAGGCGCCATCTTCGCCGCCGACGTGGGGCACGTTGACCAGCGGTTCGAGATACATCTTTCGGTTCTGGAAGCGGCCCATGAAGAGCGCCATGCCGACGGTGGCCGAGAAGCTTTCGGTGAAGCGGTACTGGATCTGCGGCAGCGCGGCGCCGCTGTTGCTCTTCACGTCGTAGACGAAGGTGAGGTTCGGCAGCAGGCGATCCTGGAAGTAGCCGGTCTGCACCGAGAGCGTGCCCAGCGCATTCCACGGGCCGGTGGTCTGGAAACTGTTGCGATAGCCCGTGATGTATTGAAGGAAAATCTGCGTGTTGAAAAAGAACGTGCGATTGGGATTGATGAAGTTGATGAAGCTCGGTCGATCGATCGAGACCGTCAGATTCCAGGTGTCGGCTTTGGTGATGCCTTTGGTCTGATCGGCATCATCGAAGGGCAGGCCGTCGATCCACGCGGTTTCGACGCTCCAGTTGCTCTTGCTGTAGTCCTCGGCGAAGTCCATCGAGAAGCCGAGCACGTTGCGCTTCTCGTAGCGCAGCAGCACTTCACCGCC
>CAZDHU010000204.1:0-2712 GCA_964505355.1 uncultured Myxococcaceae bacterium | reverse complement strand
AGATCGTCGAGATTGGCCAGCCGGACCAGATCACCCGACCCCGCGAATCCGCCGGGCACGGCGATTTCGCCGGCCTCCTTCAACTTTTTGAGCACGATACCGGGCGTCGGCGCGTGCAGCAGCGTGTCTTCGAGATCGAGTTCGGTGCGGTGCAGCGCGGCTTCGGCCTCCTGCACCTGCGCCTTCGCGGTTCGCGCCTTCGCCTGCCGCAGATCGAGTTCGCTCGGCGAGAGCGTGTGTTGCGCAACCAGTTCGCGGCCGCGGCGCAACTCGACGCCCGCGAGATCCGCCTCCGCCCGCACGCGGGCGAGACGGGCGCGAGCTTCCTCGAGGCGAGAGCGGTACTCGCGATCGTCGAGTCGAACCAGCGGCTGACCCCGTTCGACGCTCTGTCCCTCCTCGACGAGATACTCGGCCACGCGACCCGGCACACGCGCGCCGATTTCCGCGATCTTGTCGCCGGGCACGAGATAGCCCGCCCCCGAGAGCACGGGCACGCTCGCTGCCGTCACGGCGTCGGCCACGGTGACACGTGCGAGTGTCACGACCCGCGCGCGACCGGTCGTGAAGAACACGACGCCGAGCGCGATCAGCGCCGCGGCCCCGGCTCCGAAGAGCCAGCGCCGCGTCGCGCGCACCGGCTCGACGACCGCGTCGTCGCGGTCCATTCGAAGCGCGGCGAGGTCGCTCCGCAATCGCTCATCCCGCTCCATCTCTTCTCCCTCTTCGAGCCCGTGTCAGGCCCGACGCAACGCCTCGATCGGTCGCAGGCTCGCGGCCCGCCACGCGGGCCCGAGGCCTCCCGCGAGGCCGATCGCGAGGGCGAGCCCCGCCGTTCGCGCGAGGTCGTTTCCCGTGATCGCCAGCGTCACGACGTTGGTGGTGAAGGTTTGCGCGCCGAACGCGATGCCGCCCAGAGACTCGCGCAAGACCGCCACCAGGCCCGCGCTCGCGATCGCGCCCACGATCCAGCCGATCGTCGAGAGCACGAGTGATTCGAGTTCGAACGAGAGCAGAATCGAGCCGCGCGAGAATCCGAGTGCGCGCAGCGTACCGATCTCCGCCGTTCGCGACTGCACGGCCGCGTACATCGCATTGGCGGCACCGAATCCCGCGCCCGTCCCGGCCAGCACGGCCACCGCGATCACCAGCACGTAGAGCGTCGTCGCCGACTCGGACTGCTGCGCGTAGTACTCGGGCTCGGGCGATGCTTCGAGCGCATATCGCGGATCCGCGTCGATCCGCGCCTTCAGCATCTGCAACTCCGCGGGCGATCGGGTGCGCATGCGAACCCCGGAGTACGGCGCGAGCCGGCGCGAATCCGCGGAGAGGTCCTGCGCATCGACCCAGACTTCGCTTTCGAAGGTCGATCCTTCCGACGCCATCACGCCGACCACCGTCCAGCGGCCTCGACCGAAGCGCAGCTCGTCGCCGATCTCCGCGCCGACGTAGCGACCGCGCACGCCCTTTCCCACGATCGCTTCGCCGAGCCGCGGGCGAAAGAAACGGCCCTCGACGATGCGCACGTCGCGATGCACTTCCATCGCGACGGGCTCGACGCCACGCACCAGCACGTTCTCGCGCCCGCCCTCTCGCGTGCGAAAGAACGGCTGCACCACCAGCTCGGGCGAAGCGAGCGGAGCGCCATCCGCACCGGTGGCGATGCCGTCGAGCCACTTCAGCATCTGGAACGCCTCCAGCGACACCGTGCTCGAACCATCGTTGTTCGAACCCTTGCGCAGCACGACCAGGTTCTCGGGATCGCCCGTCGAGACCACCGTGCGGCGCAGGCTCGACAGGAGCCCGAGAAAGAGCGTGCAGGCGACGACGACCAGCGCGATCACGCTCGCCGAAAGCAGACTGCGCGTCGGACGCGCGATCACGTTGCGAACGGCATAAGAAAGCGGAAGCACGATTCCCCTTCGCCCGTCAGACCACTTCGCGCAGCGTCTCGGCAACCGGACGTCGCGCCGCCCCGAGCGCGGGCGCGATGCCGGAAAGCACGCCGATCGCCAGCGAAAGACCGACCCCCTGCAGCAGCACGCCCCGGGTGACGACGAAGCCTCCGAGCGGACCCAGCGCGGGGCTACCGCCCGCGAGCGCGTGAAGGAGTCTCGTCAGTCCGAGCGCCAGCGCGACACCGATCAATCCCGCGCTGCTCGCGAGCACCAGCGTCTCGCCGAGCAGCAGGCCGAAGATCGTTCCGCGCGGAAATCCCATCGCGCGCAGCGTCGCGATTTCGGCCGCGCGTTCGCGAACGGCCATCGATGCGGTATTGGCCGCGATGAAGACGATGCAGAGCGCGACCAGCGCCGTCACCGTGAGCAGAATGGTGACGAAACCCTCCAGCGAACCGAAAAACGAGGAGAAGAAACTCTTCTCGGTCTGCGTCGTCACTTCGGCATCGCTGCCGCGAGCCATCTCCTCGATCCGCAGCATCACGTCGTTCACCCGCGCGGGATCGGACACGCGCACCCAGAGGATGCCCGCCACTCCGAGACCGCGGCGTCCCGCTGCCTGCAGCGCCTGATCGAGATACTCGCGCGAGATCCAGACCAGCGGCGAGCGATCGTTCGGAATCTCGGCCACGATTCGCAAGTCGAGGTTGGCCGGCCAGACGGTGCTGCGCAGCGTGATCCGCTGCCCGATCCGCCAGCCGTACTTGTGCATCGTCTGCCGTCCGACGATCGCGCCATCACGAAAGCGCTGGAA
>CAZDHU010000203.1:0-21813 GCA_964505355.1 uncultured Myxococcaceae bacterium | reverse complement strand
ACCGGTCCGAGCGTGATCGTGACCCGTGCCGTTCCCTCGCCGGGTATCAGCCGAACGTCGTAGAGCAGCTCGTAGGTCGGCGCCGCGACGCTCGCGTCCGGCGGATCGGAGGCACCGAACGCGCGCTGCGCGAATCCCGACCACGCGCAGACGAGCAGAACGAAGCAGAGGCGTTTCATGCGGCCCGACTCCCGACCGCTCGCGCGAGGCCGCGACCGATCGCCACGCGTTCGTCGACCGAACGATCGGCGCGCCAGCCCGCGAGCACCGCCTCGAGCCGCGGCCTCAGCCCGGCGCGATTCGCGCTCTGGATCGCGAGCCCCGGGCGCGCGTTGAGTTCGAGCACGACCGGACCCTGCCGCTCGTCGACGACCACGTCGGCACCGACGTAGCCGAGTCCGGTTTCGTCACTCGCCCGAACGGCGATCTGCAGGATCTCGTCGAAGCGCGGAACGCGAACGCCGACCACCGCCTCGCCCGTATCGGGGTGTCGCTGCACCGGCGCGCCGCGAAGAATGGCGTGCGTGGTGACCCCCGTGGACAGATCGATGCCCGCACCGATCGCCCCCTGATGAAGATTCGCGCGCCCCCCGGATCGATGCGTCGGCAGCCGAATCATCGACATCACGGGAACGCCGCGAAAGACGATCACCCGCACATCGGGGACACCTTCCCACGCCACGCGGCGCAGTTCGTGGTGCAACTCGAGCCGCTCTTCCACCAGCGCGACGTCGCGCTGCCCTCCGAGCGCGTACAGACCCGAGATGATCCCGGCCGCGTGGTAGAGCAGATCGTCGATGCTGACGACTCGCCCGCCGGATCGCACGAGGCCGTTCGATTCGCGCCGCAAGACCACCACGATGCCGTTGCCCATTGCACCGCGGGCCGGCTTCAGCACGAACGAATCGAGTTCCTCGAGCACGCGACGCAGCGACCGCAGCTCGAAGTGAAGTCGTGCAACGGCCAGCAGCCGGGGCACGGGAATCCCCGCGGCCGCCAGCAGTCGTTTGGTCAGCAGCTTGTCGTCGACGCGCGGATAGAGCGCGCGGCGATTCCACTTCAATGTGTAGGACGAGTTTCGTTCGTTGATCCCGAGCACGCCCGCGGCGCGCAGTCGCCGCCAGATCATGCGTCCGCCTCCCGTGCCAGCGCGCGAAATCGATGAAGGTCGGCGAGGCGATAGCCCGTATAACCGCCGATCCAGACCAGCACGCCCATCACGGTCACCACGAGTTCCGGGAAGGTGAACATCACGTGCTCGGCGATTTCGTTCCGAAAGATCGGGTAGACGGCGATCGCCACCAGCGTCGAGTTCGCGCTCTTGATCAGCGCCTCCCGAATGCCTTCTTCGGCCATCGCGATCGAGAAGCGTTCGATCAGCCCGGTCAGAATCACCATCGGAAAGAGCACGCCGCTGTAGAGATCCCGCTCGACGAAGCCGCGGCCGAGCAGCGCGAGCCCGGTCACCGCCAGCACGACCAGACAGAGCAGGATCGAGAGCCGGGGAACGAGCAGCAGCCGCAGCCGCTCCAGTCCGAGCCGGCCGGCGACGCCGAGCAGAATCACGAATCCGACCATCGCGAGGCCGCGACCGAGCGTGGTCGCGCGCAGGGCGAGTGCCAGCAAGACGGGCAGAAAGGTGCCAAAGGTCGGGATGCCGACCACGTTGCGGAACAGTGCCGTCACCAGCGCTCCGAGCGGAAGCAACAAGAGCACGCGGAGAGCGCTCTGCGTCGGCACCGGCAGTCGATACAGCGAGAGCTTCGCCAGCAGCGGAAGCGTCGGAATCATCAACGTCGCGACTTCTTCGGGCCGGAGCCGCTCGCGCAGCGCATGAAATCGATGCTGCTCGGCCTCGACGCCCGTGCTCTCGACCAGCGCGTCGTTTCCCTGACGCAGTGTCAGCAGATCGGCGGGATGGAGCGCGAAGAAACCGTCGGTCGGCGACATCGGCACCCAGAGACCGTCGACGAAGGCCTCCACCCAGACCCGCGGCGACGCCGCGACTCCCTCGCGCAGCGCGAGCCCGGCGGCGAGCCGCGCGGGAAAGCCGGCCGCACGCAGCAGCGTGACCAGCAGTCGCGACTTGCCGAGCGGAGATCCTTCGCGCTGCGCGAGTGCCAGCAGCACGTCGTCGGCAGCGCTCGGTTCGGTCGCGACCTCGTCGGTGACGAACGAGTAGATCGTCGCGAGCCGCGCGGCGGCTTCGCCCGCGGGCGGCAGTGCGAGCCATTGCAGTCGGTCGGCGATCTCGTGCGCGGTGACGGGAAAGGCAGCGGTCGCCCCCAGGAACTCGGCCACCACTTCTTCCGGTGGCGGCGCTCCCGATTCGCGCGGCAACGAATACGCGAGTTGCGAGAGCTGAACGCGAAAGGCGTACTGCACCTGATGCGTGCGCGAGAAGCTCCCGCTCCAAACACCGGTGCGCTGATTGCCGCCGGTGCGAATCGCGAACAGCAGCCCGTCGGAAACCGATCGCTCGTCGAAGATGTGCTGCGCGACGTCGCTCGACGGCAACGCCACACGAACGCTTCCCCGCCCGCCGCTGCCCCGCGCGTTGACCTCGAGTTCGACCTGCCAGAGCCCGGCGGGATCGGCGGGGACGACGGGCATGTCGAGGCCGATCGCCTTCCAGAGGAACAGGGCGAGGCCGAACAGAACGAGCGCGGCGCCCGTGATGGCGGCGCGACGAGTCATGCCTCGACGTCCCCTCCCCCCGCCAGGCGGTCCCGGCACGCGCAGTCTGACCCAGAACCCGAGGTGGCGTCCACGGCCCGGCGCGACTGATCGCCCCCGATCGCGTCGGATCGCGCGCGCCACGCGTCGCGGTCCGTACCCGCTACCGTCGGCCGCGCCGCGAACGCGGCGAAATCGGAGCCGAGAGATGGACGATCGAAGGCCGGTGCTGGTGGGCGTCTCGCAACGAACGCAGCGCGACGTCGCTCCGGCGCAGGCGATCGGACCGCTGGAATCGATGGAGCGCTGCGCGCGCGACGCGGCAGAGGAATGCGGAGGAGGCGCGCGACTGCTCGCCGCGATCGACCGGCTCGCCGTGATCGACGCCATCGGCTGGCACTGGCAGAACGCGCCCGCGCTGCTGGCCGAACACCTCGGCGTGCGAGGCGCGGAATGCCTGCAAACGCACGTCGGCGGAAATCTCGCGCAACGCTTGCTCAACGAGAGCGCGCGGTCGATCGCGAGCGGTCGGCTTCGTGCGGTGCTCGTCGCCGGGGGCGAGGCCATTCACAGCCTGCGCCGCGCACGACGCGCGGGCGTGACGCCCGGCTGGACACGCGGCGGCAGCGGAGAGCCCGCGCGTTACGGCGACGGGAAGGCGGGGACGAGCGCACTCGAGAACGCGGCCGGGCTGCTGCTGCCGGCGCAGATCTATCCACTCTTCGAAAACGCGCTGCGCGCGCGGCAGGCCGAATCGATCGACGCGCACCGGCGGCGTCTCGGCGCACTGATGGCGCGATTCTCGGCCGTCGCCGCACGAAATCCTCACGCCTGGTTTCGCACGGCGCTCGAGGCGGACGAGATCGCAACGCCGACCGCCGAAAATCGGATGATCGGCTTCCCGTATCCCAAACGAATGAATGCGATTCTCGACGTCGACCAGTCGGCGGCGGTGATTCTCACCTCGGCGGAATTCGCGCGTTCGCTCGGCATCGCCGAAGACCGCTTCGTCTGGTGGTGGGGAGGCGGTGATGCCGTCGAGTCCGCGTACTTTCCGACCGAGCGGCCCGATCTCTCGCGCGCACCGGCTCTGGTCGCCGCTGCCCGCTCTGCGCTCGGCGAAGCCGGGCTCACGATCGACGAGATCGACCTGCTCGACCTCTACAGTTGCTTTCCGGTCGCCGTGCGCATGGCCTGCGAAGCGCTCGGCATCGCCGAAGACGATCCGCGCGGCCTCACCGTGACGGGAGGGCTGCCCTACGCCGGCGGCCCCGGCAATGCCTACACACTGATGTCGCTCGCGACGATGGCCGGGCGATTGCGCGCGCGCCCCGGCAGCACCGGTTTGCTGACGGGAGTGGGCTGGTTCATGACGCGTCACTCCGTGGCCGTCTTCGCGTCGCGACCGCCGCCGCCGCGCAGCGTGCCGCTGGCGAACGCGGACGCATCGCCCGCCTCGTTGCCGCCGCCGATCCCGGTGCGCGCGAGCGCAACCGGCCGCGCGACGATCTACGGCTTCACCATCCTGCACGGCCGCGACGGCGCTCCGGAACGCGGCATCGTCGTCGCACGCCTCGAATCGGGCGCGCGCGTGCTCGCCCATCTTCCCGCGGATCGCGGGCTGCTCGAAGCGCTGGAGCGAACGGAAACGGTCGGCCGACACGGAACGGTGTCGGAGGCGGCTCCGGTGTCGCGCTTCACGCTGGCGTAGGAAGCGGGAGCGGACGGGAGGTCGCTCGCACCGAACCAGCGCAGGCCGGGGCGGAACGATCCCGCCCGCGCTCGGCGCACACGGCTGCCGAAAATGTGTCGCACGTGATGCGGAGCAGGCGCCTTCGAGGGCCAGGCTGCGCTCCACGACTCGCCGCGGCCTTGCGGCCGCGGCTGCGCGTGACTTCCGCTCCGCCTCGCCCTCGAAGGCGCCGTGTCACGTCGATTCCCGCAACGCTCTCACATCCGATGGATGGCGTCGCTTCCGTCCCAGCCGGCGGAGGCCTCGCGAACGTGATCGAAGAAGCGGCCCTTGGGCCCGCTGACGTCGGAGATCTCGACCACCGTGCCGGGATGCGACTGCGTGTCGAAGTAGGCGAAGCGGCCCTGTTCGCCGCCGATCTGCCCTTCGTGCCCGACCCCGTATCCGAGCGACACCGCGCGGTCGTAGAGCGCCTGATACTCCGTCGTCCAGTACGCGACGTGCTGAAGGCCTTCGCGGCCCGAATCGAGGAACTCCCGGTACAACGACGGCGCGTCGTTCCGCTGCTGGATCAGCTCGACCTGAAGATCGCCGGAGTTCGCGAGCGCGACGCTCATCTCGATCTCGGACGGCGCCCCGCGATGCCGAAACCAGTCGATGCGCACGCGATCGAAGTAGTACCAGGGGCCGACGCCGAGGACGCGAACCCAGTGATCCATCGCGGCTTCGATGTCTCGGACCACGTATCCGTTCTGTCGAATCGCACCAAAGATCCTGCTCATCGGGGACTCCTCTTCCGTCGCGCCGCGTGCCGGCGCAAACGAATCCGCCGTCCATCACGGCCGCGACCGGTTTTGCCTGCGCACCACGCTCACACTCTCGCGACGGTGAAGCGCGCGGGGGCCTGCGGGATCGTCTTCCACATCTCGGGATCGTGCCCGGTGACGACGGCGGTTCCGCCGTCGCGCAGCGCACGCAATCGGCGCAGCGAGGCGAGCATTTGTTCGCGGTCGAAGACGGCCGACGGCAGATGCAGCTCGTCGAGCGTGCGGCGCAGATAACAGGCGTCGGCGGCCAGCACGACGTCCTCGTTCCCGATCCGCACGCGCAGCGACTGATGCCCGGGCGTGTGGCCCGGGGTCGGAATGCAGACGACCGAGCCGTCGCCGAACACGTCGTGCTCGCCGTCGACGGTGCGAAGCCGATGCCCGTGATCGTAGTCGGCGGGGTCGAAGTAGACGCGCTCGACGAGATCCGCGTCGTGTGCCGCCTCCCACTCCGCCCGCTGCACGATCAGCGTGGCGTTCGGAATCTGCTCGTTGCCACCGCAGTGATCGAAGTGAAGGTGCGAGTTGATGACGAAATCGATCTCGCCGGGAGCGAGGTCGAGCATCGCGAGCCGGGCGGCGATCTCTTCACCGGCTTCGAAATGGACGTCGTGAAAGGGCGCGAGCCGGCCGAGCCGGCGTTTCGCATCGGTTTGCGTGTCGGTGTGAAGGCCGCTGTCGAACAGCGCACGGCCTTTCGGATGCTCGATCAGATAGGCGGGCACGGGAACCGTCAGGCTTCCGGCCTCTCCTTCCAGCAAGAGCGCGGTGGGCACGGTCAGCCAGCCGCAGGTGAAGGCACGAACGTTCAGCTCCATGAGGCCCTCCCAATCGCCGTCAGAACGCCGGCGTGGCTTCGAGTTCGACACGCATCGATTCGAGGAACCGGCTCACCATGTTGAAGTAGCTGCAGCAGAGGATCAGTTCCGTCGCCTGTCGAACTCCGAAATGATCGAGCGTCGCCGCCAGCGCCTCGTCGCTCAGACGAACGTCGCGACTGATCTCTTCCGCCACCCGGCAGAGCAGCGCACCTTCTTCGCCGAGCCCCTGCACCGGCCCCTCGACCGAGATCCGATCGATCTCCTCCTGCGAGAGGCCCGCCTGCTTCGCGATTCGCACGTGCTGCGTCCACTCGTAGTTCGATCGGGTGACGTGAGCGACGCGCAGCACGGCGATCTCGCGCTTGCGAGCGTCGAGTTCGCTGTGCAGCAGAATCGATGCCGCGAGCTGAATGAACCCATCGAAGCTCGCGGGGGCGTGCGCCAGCATCCGAAAGATGTTGACCGGCGGAAGTTTCTTCAGCGTGTCGAGGATGGAGGCGGGAATCTGGTCGTCGGTCGGAAGCGGAATCGTCGGCTCCATGGTGCTCCTTTCGAGCGTTCGTGCGAACGGGCGCAGCGATCGGGGTTGCTCGTTCCTCGATCACGACCCCGCACGCCGCGAAGGCGCTCGGGTCGCGAAAGCGATCAGCCTCGCCCCGCGCGAAGCTGTCGGTCGGTCACTCGATCGAGCGCGGAAAAGAATGCGAGCAGCCCGCGCGCGGTCAGGCCGAGCAGCGGCTCGGGCGGAAGCCGGGGCGCCGGTTTCGGAAGCGCGCGCAGCCACTCGCCCTCGCGGCCGGTGATCGCATCGGCGAGAAGCTCGCCGGCGGTGGTCGCCTGCGCCACGCCGTGCCCGCAGTAGCCGACCGCGTGCCAGCAGCGGCGATCCGCGCCAGACGCGCCGATCACCGGCAGGAAGTTCAGCGTGAAGGCGATCCAGCCGCCCCAGTACCGAGCGATCGGCAGCGCCGCCAGCTCCGGAAAGCGCTCGCGGAATCCGCGTGCGATCACGCGCTGACAGCGCTCGTCCGGCCCGGCGGAATCGACGGGAAGACCGCCCGCGTGGTACCGCGGCGCCTTCGAACCACCGATGATCGTGCGCCGCGCCGTCAGCCGATAGTTCTCGAGGATTTCGTGCGCGGTATACACACCCTCGTGTCGCGTCCAGCCGCCGATCGCGGCGAGCTGCGCGTCGTCGAGCGGCGCGGTTTCGAAGAGCGTGACGTAGAGCGGCAGGATCTTTTCACCCGGCGCACCGAGTTCGCGCGTCCATGCGTTGGTCGCCATCACCACGCGTTCGGCGTGCAGCCGACCGCGCTCCGTGTGCACGACGGTCTTCGCGCCGTGCTCGATCCGGGCGACCCTGCTTCCTTCGTGGATGCGAACGCCTGCGTCGAGCGCCGCGCGGCGCAGGCCGAGAACGAGTTTTGCGGGATCGAGCGTCCCGCCCGCGCCTTCGAGCACGCCGGAGAGAAACGACGCTGGAAGCCCGCGCGCGCGCATTTCGTCGCGCTCGAGGAAGCGCACGTTCACGCCGACCCGGTCTGCCAGCCCGGCGACGCGGCGCAGCCGCTTCTCCTGTTTCGGATGCACGACCGCCATCACGTTGCCGTTCGGGACGTAATCGCAATCGATGCCGAGCTCGCGGATCAGCGCTTCGGTTCGGTGCACGCAGTGATCGGCAAAGCGCACGAGCGCAGAGGTTCGCTCCGGCCCGTAGAGCAGGTGAAGCGTCGGCAGATCCTTGCCGATGGTCGGCGAAAGATGCCCGGCGTTGCGACCACTCGCGCCATGGCCACAGAACTCTCGTTCGAGCACGACGACATCGACGCCCTGCCGCTTCAGCGCGAGCGCCGTCGAAAGCCCCGTGAGGCCACCGCCCACGATCGCGACGTCGGAACGCGCTTCGCCGGCGAGCGCCGGCTCTCGCTCCGGGGGCGCGGGGAGCCATGCGCTGATCGGTAGAAACGGTGCCGACAGATCTTCACGCATCCCGCGGATCTCCTCGCGTCGGACGACGCGCGTTCGTCGCGCTGCGACGGCTGCACTCGAGATCGCGCCACGCGTTCGTCGTCCAGCAACGCGCAGCCACGTCTTCGACCCGTACGACACGCGATCGCCAATCGTCTCGCTACCGAAGCCGCGCACGAATCGCCTCGTTGACGACGCCGGGCGCTTCGAGCGCCACCGCATGGCCGGCTCCTTCGGCCACCACGAACCGCGCCTGCGGGATGGATCGAGCCACCGCCTCCGCATCGGGCACGAGCAAATCGGCGCCACCCGCCACGACGAGCGCCGGCGCCGTGATGCGCGCGAGATCGGCGCTGCGCGTGCCCGACCACGCGCGCAGTCCCGCGGCCTGGCGTGCGAGCGTCGCGGGCGACACCCGCGCAGCGATCTCGGCGAGACCGCGCGCCGTGCGACGGCACGCACGTTCGTCGCCGAAGGTCGACTCGCCGAACAGCCAGGGCAGCAGTGCGCTCGCGAGTGCGGCCGGACTCGCTTCGCGCGCGAGCGCGACCCACGCATCGAGCACGGCGAGAAGGCGCGGCGACGCGGTCACGAAGGGCGTGATCAAGACGAGCGAACGCACGCGTTCGGGCGCGGCGAGCGCGAACTCGATCGCGGCCGCGGCACCGAGACTCGCGCCGATCACGTGCGCCGCGCCCTCGAAGCAGCGTCCGGCGTCAGCAGCCATCTGCGCAACGCCGTACGCACCGGCGTCCGGCGCATCGGAACCCGCGACCCCGCGCGGGCTCACGCCGATCACGCGAAACGATTCCGCGAGAACGGTCGTCTGGCGCGCGAACGCGGCGAGATCGGTCCCGAAGCCGGGCAGCAGCACGACCGAATCGCCCTGCCCGATCACCGGCACGTCGAGCGCGACGCCGCGTTCGACCTCGATGCGCGCACTGCGCCGCGCGGCGAAGGCCTCGACGTCCTCGCGCGTGACGCGTCCGCCCGGACCCGTGCCGGGCACGCGTTCGGCATCGATTCGGTGGTCGGGTGCGCGCGCACGCGCGGCCGGCGCAATCGGCTTTCGCACCGCACCGCCACCCGTCGCTCGCTTCGCCTCCGCGGCCGCCTGCGCGACGGGTTCGACCGCACGCGACGCTTCGGGCCGATCGTGATCGCGCCGAAACGCGTCGGCATCGAAGGGCTCGTCGGGCGTCTCCGTGATCGCGCCGAGCAGCGTCCCGCACGGAACCGTTCGATCGACCTCGACGTAGACGTGCCGAAAGGTTCCGCTCGCGGTCGCTTCGATCTCGACCTCCGCCTTCTCCGACTCGATCACGAGTACGATCTCGCCGCGCTCGACGCGCGCGCCGGGCGCGAGCGGCCAGGCGACGACGCGCCCCTCCTGCATCGACATGCCCAGACTCGGCATCGCGATCGGCGTGGGCATGAACGCCTCAACCCATCGTTCGCGCGGCCGCGAGCACCTTCTCGACGCTCGGCCGAAACGCGTCTTCGAGATTGGCCGCGAACGGAACCGGCGTGTGCGGCGCGGTGACCCGCCGAACCGGCGCGTTCAGGAAGTCGAAGCCCTGATCGACGCAGAGTGCGGCGACGTCGCTCGCGATCGAACAGCGCGGCGTCGATTCGTCGATCACGACCAGCCGTCCCGTCTTTTCGAGCGAGCCGAGAATGGCGGCTTCGTCGAGCGGCGCGAGCGAGCGAAGATCGAGCACCTCTGCTGCGATGCCCTCTTTCGCGAGCACGTCCGCCGCCGCGATCGCGAGCGCGACGGTCGCGCCGAAGCCGACCAGCGTCACGTCGCCACCCGCACGCACGATCTTCGCCTGCCCGATCGGAATCACGTAGTCGCCCTCGGGCACCTCGCCACGCTGCATCAGCACGCCCTTCGCCTCGCAAAAGACGACGGGATCGTCGTCGCGAATGGCGGCGAGCAGAAGCCCCTTCGCCTCGGCGGGATTCGACGGGATCACCGTCTTGAGGCCGGGAATGCCGGCGGTGAGCCAGTAGAGCGACTGCGAGTGCTGCGCCGCGGCGCGCATGCCGGCGCCGCAGACCGTGCGCACGGTGAGCGGAACGCGCGCCTTTCCGCCGAACATGTAACGGAGCTTCGCCGCCTGATTGAGCAGCGGATCGAGACTCACGCCGAGAAAGTCGATGAACATCAGCTCTGCGACGGGGCGCAGCCCGGTGGCGGCCGCGCCGACCGCCGTGCCGAGGATGCCCATCTCCGAGATCGGCGTATCGAGCACGCGGCCGGGGAATCGCTTCACGAGCCCCTTCGTCGTGCCGAGCACACCGCCCATCTCGTCGACACCGTCCGCGTCGCGCTCGCCGCCGCCCGCGAGATCTTCGCCGAGCAGAATCACGTCGGGATCGCTTTCCATCGCGATCGCGAGCGCTTCGTTGATGGCCTGACCGGTTCCGAGAAGGCGTGACATGAAACTACTCGGTCACGTAGACGTCGGCGGTGACGCTGCTCGGGTCGGGAAACGGTGCGGCTTCGGCCGCGCGCACGGCGGCATCGAGTTCGGCCGCCACTTCGCCGTCGATCGTTCGCAGCTCGTCCGCCGCGAGCAGGCCAGCCTCGACGACCCGTCGCTCGAACCGTTCGAGCGGATCGCGCCGCTGTTTCCATTCCTCGGCCTGCTCCTTCGGCCGGTAGACCATGGTGTCGCCGACGTAGTGCCCGTGGAAGCGGTACGTCTTGCATTCGAGCAGCGTCGGCCCCTCGCCGCGACGCGCGCGTTCGATCGCCGCACCGGCCTTTTCGTAGACGTCGAAGAAGTCCATGCCATCGGCGATCTCCGCGAGCATCGCGTACGACCGCGCGCGCTCGGCGATGTCGGCGACCGGCACGACGAACGCGGTGGGCGTGAACTCTCCCCAGCCGTTGTTTTCGACCACGTAGAGTGCGGGCAGCTTCCAGTTCTGTGCCATGTTGAGCGACTCGTGAAACTGGCCCTGATTCGAGGCGCCGTCGCCGAAGAACGCGACGCCGACACCGCCGGTCTTTCGGATCTTCGCGGTCAGCGCCGCACCGGTCGCGAGCGGAATGCCGGAGCCGACGATTCCGTTCGCACCGAGCATCCCCTTCTCCATGTCGGCGATGTGCATCGAGCCGCCCTTGCCCTTGCACAAACCCGTCGCGCGCCCGAACAGCTCCGCCATCATGCCGTCGATCGCGACGCCCTTGGCGATGCAGTGACCGTGACCGCGATGCGTCGACGCCACCCAGTCGCGCCCATCGAGATGCATGCAAACCCCGGTCGCGACCGCCTCCTCGCCCGCATAGAGATGAAGAAAGCCCGCCATCTTTCCGGCGAGCACGAGCTCTTGCAGCTTTTCTTCGAAGCCACGAATACGGCGCATCCTGCGATACGCGTCGAGCAGAGCATCACGAGCGAGCTGCATCGCCGTCTCCTTCGGTAGGCCGCGCAGTATCGGATGCTTCGAGCGCGCGCTCAACGATGCGTCCCGTGGCGCACGGCGTGGCGAGGCGCTTCGCACCGGCGCGGCTGACGCAGCGCGGCGCTCTGCGCACGAATCGATCGGGGCTGCGCGCTCTCGCCGCCTGCACGGCTGCAAATCGCCCCGCAACGGGCTGCACCGGTAATCGACGAAAACAGCGCCGCAGGCGGGCGCGAGGCGGGTGTAGGATCGAGGGCTGGAAGGCGCGCAGTTCGTCTCGGGCACGGCCGCGGAGCTTCACGCCGGACAAGCGCCGCACACGAGGGAGTTCACTTCGATGAGCGCCGACGCGGAGCTGTCGGATCTGATCGGCCTCGTCTACGAGGCCGCGCTCGAGCCCGATCTCTGGCCGCTCGTGCTTCGACAGACGGCGGCGCGTCTTCGTGCCGACTCGGGGCAGCTCGGCATCGGCAGCGCCCGGCGCCCCTCCGAAGGGCTTACCGTTCCCGTCACGTTCGGGGTCGATCCCGTCCACCAGCAACGCTGGCTCGAGTCTCATCTGGCCCGAGACGAATGGTGGCTCGCGTTTTCCGAGCGCTTCGACGAAGGCGTTCTCACCGGTGCGAACTGCGTCGAGCCGCGACAGTTGCATCGCACCCCGATCTACAACGAGGTGCTGGCGCGGGCGGGCATCGAAGACGGCATCTTCGCGGGGATCGATCGCGCGCCGGGGTCGGATTCGATCGCCGCGTTCTACCGGGGGCCGACCCGCACGGCATTTGGTCGCGTCGAGGTCGACGTGCTGTCCTTTCTTCTGCCGCATCTGCGGCGTGCCGTACGCATCAGCGACCGCTTCGCGCTCATCCGATCCGAGCGTGATGCGAGCCG
Organism: uncultured Myxococcaceae bacterium; assembly: GCA_964505355.1. GTDB lineage: Bacteria > Myxococcota_A > UBA9160 > UBA9160 > UBA9160 > CAZDHU01. The sequence goes on along the minus strand of CAZDHU010000203.1, from coordinate 9,520 downwards.
GGCCGTCGAAGATTCAGTCGCGGTCGGTGTGATTCATCTCGATGCTCGCGGTCGCATGGTCGGTGCGAACGCGAACGCCCGGCGCGTTCTCGCCGAAGAGAATGCGCTCGTGATTCGCGACGGTCGCCTCCAGGCGCTCGATCTGGCGACGGAGGCCGACCTTCGCAGCGCGATCGGCGCGTCCCTCGAACGAACCCCGCTTCGTGCGGGGCGACTCGTCCGCGTGCGAACGCCTTCCGAACGGAACGCGGTCGTCGTCTACGTGTCGCCGATCGCCCGCGAGGTCGACCGCCCCCTGCTCGGCCACCGCGACGATCGCGCCGAGATCGTGGTCCTCATTGCGCGCGAAGAATCCCTTCATCGCTGGCCGATCCCCGAAGCCGCGAGCGCCCTCGGACTCTCGCCCGCGGAGGCCGAGCTCGCGCTCGCTCTCGCGCGCGGCCACGACCTCGAGGCGTACGCGGAGAGCCGCAAGATCACGCTCGGAACCGCTCGCTGGCGGATGAAGCGCGTGTTCGAGAAGACCGGCACCCGGCGGCAGAGCGACGTCGTGCGGCGAGTGCTCACGACGCTCGGCCGGATCGAGATCGGAGCACGCGATTTCTACCGCGCCGCCGCCCCCGCCAGCCCCGAGAGCAGCAGGCGAACGAGATCCGCCTGACGGCGCAGGCCCGTCTTTGCGAGGACGGCCGCGCTGTGTGCTCTCGTGATGCGCGGGTGCATCGCGCGCACGGAGCCGAGCGTGCCTGGTGTCTGCCCTTGCGACGATGCGAGCCGAGGGCGCGCCGGCGGTGTGGTCGCCGCACCGGGCGTGTCGCCGCCATTCGCGCCCCCCGGCGACGAGCCTCGATCGCCCGGCCTCGGTGGTGCGGTACCGCTGCTTCGAGCTCCGCGGCTTGTCCGGGATCGTCATTTGGAGGAGGCCGGCCTCGAGCAGCGGTGCGACGACTTGGTCCCGGAACCTGGTCCTATTCGTGCGCCCGACGGCACCATCAGTTCTGGCACGTGCCTCGGCCCCAGACTTCGATGGCGCCCGTGCGGTGGAACGCGCCCGCGATGAGCGGGTTACGCGGGATCGAGCGGTGCTCCTGCGTGAGCAGCTCGGCGCGAATGCCGGTTGGAAAGGCGCCGATGCTATGGATCTCGATGCGGTCGTCGAAGACCGCGATGGATGTACGAACTCGGGTTGCTCACGTCGCGGTGGATGACGGCGTTGATGACGATCTCGCGCAGCGCCTCCGCGGGCACCGGCAGACGGTCCTCGCGGTTGATGGCGCCCGTCGGGAAGCGCGCCAACAGCGGCAGGGTCCGGTCGAGCCACGCGATGGCCTCGCGGACCATCGCGAACGCGTGCAGGTGCTCCTGCTTGTTGTCGAGGATGTCGCCGGTGATCTTCGTGCCCCGGAAGCGCCCGAGCTTGAGCAGCGCCTTCGGGTAGTCGGGCAGGAACTTGGTCCCTGGAGCATCTGCGCGGCCTGCGTGACCTGCCCGTCGATGCGCAGGCCGAGCCGGTCGAGGATGTCGGAGGCGTCCATGCTCGTGCCGGCCGAGAGGCGCCGCTGCTCGATGGCGGCGGCGCGCGTGCGCAGGATCTCCTCGCGGTCGAGGTCTTCGAGGCGCACGCCCACGGCGGGCTGGTTCTCCCAGCGATGCTGGCTGTGGTTACGGTCGAGGAGCACTCGCGCGTACTCCTCCTGCGACATCACCGTGGTGGTCGAGCCCACACGCTTGTACGGCTTCGACTCGAAGACGAACGGCGCGAACTGTCGCGACGGTACGGCCTCGAGCACGATCACTTGCCGACCGTTCTCGACGTCCACGCGGCTCATCTCGACGCGTGCTGGCGGCTCGAAGCGGCCGAGCATCGCCGCGATGTCGCGGAGCGTGATGTCGGCGACCTCCTGGCCCACGAGCTTGCCGTCGGGTGCGACGCCGATCAGCACCTTGCCGCCCTCGCCGTTCAGGAAGGCGCAGAGCGTCTCGCCGGCGCGCTTCAGCTCGGCGGTCGAGCGCTTGAGCTCGAGCGTCTCGGACTCGCCTTGGGCGATGAGCGTCTGAAGGGCGGCGAGGTTCATCCGCGCGCTCCCAGCGTCCAAAAGTCCGACAGCAGCTCGGCCTGTTGCAGCACCGTGTTCGTCGCGGCCTCCTGCTTGTCGGGCGGGTAGCCGTACTTGCGCAGGATGCGCTTCACGATGACACGCAGCCTGGCGCGGACAGATTCCTTCACGGTCCAGTCGATGGTGACGTTGTGCTTCACCGTGTCGACCAGCTCGCGCGCGATGGTGCGCAGCGTCTCGTCGCCGAGGACCTTGACGGCGGTGTCGCTGACCTCGAGCGCGTCGTAGAAGGCCAGTTCGTCGCTGCTGAGCCCGAGTTCCTCGCCCCGCTTCTGGGCGGCGCGCATCTCCTTCGCGAGCTCGATGAGCTCCTCGATGACCTGCGCGGCCTCGATGGCGCGGTTTTGGTAGCGACGAACGGATTTCTCGAGGAGGTCGGCGAAGGAGCGTGCCTGCACCAGGTTGTGCTTCGATCGCGCCTTCACTTCGTCGTTGAGGAGCTTCCTGAGCAGCTCGACCGCAAGGTTCCGGTGCTTCATCCCGCGCACGTCGGCGAGGAACTGGTCCGACAGGATCGAGATGTCGGGGTTCTCGAGGCCGGCCGCCGCGAAGATGTCGATGACCTGGTCGCTCACGATCGCCTTCGAGACGATTTGCCGGATGGCGTGGTCGATGTCGCCGGAGCCTTTCCGGTCCCCGACCTGCGTCTTGGCGATGGCCGTGCGGACGGCCTGGAAGAATCCGACGTCATCGCGAATGCGGATCGCCTCGTCGTGTGGCACGGCGAGCGCGAACGCCTTCGAAAGCTCGGTGACGACCTGGAGCAGCCGCTCCTTGCCGCTCTCCTGGGCGAGCACGTGCTCCTGCGCCGCGGGCAGCACCGAGAGGCGGGCGGCCGGCGAGCTGCTCATCCAAGCGCTCCAGTCGAAGCCGTGGAAGATGTCCGAGCACTGCTCGTAGCGCTCGAGCATCAGCGCCACGGCCTCCTCCTGGTCGAGCGCTGTCTCGCCTTGGCCGGCGCTCTCGGTGTACGTGTGCAGGGCCTTCTTGAGCTGGTCGGCGAGGCCCAGGTAGTCGACGACGAGGCCGCCGGGCTTGTCCCGGAACACGCGGTTCACGCGCGCGATGGCCTGCATCAGGCCGTGCCCCTGCATCGGCTTGTCGATGTACATCGTGTGCATGCACGGGGCGTCGAAACCCGTGAGCCACATGTCGCGGACGATGACGAGTTTGAAGGGGTCGCTCGGGTTCTTGAACCGCTTGGCCAGCGCCTCGCGGCGCTGCTTGCTGCGGATGTGCTGTTGCCAGTCGCTCGGGTCGGACGCCGACCCGGTCATCACGACCTTGATCGCGCCCTTGTCGTCACTCTCGTCGTGCCAGTCGGGGCGCAGCGCAGTGAGCGCCTTGTAGAGGTCGACGCAGATCCGCCGGCTCATGCAGACCAGCATCGCTTTGCCGTCCATGGCCTCGAGGCGAGCTTCGAAGTGACGGGCGAGGTCCTTCGCGATGAGCTGCACGCGCCGGTCGGTCCCGACGAGCGCCTCGAGCGCCGACCACCTCGTCTTGAGCTTCTCACGCCCTTCTAGCTCCTCGCCCTCGGTCAGCTCGTCGAAGGCCTCGTCGAGGTGCGGGCGCTCTTCTTCTTTCAGCTCGAGCTTGGCGAGGCGGCTCTCGTAGTAGATGGGCACCGTTGCGCCGTCTTCGACCGCGCGCTGGATGTCGTAGACGCTGACGTAATCGCCGAAGACCGAGCGCGTGTTCTTGTCGGCCGCGTCGATGGGCGTGCCGGTGAAGCCGATGAACGATGCGTTCGGCAGGGCGTCGCGCATGTGGCGCGCGAAGCCGTCGATGAAGTCGTACTGGCTCCGGTGCGCCTCGTCAGCGACCACGACGATGTTCGAGCGCTCGGAGAGCAGCGGAAACGTGTCGCCGCGCGTCTCGGGCATGAACTTCTGGATGGTGGTGAAGACCACGCCGCCCGAGGCGACCTCGAGCAGTTCCCGCAAGTGGGCGCGATGCTGCGCTTGCTCGGGGCTCTGGCGCAGGAGGCCCTTGCAGCGCGCGAAGGTGCCGAAGAGCTGCTCGTCGAGATCGTTGCGGTCGGTAAGCACGATGAGCGTCGGGTTCTGCATCGCCGGGTGCAGCACGACGCGGCCCGCGTAGAAGGCCATCGTGAGACTCTTGCCCGACCCCTGCGTGTGCCAGACCACGCCGACGCGACGGTCGCCCTGCGGGCGCGAAGCCGAGATCGTCGCGTCCAGCGCCCGCGCCACGGCGTGAAACTGATGATAGCCCGCCATCTTCTTGATGGCCGTGTCCCCGTCGTCCTCGAACACGATGAAGTAGCGGAGCAGGTCGAGGAGCCGCCGCTTGTCGAACACGCCGCGGATGAGCACCTCGAGCTGGCTCATCGTCTTCGATGCGAACGCCTCGCCCTCGATGGTGCGCCAGGGCAGGAAACGCTCCTTGTTCGACGAGAGCGTACCGATGCGCGCTTCGAGCCCATCGCTGATGACGAGCAGCTCGTTGAAAACGAAGAGCGACGGCAGCTCCTGCTTGTAGGTCTGGAGCTGCTGGAACGCGCTCCAGATGGTCGCGTTCTCGCTCGCGGCGTTCTTCAGCTCGATGACGGCGATCGGAAGGCCGTTCAAGAACACGACGACGTCGGGGCGCCGGTTGTGGCCGCCCTCGCTGACGGTGAGCTGATTGACGACGAGCCAGTCGTTGTTCTCGAGCACGTCGAAGTCGACGACGCGCACCGGGTCGTAGCCGATGGTGCCGTCGGCGCGCAGATACTCCACGCTGACGCCGTTCACGAGGTAGTAGTGCAGCTCGTGGTTCGCATCGACCGGCTGCGGCGACGAGATCCGCGTGAGCTTTCGGAACGCCTCGTCGAGGCCTTCGCGTGAAACCGTGGGATTCAGCCGCGCGAGCGCGTCGCGCAAGCGACCGTCGAGCACGACGTCCGCGTAGGTCCGCCGCTCCTGGCCAGGCTCGCCGGGCGCGATCGAGGGCCCTCCCGTGATCGTGTACCCGAGCGCCTCGAACCAGGCGAGGGCCGCTTGCTCGACGACAGATTCGGTGAAGGCGGTCACTTCACGCCCTTCCTGATCGCGGCGAGGCGGGCCCTGCCTGCATCAGTGAGTCGATACTTTTGCAAGCGGCTGTTCGGCTTGTCGGGGATGGTCATCTCGACGAGGCCGGCAGCGATGGCGGGCCTGAGGTAGCGCTCCGAGAAGCTTCTGCGCCCCTCGAGGCCGATCGCGGCTAGCAAGTCATCGCGGCTCATCGTGCCCGTGAAGGCCTCGAGCATGCGGTCGACTTGATTCCCGACTTGATCCCCGACTTGATCCCCGACTTGATCCCCCGTCGGAGGACGGATGCGGTCAGCATCCGACGTCGGGTTAACCCAGGCCCACTGGATGCGAACGCCGTTGCCGTCGGACTCGACCGTCGGCTCGGGCGTGCCCTGTTCGCGGCATGCCTCGGCGATGCGCTCGTAGCCACGGCCCCATGCCTCGATGAGCCCCGTGCGAAAGAACGTGCTGGCGATGTCGGGGTTGTGCGGCTGCGAGTTGTGCTTGCCGAGCAAGGTCTCCACGGTCCACGACGGCGGCAGCGGGCCGGAGTTGAAAATCGAGAGGCTGTCGGTCTCGACGCGGATCTGGATTGGGTTTCCCGAGCTGTAGTCCTTGTGGATGAGCGCGTTCAGCAGCGCCTCGCGCAAGGCGTCGCGGGGCACTGGGAACGTCTCGCGGCGCGCGACGCCTCGGTAGCTGATCCACGCCACCATGTACTTCGTGTGGAGAAGCTCGAGGGTCTTGTCCATCTGCGTGAACAGATCCCCGTGGACCTCGTCGTGGAACGCGAGGTCCGCGCCACCGCGAAACATGCCGATCTTCACCCACGCGCCGGTGACCCAGCGCTCGGGATCTTCGTGAAAGAGCAGCAGGGCCGCGCGTTTGAGCATCCCCGTCTCGGTCAAGCGGAGGCGCTCGATGAGCTCGGCGCGGCTCGCCGACAGCGAGCCCGGCGGCATGCGATCGCTGTTGCGCGCGTAGGCTTTGAAGCGCTTGAAGGCTTCGGCGCTCAGGTCCTTGACTGCCACGTTCGGCACAGGCGCGCCGTCCCAGGTGCGGCCGAACTTGCGGAGGAGGAACGTCGAGAGCGCGTTGCCCGTGAGCTGCTGCTTCGTGCTGCCCGAGCGGACGTGGTACTCGCCTTTGTAGCTGATGGGCGTCGGCGAGGCCTCGACGACGACCTCGACGAGGTCCTTGCCCTTCTTGGTGACGGCGCGCACCGGCACCACGAGACCGAGTGTGTCGCGGATCTTATTGGGCAGATCGACCAGCAGGCGATCCGCGTCACCTGCACCGACAGGCTCGCCCTTGTCGTTCATCCCGATGATGAGCGTACCGCCGGCGGCGTTGGCGAAGCCGCAGAGCCACTTCAGGTACTCGTCGCGCCACGACTCCTTCCACTCAACGACGTGCGTCTCGCCGCTCTTGCGCCGGGTGGTCATAACCTCTCCCTTACTCGCGCGAGGCTTCCCCCTGGCCTTCGTCATTGCAGCACCCGCGGGGGAACGGAGCGCTTCCCCTCGGCTCGAACTATCAAGTACGGCTTAATGGTTGCCCCTTCGTCGAGCTCTACCTCCTCGTACACGGCCTTCAGGTGGAGGTTGATGTTGGGGACGCTGGTCTCGAACAGCTCTGCGAGCTGTAGCTGCGTGAGCCCAATCGTGTCGCCCTCGAAGCGACACTCGATGCGCGTCCGCCCATCGTCAGTCTCGTAGAGGACCAGCTCCCCCTTGGGCGCTTCGGAGGTCATCGCGCCGCCTCCGCGACGGCCTGCTTGGCGCCAGTGCCGGCCTGTTCGGCCGAGGACGAGAGCCCGTCTGCTGGAGCGACGAGCTTTTCCAGCCCCTCGTAGTGGTCCTTGTCGGCCGTCTTCATCAACTCCAGCACGTCGAGCAGCACGGGCTGCGTCTCGGCGAGGAGCGAGAGGTCGTGCTCAGGGTCGGAAATCGCTCCTGCGTGCGAGTACGTATTGAGCAGCCGCAGGATGCGGGTCTTCTTCGCGTTGTCGAAGGTCACGCGGTCGAGGCGCGGTCCGAGGTCGCCGCTCATCTCGGGGAAGCGGAACGCGAGGAACGCCTCGATCAAACGGCGCGCGACGTTGGGCAGTCCGTAGTGATGCTCCAACTGGACGACATCATCGCGATGTGCCTCGTCGTAGACGCGCTTGAACAGGTACTGGTACTCCGACTCGTGCTCCTGGAGCAGCGGGTCGAGAGGCCCTAGCTCGCTGGTTCGCGAGCCGTCTGTGTGCCGGCGAGAGCGAAGCAGGAAGAACCGACCGAGGCGACGTTCCACCTGCGCGCTCCTCTGCTTCGGCAGGTGGTGGAACCAGTTCTTCACCAGCCGGAAGAAGGGAAAGCTGTGCGTGAAGATGAAGAGCTGCCCGGCCTGCTTGGTGCGTTCCTTCATGTAGCCGAAGGCCGAGAACAGCGCGTTGGCGTCGAGGCTCGAGACGGGATCGCCGATGACGACGATTCCGTTCTTCATGTCGAAGGTCTTGTCCTGCAATGACTTGAGGAAATAGAGGAACGCGATCGCCGTGCGCTCGCCCTCGCTCAGGTGCGACACTGGCTGGCCGCCGCGCGTGAGGGCGTAGCCCGTGCCTTTCACTTCGAAGCGCATTTCGTCCCGCCCGAGATAGGCACGGAGTTCCTCGGTCAGCTCGTCAGCGGGACGCCGATGTTCGAGGATCGCGCGCTCCAGCTCATCGATCTGGGCCTGGATGCCTGCGGGCTTGGCCTTGATGTCCTCCAGCGCTGTGTTCGCGGTCGTCACCGCGTCGGAGAGCTGAACGAACTCGGCATGGGCCTCGGCGACGTAGGATGCTTCTAGCTTCTTGCATGCGTCGTCAACCGACGCCTTGAACTGCGCCGAGGTCTGGTTGTGCCTCTCAACGATCGCGTTGAGGGCAACGACCGCGTCGGCGAGCGAGGACGGCGGCGTCGCGGTTGGAGCCGCCGTGGCGGCGGGTGCGAATGGATTGTCGCGCTTGGCCTCGACGCGCGCGATGAGGGCGTCGAGCGCGGCATTGGTCTCGGACAGCGCCGTCGACACCTTCGCGCTCGCGGTGGACACTTCCGATGTGAGCGACTCGTAGAAGCGCGAAGCGTCGGGTAGCGACAGCGAGCCCGCGCTCTGCTTGGCCGCTTTCAGCTTCGCGAGGAGTGCAGCCAAGTCCTTCTGGAAGGTTGCGAAGGCGTCGTTGAAGTGCGCTTCGAGCGCAGCGCGCCGCATGGCCTGGAGCGGCTGCTGGCAGAAGCGGCAGGTGTTGGAGGCGTGCTCGCCCGAGTGCAGGACGAGTCCCTGCTGCACCCACCCAGCGAGCTTGGCGTTGCTCGTCAGCTCGTTGAGCGTCTGCGCGACCACGGAGCGACCGACGATGGCCTCGACCTCGGTCGTGAGCCCAGCGAGGTCGATGGACGGAGCGCTGATCTTCGAGATGTCCGACTTTGGCTGCGCGTCCTTCTGACTACGCAGGGGTGCTTTCTGCTCGTCGGTGAGGACCGACGTTTCGGCACTCTGCGCATTCAGCGCTTGGACTGCGCGCTTGAAAGGTCGCTTGTCGTAGTTGTTGTAAGCCGTGCTGTGGCCGGTGGTCAGCAGCTCTTTGATGAGCTTCGCCTTGTCCCTACAGAAGTCGTCGAGCTTCGAGTCTGCGTTCGTCTTCTCCGTCTGGGCGGCCATCACCTCGGTGTTGGCGAAGGCGAGGTCCTTCTTGAGCTGGTCGACCTGTGCCTGCTTCTCGACACTGTCTTCGCCGAGGAAGTAGATGGGCGCGATTCCGCCCGCCTGCGACAGAGTGGCGTTGATGAAGTCGCGGTTGAAGACGCGGACCTGCGGCACCGCCTTGGTCGCGAGGTCTGCCCCAGTGATCTTGGTGGCTCCGTCGAACTCCAGCTCGAGCTCGCCCTCCGTGAGGGCGGTCCGCTTCTCTACCAGCGTGAGCAGTGACGAAAGCGTGGTCTTGCCGCAGCCGTTCCAGCCGTAGACGACGTTGAACTGACCGAAGGCGTGGAGGTTGCTGGGCCACGCGAAATCGCGGAACACGCGGTGACGAAGCTTGGTGATGCGCGCGAGCTTCACGCGACCTCCTCGACTGCGCGCTCGCCCGCGTCGACCGGCAGCTCGCCCGAGAGAAGACGCGGCAGGAGCTCGTCACGGATGTGAGCGAGCGTGTGCGTCTCGCGCTCGTTGTTCCAGACGAGCCGCTGCAGCTCTGCAAGTTGGACTCCGATGGCCGCCTGGGACTCTGGCGTCGCGAGCGGGAAGCGCATCGCGCGTTGATCGCGGAGGCTGACGTACTCGGCCATGTCCGTTTGACCCTTCACGCGGTCAACCTGATCGAGAAACCAGCGGCTGGACATCCACTGTCGCAGGACGAAC
>CAZDHU010000202.1:0-3637 GCA_964505355.1 uncultured Myxococcaceae bacterium | reverse complement strand
GGACGCTCATCATCGAGACACGGTCGCGCCCCCCCTCGAAGGCGTCGAGATCGGAAACCAGCGCGACCTGATCGAGGTAGAGACTCAGTAGCGACCGTTCGGGGTCGGTGGCGGCGGCGTTTTCGCGCTCGAAGGCCTCGGCGCCCGCGAGCAGTTCGCGCAGGTTCTCGAGCCGGTTCTCGGCTTCCGGCGTCGCCTGCGCTTCGAGCGCGCGGAGATAGCCGGTGCGCTCGAGCGTTCGCGAAATTGCTTCGGCCGGCGCGAGCGCGAGCACTTCGTCGCGCAGCGACGCCGCGAGTTCCAGAAACGCGCGAACGCGCGCTCCCGAGCGACCGGCGTCCGGAGCTTCGGCCGCCGCGCGCAGCCCTTCGAGCAACGGGGTGCCGTGCGCCGCCGCGAAGGCTTTCGCGCGCTCGACGGTGGTCTTGCCGATGCCGCGCGCGGGCACGTTCACGATGCGCTCGAGCGCCATCGCGTCGGCCGGATTCACCAGCAGCCGGAGATACGCCAGCGCATCCTTCACCTCGGCCCGGTCGTAGAACCGCACGCCGCCGACCACCGCATAGGGCACGTCGTACGCCATCAGCGCTTCTTCGAACGGCCGCGATTGCGCATTCGTCCGGTAGAAGATCGCGAACTCGCCGAACGGTCGGCCCTGGTCTCGCGCCGCCGTCAGGATCTCGCGCACCACGAGCTGCGCCTCGTCTCGGTCGTCGAACGCGCGATGGAGCCGGATCCGTTCACCGTCGGTCCGATCGGTGCGCAGGCGAAGCGCGCTGCCATCTCGATTGTTCTCGACCACGGCCGACGCCGCTTCGAGGATCGGTTGCGTCGAGCGGTAGTTTCGTTCGAGACGAATCACGGTCGCGTCGGGATGGTCGCGTTCGAAGTCGAGAATGTTCCGCACGTCGGCCCCGCGCCAGCCGTAGATCGCCTGGTTCGGATCGCCGACCACACAGAGATTCCGGTGTTCGCAGGCGAGCTGGTTCACCAGCCGGTACTGCACGTGATTCGTGTCCTGATACTCGTCGATCAGCACGTACTGCCAGCGTCGCCGATAGTAGGCCGCCACCTCGGGGAATCGTTCGAAGAGCTGGACGGTCTGCAAAATCAGATCGCCGAAATCGAGGGCTCCGGCGTCGGCCAGCAGCCGCTGATAACCGGCGTAGATCTCGGCGGCCATTTCGTCGTCGAGGCCGCGCGCGGTCTCGGCGGCCGTCGCGGGCAGCACGGCCGCGTTCTTCCATTGATCGATCCGCCAGCGAAAGTGCTTCGGCTCGTGAACCTTCGGATCGAGCCCCTTGCGCCGAACCGCTTCCTTCACGAGGCCGAGCGAATCGTCTTCGTCGTAGATGACGAACCCGCGCGAGACGCCGAGATGTCCGATGTCGCGGCGCAGGATGCGCACGCACGCACTGTGAAACGTCGTCACCCAGAGCCCGTCGCTGGCGGGGCCGAGAATCTTCTGCACGCGCTCCCGCATCTCGCCGGCAGCCTTGTTCGTGAACGTCACTGCCAGCAGGTTCTCGGCGGGGATTCCGCAAACGCCGACGAGATGGGCGAGCCGATGAGTGAGCACGCGCGTCTTGCCGCTGCCGGCCCCGGCGAGCACGAGTACCGGCCCCTCGGTGGTCTCGACGGCACGACGTTGCTCGTCGTTCAGACCTTCGAGAAGTTCGCTGCGGTGAAGATCGGCCGGCAAGGCGCTCGGCTCCTGAGCAGGCGGCGTGTGGACGAAACGGAATTGCGTCCGCAGGCTACGACGAAGCCGCCGGCCACTCAAGAGCGCTACGGTCGGCGCGTCGAACGAAGAGGGGGAAATGCGATGGATCGATTCGCGTGGGTCATCGCCGGCGCGGCCATCTCGGTCGTCGCGGCGGCCGTACCGCCCGCAGGCTCTGCACCCGGCGAATCGGTACTCGCTCCGCTCGGAGCCGAGTTGTTCCGGCAGTCGTGCGCATCCTGTCACGGCACGTCCGGCGAAGGCGACGGGCCGGTCGCCGCGGCGTTGAAGAAAGCCCCCGCCGATCTGACGCGCATCGCCGCCCGCCGCAACGGTTCGTTCCCCGAAGCCGAAATCTCGGGCTGGATCGACGGCCGCTTCGATACGGCCGCCCACGGAACGCGCGAGATGCCGGTCTGGGGGCGTTTGCTTCAGGATCCGGTGCCCTCGTCGACGGACCCCGACGAGGTCGTGCGCGGTCGACTCCTCGTGCTGATCGAGTACCTGAAGACGATCCAGCGCCCGTGAACGTCGCGCGACGGGGGCGCCCAAACCGGCCTGGCTCGACCGCCGGTCGCCTGCGCCGTCACGCTCGGCGATCGGCGCCCGGCGCCCCGCTCACTCGACGGTCACGCTCTTGGCGAGATTTCGCGGTTTGTCGACGTCCGTTCCCTTCAACGTCGCCACGTGATACGCGAGGAACTGGAGCGGGACGGTGACCAGCACCGCCGTCAGGTACTCGCCGAGATCGGGCACGTAGACGACGTCGTCGGTCTTGCCGCGGATCGCCTCGTCGCCTTCGGTCGCGATCGCGATCACCATGCCCTCGCGAGCACGCACCTGTTCGAGGTTCGAAACCACCTTGTCGTAGATCGGACTCTTCGTCGCGATCACGACCACCGGCATCTTTTCGTCGATCAGCGCGATCGGCCCGTGCTTCATCTCGCCGGCGGCATAGGCCTCGGCGTGGATGTACGAGATCTCTTTCAGTTTGAGCGCGCCTTCGAAGGCGATCGGCACCATCACACCGCGGCCGAGGAAGAGAAAATCGGAAGCGTGCATGTACTTCTGCGCGATCTCGCGGATCGGCGCGTCGAGCAGCAGCGTCTTCTCGACCAGTCGCGGCAGGCGGAGCAGATCCTCGACGCGTCGATGGGCTTCGTCGGGGCCGATGCGACCGCGCGCGATGCCGAGCTTGACCGCCAGCATGTAGAGCGCCACGACCTGCGTGGTGAACGCCTTGGTCGACGCAACGCCGATCTCGGGGCCCGCGTGCGTGTAGAGCACGTCGTGACTCTCGCGCGCGATCGTCGCATCACGGACGTTGCAGACCGCGAGCACGCGCGATCCCTTCGCCTTGCCCTCGCGCAGCGCCGCCAGCGTGTCGGCCGTCTCGCCGGACTGGGACACCGGCACGATCAGCACGTTCGGGTCGAGGATCGGCCCGCGGTAGCGAAACTCGCTCGCCAGATCGACTTCGCAGGGAATCCCCGCGAGCTGCTCGATCATGTACTTGCCGGTGAGACAGGCGTGCCACGCAGTGCCGCAGGCGACGAGCGCGATCCGCTGGATCTTCTCGACGCGCGCCGACGAGAGATCGATTCCGTCGAGATCGATCGCCCCGGTGGCGGCGTCGATGCGCGTACCGATCGTGTCGGTGATCGCGCGCGGTTGTTCGTGAATCTCCTTCTGCATGAACCGGTCGTAGCCGCCGAGTTCGGCCGCGACGGGATCCCACTGGATCTGCTTCGGCTCGCGATCGATCGGCCGGCCGTCGCGATCGAGCAGCTGCGCGCCATCCTCGGACAGCACCGCGAACTCGCCGTCCTCCAGGAAGAGCATCTGTCGCGTGTAGGGCAGGATCGCGGGGATGTCGCTCGCGAGATAGGTCTGCTTCTCGCCGAGGCCGAGCAC
>CAZDHU010000201.1:0-11102 GCA_964505355.1 uncultured Myxococcaceae bacterium | reverse complement strand
GCGACGGCGCGCGTGCGCGAGCTGTCGGAAGCGTCGGGCCGCGAGGTTCCGGACTGGCTGCACACGATGGAGATCTGGTGTTGCTTCGGAGATCGTCGCGACGAGGCTCGTGCCCGACTCGCGGCGGACATGGAATCGTTCTATCGGCTTCCGTTCGGCCCGTTCGAACGCTACTGCGCGTTCGGGACGCCCGAGCAGGTCGCGGACTTCGTGCAGCCCTACGTCGAAGCCGGCTGTCGGATGGTGAACCTGATCCCGGCCACCGGATCTCTCGCGGGTTCTGCCGACGGGACGGCGGAAGTGAAGACGATCCTCTCTCGACGCGGCCTCGCCACGCAGTGAGTGCCGCGGGAGCTTCGCTCCCATCGCCGGCCCCGCGCATCTTCCCGGGTGAACGCGTTGCGCCGCCGCACTCGCGGCGATTCGTCAAGTCTCGACGCGGATCGTCGAGGTTGCTACTTCGCCGGCCACCGAACGCACACCGGACTCATGTCGACGACGAGCGTACCTCCGACTTCACGACGGCCCCGGTCGACTGCCACGCGCGCTGCGCCCGAGCGAACGCGGTGTGCACGAGACGGCAACCCCGTGCCGCGGTCTGCGGGGCCGGCGGCGCTTCGCCTCTGGCAGCAGCGCGCGCTCGAACGACTCGAATCCCATCCGCACGCCGACTTTCTCGCGGTCGCGACGCCGGGTGCGGGCAAGACGGCGTTCGCGTTGACAGCGGCGCGACGCGCGTTCGAGGCCGGCGCGGTGAAGCGGTTGATCGTCGTGGTTCCGACGCAGCACCTGCGAACCCAGTGGGCGCAGGCGGCAGACGCGTTCGGCGTTCATCTCGATCCCGGCTGGTCGGGGCGCGCGGGGCGATTGCCCGCCGATCTTCACGGCATCGTGACGACGTATCAGCAGGTGTCGAGCAGCGCGAGGGCGCTGCGCGGGCTCGCCCGCGACGCCTTCGTCGTGCTCGACGAGATTCATCACGCGGGAGAAAGCCGTGCCTGGGGCGATGGCTGTCGGCTCGCCTTCGACGTCGCGGCGCGGCGGATCGCGCTTTCGGGAACGCCGTTTCGCTCGGACGCGAGCCCGATCCCATTCGTCCGATACGCCGACGATCGCGTCGAACCGGACTTCGAATACGACTATGGTCACGCGCTCGCCGAATCGGGCGTGGTACGTCCGGTCGAGTTTCCGCGAATCGCGGGTCGCATGGAATGGACCGCGGCCGATGGCTCGAACGAATCCGCCACTTTCGACGATGCGCTCGATGCGGCGCGCGCGAGTCAGCGATTGCGCACGGCGTTGTCGTTGCAGGGCGAGTGGCTGCCGGCCGAGCTCGAGCGGGCGCACCGGCAGCTCGAAGACTGCCGCCGGCTCGACCCGCGCGCGGGTGCGATGGCGATCGCGATGGATCAGGCTCACGCGCGAGGGATCGCGCGCTCGTTGCGCGAGCGCCTCGGTGTGGTGGCGGCGGTGGCGACGTCCGACGATCCCGCGGCCTCGCGGCGCATCGCGGTCTTCGCGGCGGGAGACGCGCCCTGGCTGGTCGCCGTGCGAATGGTCTCGGAGGGCGTCGACATTCCGCGGCTCGCCGTCGGCGTCTACGCGACGAATACCGTCACCGATCTCTTCTTTCGCCAGGCGGTGGGACGATTCGTTCGGGTGACCACGGGCAGCGCACTCGATCGCGCGTTCGTCTTCATTCCCGATGATCCGCGACTGCGACGTTTCGCGAGCGAAGTCGAAGCGACGCGACGCCACTCGCTTCGAAGTGAACGCGACGACGATGCGTTCGCGGGACCGGGCGCCGGCGGCATCGCTCCGCCTGCGCGCGAGAGAAGCGAACCGCAGCTCTCGCTCTTCGCGCCGATCTCCGCGGTCGCGCTCGACGCCGAGGGACGGCCGATCGCGGCGAGTGGGTCGCGGTCGCCGTCGACCGCGGAGCCCGCGCCGGTCGCGGAACCGCGCGACACGCTCGCGCCCGAACTGCCGGCGCGAGAACGACGTCGTCTCCTGCGCGAGCGCAACGCGGAACTCGCCCGCCTGATCGCGCGTGCGCGCCGGCTTCCGTTCGTCGACGTGAATCGCGAGCTCAATCGCCGCGCCGGGATCCGGCGGGTCGACGAAGCGACCGAGGCGCAGCTCGATCGGCGAATCGTCGCGGCCGAGAAGTGGATCGAGCGCGGCCGTTGATCGCAGCCGGTGCGGGCGCTCAGTGCGAGCGCACGGGCCGGGCGTAGGACAGGTCGTCGGGATCGAGGTCCGGTTTCTCGTCGGCGTTCGAACCCGCCACGGGCAGCGTGAACGAGAAGGTGCTGCCGGCGCCCGGAGCGCTGGTCACCGAAACGCGTCCTCCCTGTTGTTCGACCATCTCCTTCACCAGCGCGAGCCCGAGGCCGGTGCCTCCGATGCTGCGGGTTTCGGCGTTGTCGGCGCGGAAGAACTTGCGGAACAGGCTGGCGATGGTTTGTTCGTTCATGCCGATCCCGTGATCGCGAACCGAGACCACGACGCAGTTTCCGTCGCGTCGCGCGTCGATCGTCACCCGACCGCCGTCCGGCGAGAACTTGACGGCATTGGAAACGAGGTTGGCGAGGATCTGACGCGTACGGTCGGGGTCTCCACGCACGAACGTCAGATCGTCGCCGATCTCCAGCTCGAAGACGTGCGGAAGATCGTCGCGACGGAAGAGCGTGACGGTGTCTTCGAGCAGCGTCACCACGTCGAACCGCTCGGTGCGCAGTTTCTCGGCGCCGCTCTCGAGTCGCTTGAGATCGAGGAAGTCGTTCACCAGTTTGGTCAGGCGAATGGTCTCGTTGTGGATCACCGCGAGAAACTTTCGCTTTCGATCGAGCGGGAAGTCGCGCTTCATGAGCAGTTCGGTGAAGCCGCGCAAGCTGGTCAGAGGCGTTCGCAGCTCGTGGCTGACGGTGGCCACCAGCTCGTCGCGCAATCGCTCCATCTCCCGCCGCTGAGTGATGTCTCGGAGGTAGGCGGTGAAGATCGTCTCTTCGTCGATCACGGTCGCCACCACCGCGAGTTCGACGGGAAACTCGCCCCCGTCTCGGCGCATGGCCGAAACCTCGATGCGGTGGCCGATCACGTTCGTGGCGCCGCTTTCGAGGAATCGCCGGAGCCCGGAGGTATGGGCCTCGCGCACGGCGAGCGGGATCATCAGCTCGGCGAGATCGCGTCCGATCGCTTCTTCGCGCGACCAGCCAAAGGCTTTCTCCGCGGCCGGATTGAACTCCGTCACGCGCCCCCTCGCATCCATCGAAACGATGCAGTCGAGGGCGCTTTCGAGAATCGCGGCCTTCCGCGCTTCGCTCGCCTGCAATGCGTGCTGCGCGCGCGCGTGCGACAGCGCGCCGAAGCAGAGTTCGCCGACGATTCGCAGCAGCGCGATGGCGTCGCTGCCGACGCTGCGAAGCGAACCCGCCGAGGTGCAGGTCACGGTGCCGCGAACCCGTCCGTGCTGCACGATCGGAACCGCGAGCAGCGATCGCATTCCGCGATCGATCAGCCACTGGCCCGCGTTGCCGGACTGCGGCGGGATCTCGTCGGCGACGTTCGCGAGACAGATCGGTTCGATGCGGCGCATGTGCTGCATCCACCAGCGATCCGCCGGATCGGACCCGTCGATCACGAGCCCCTGAACGGTGGCGAGGCCCGGCGAAACCCACTCGTGGGTGCAGCGCATCGTCGCCTGGTCTTCGTCGAAGACGGAAAGGCTCGCCCGGTCGCCTCCAATGAACGTCGCGATCCCGGCGAGGGCGCGAACGACCGCCTGATCGGCCTGCTCGGCCGGAAGCCCCAGAAACTCGCTCGAGATGCTGGTGATCAGTTCGTCCATCGCGAGTCGCTGGCGCAGGGCGGACTCCGCGCGCACCTGTTCGGTGATGTCGCGAAGGAGCGTCACCGACAGCATCTCGCCGTCGATCGGAACGGTGCGCACCGCGACGTCGACGGGCGTCGTGCTGCCATCTTCGCGCATCACGAAACCCTGCCAGGTGCGGCCGAAGGCCGAACCGCCCGGGCCGCGTCGATCGTCTTCGGCCGACGAGACGAAGTCGTCGAACCGTTTGACGAAGTCACCGAGCGTCGAGCCGACCAGATCTTCCCGGGGGCGACCGAGCAGCGAAGCGGCCGCGGCGTTGGCCTCGGTGATCCTTCCCGTGCGGTGGACGATGATGCCTTCGAGCGTGGCGTCGGCGAGATGTTGCATCCGACTCTCGTGTCGTGGCGCCGGTGCCGGCGCCGACGTCGCCGGCCGCGCCGGGTTCGCCTCTCGCCGGCCCGTCGAGCCCTCTTTCACGCGCGAGTCGACCAGCCTCACGAGTGCGCGCTCGATCAGGACGTGCGCGAGGAGCGACAGCGCGCCGACCTGAGCCACCAGCGCCGTCGCGTCGGCCCAGCCGGTCGAATCGCCGGCCGTGGCCCACACGCTGCCGACGCCGGCGAGTGAGAGGAGACAACAGACGATCAGCGTCGAACGCGCGAGGACACCGAGCGTGGCGACGAAGAGGACGAAGGCGAGATGAATGGCATCGCGCGGATCGCCCGTCAGGTGGAGCTGCAGCGTCTCGGCGAGTGGCGCCAGCAGCGCGAGCGTGGCGACCGTGCGCGCCACCGCGATGCCCGTGATCCAGCCCCGGTGGATCGCCAGTGCCGCGCCCGCCGCCGCGCCCGCGAGGACGACCGTCGTCGCCGCGGCCTGCGCGGCCGTCTCGCCGTCGGGGTGGGCGAAGTGAGAAAGCGCGAGCCCGCTCTGCACCATCGCGAGAGCCAGACACCAGCCGGGGGCCAGCTCGGCGCGCACCTGCCGCCACGCAGCGGCGGAACGATGCTCAGTCGCGAATGCGGTCATGGATCGCCGCGAACTCTTCGTGCACCGAGCGAAACGCCTCGACGAGCTCGGGATCGAAGTGCGAGGGCATCGTGCGACCGTCGCCCTCGGTCAGGATCTCACGTGTCTTCTCGTGGTCGACGGCCGGCTTGTAGCAGCGCGAGGTTCGAAGCGCGTCGTACTGATCGACGAACATCACGATCCGCCCGGCGATCGGCGTCTGGTCTCCCTTGAGCCCCTGCGGATAGCCGGTTCCATCCCAGCGTTCGTGGTGTGTCAGCGCGATCACCCGCGCCGTTTCGACGAGTGGCGATGCCGATCCGCGAAGCAGGCTCGCGCCGATGCCGGGGTGGCGGCGCATTTCGCGCCACTCGTCGTCGTTGAGCGGCCCGGCCTTGTGGAGCACCGCATCGGGTACGCCGATCTTTCCGATGTCGTGCATCGGCGCCGCGAGATAGATCCGCTCGGCATCGGCGGCCGAGAGTCCGAGTCGCAAGGCGAGTGTTCGCGCGTAGTGCGCGATGCGCTGGATGTGTCCCCCGGTCTCTTCGTCGCGGTACTGCGCCGCGCGGGTCAATCGCATCAGCGTGTCGATGTGCGTTTGTTCGAGTTCGCGCGCGCGCGCGCGTTCGGCTTCGAGCGCGCCGCGCAGGTCGCGCGCATAGCTGCGCAGTTGTTCGTGCGCGGCCGCGAGTCCGGCCGACTTCTCGCGTTCGCGTCCGAGCAGGCTGCGCAGATCGCGCGCGTAGACGGCGAGCTGGGATCGGGCGGCATCGAGCTGCGACTGCAGCCCTTCGTCGGGCGAGAGCGGATCCTCGATCTCACCCGCTCCGTCGCTCATCCGAGAATCGATTCGATCCGTTCGAGCAGTTCGAGCGGACTGAACGGCTTGACGAGATAGCCGGCGACACCGAGCTCCTGCCCGACCGCGCGATCCGCCGCCTGTCCCTTCGCGGTGAGCAAGATGACCGGAATCGATGCCGTGTCGGGCTTCGCGCGCAGACGGCGTGCGACTTCGATGCCGGTCATCCCGGGCATCATCCAGTCGAGCACGATCACGTCGGGAAGTTCTCGCGTCGCCGTGGCGAGTGCGCTGGCGCCATCGCCGACGTCGAGAATGCGCCACTCCGGGCTTTCGAGCGTCGTGCGCAGGAGAAGACGCAGGTTCTCCTCGTCATCGGCGAGCAAGATCGTCTTCATGCTTCTCCCGCATCTCTCGGCCGGCGCCCGTGCAAAGCTCTCGTCGGCCATCCGGGTCCGACCCCTTGAGCCGATCGCTTCGAAAGCGCACCGTGTCTCTCGCCGCTGCGCGACGAGATCGAGCGATCGCCGGACGGGCGATCGAGGGATCGACGGACAGGAGGGCGTGTTCGTCGCGAGAACGAGGTCGTGCGGCGAAACGATGCCGATGGGGAGGTGTGCGATGGTGAAGCTGGCGGTCGAGTTCGAGAACCCCGCGCCGGAATGGTGGAACAGCGGCGGACGCGAGCTGTGGGACGCGATCGCCGAGGCGTTCGACGGAAACACCGTGCTCGTCGACGAGTCCGTCGCAGAGTCCTGGCTCGCGCAGGCAGCCCAAATTCCCGGCTGGCACGGCGGGCCCGCCTATGCCCCGCACCCCGTGTACATGAAACCCGTCGACGAGGAGGAAGAGCTCTGAGCGATCGGCCGCAGGCCGATCACGCGGCTTCGCGACAGCTTCGGTCATCGTGTCATCCGCCGCAGGCGATGACACGATGACCGAAGCGAGAGCGTCCGACTTCCTCTCGAAGCGTTCGAGCACCGACGCGAAGCGTCCTTTCCTCGTGACTCGTTCCGCACGTCATCACATCACCTCGGCTCGATCTCGGCTCCGCATTTGTGTCGAATCCGAATCCGTGAAACAAAAAACGAGAACGTGTTTCTTCGTAAGCGAGAGGAAGAGAAACGTCGGAGGAGTGGCTCGAGGGGCCGCTCGGGACGACGGTCGAATTCGTCGCCGAGGGCGCGCAGATCCGACGCGGCGATGCGCGTTGCCGTCGGGGGAGATCCCCCGCCGGGAGGCATATCCCCAGCGCGGATTGCATCGAACGCCTCAAGCTCGCGCTCACCTTTCCGATGCAAGCGGCGACTGTGGCAGGAGACGCCCGTGCTCGCTCAACCGCTCCGACTCGATCGTGTGATGACTCGCCAGGTGATGGCGGTGTCGCCGGACACGCCGATCGAGACGGTGGCGGCAGCCATGCACGCACGAAAACTCTCGTGCACGGTGGCCTGCGAGCGAGAGCGTCCCGTGGGCGTGGTCAGCGAGCGCGACATGGTGCGCGCGCTGCGCGACGTGTTGCGAGACTCGAAGCGGCATCTCCTGCGTGTGTCGGAAGTGATGTCGTCACCGGTGCTCACGCTGCGGTACGACGCCACGCTCGAAGACGCAGTCGCGTTGATTTCGGTTCACGGCATTCGGCGTGTGCCCGTGGTGGACGAGACGGGAAAACTGGTCGGCGTCGTCACGCAGACCGATCTGCTGCGAGCAGCGACGGCACAGATGGAAGCCCAGCGCGACGGTCTCGAGCGAATCGTCGCCGAACGAACCAGCAGTCTCGTCGAAGCGAATCGACGACTCGAAGAGCTCTCGCTGCGCGACGGGCTGCTGCAGATCGGGAATCGGCGCGCGATGGAGATCTCGCTCGCGCAGCTGCACGGGACCTCTCTTCGCTATGGACGTCCGTACTGTCTCGCGCTCTTCGATGTCGACTACTTCAAGCGATACAACGACACCAACGGCCACCTCGCGGGCGACGAAGCGCTGCGGCGGATCGTCGATGCGCTGCAGCGCACCAAGCGTGACGTCGATTCGATTCATCGCTTCGGCGGCGAAGAGATTCTGATCGTACTGCCGGAAACGGGGCCCGAAGGCGTGCGGATCGCGGCCGAGCGAGCACGTCAGACGCTGGAGTCGCTCGGACTTCCGCACCGCGCGTCGCCGCACGGCGTCGTCACGGTGAGCGCGGGCGTCGCGGCGTTTCCGTCCGTCGGCCTCGCGTCGCCGAACTGGGAGGCCGTCGTCGCGCTGGCGGACTCGGCCCTCTACCGCGCCAAGCAGCTCGGACGAAATCGCGTCGAAGGCTGATCGTTCGATCCCGGTCGCACTCGCCTCTTCGTGCACGGGGCGGTGAGTGGCGTCGTGTCGGGCCTCGCAACGGCCACGCGAGTGCGGTGGCACGCTCGGGTCGTGGCCGAAGCGGGCGCGACCGCGACGGCTCGACCGGAGCACCGTGACCGGTGAGCCGGCGGCGCTTCCGCTCGTCCTGCGCGAATGTTCGCGCGTCGCACCCCGCGGGCGACGTCGCAGTGCCGGGCCGGCGGCCCGACCGCGGTCTCTCCGGCGGGCTCGCCTGAGCGACCGCCCGAACGCACCGCCGACGACGAACGCCGGCGTGATCGACCGCGTACCGCAGCGGAGGAATCGATGGCCACCGTCCTCGACAACTGGAAGCAGGTGCTGACCACGCAGAACCTGTCCGCCGATCGCCCGATGGATCCGGTGTCGAAGTGGCTGCTGATCGTTCGGGCCAGCGTCTTTCCGATGACGATCACGTCGGGTGCGATCGGTGGTTTGCTCGCGGTGGCCGGGCCGAGCCCTGCTGCGGCGCGCTGGGACCTCTTTGCGCTCGCGCTCTTCGGGCTCGTCGTCGCCCACGCCGCGAACAACATGATCAACGACTACTACGATCTGCTGGGTGGCGTCGACAGCGCGGAGTACGTGCGCGGTCAGTACGCGCCGCATCCCATTCTTTCGGGATTGATCTCGAAGACGGGCCTGCTGGCGGCGATTGCCGTCACCAATCTCGTCGATCTCGTCCTCCTGATCGCCCTTGCGCGCGAGCGAGGGTGGCCCGTCGTGGCCTTTGCGCTCGCCGGGCTCTTCGTCAGCGTCGGCTATGTCGCACCGCCCGTGAAGCTCAAGCACCGCGGCCTCGGCGAACCCGGCGTGGCCTTCGTCTGGGGGCCGTTGATGATCGGTGGCAGCTACTTCGTCACCACCGGCGTGCTGCCGCCGTGGGTCTTCGTGGCCAGTCTGCCCTATGCCCTGCTGGTGACGGCCGTGCTGGTCGGAAAGCACGTCGACAAGTTCGAAGCGGATGCCGCGAAAGGCATTCGCACGCTGCCGGTCGTACTCGGCAAAGAGCGCGCGCTGTTTCTGAATCAGACGCTCTTCGTCGCCTTCTTCGCGCTCGTGCTCTGTTTGGTGGGGACGGGAACGCTCGGCGTCTGGTCGCTGCTCACCTTCGGCGCACTGCCTCGATGCTGGCAGGTGATTCGCGTGCACGGGCAGCCGAAGCCGGCGGAGAAGCCCGAGAACTACCCCATCTGGCCGCTCTGGTTCGTCGCCTGGTCGTTTCTCGCGACGCGGCTCGCGGGCGGGCTGTTCGTGATCGGACTGTTGCTGAACGCGTTCTGGCCGATCTTTCTCTGATCCCCGCCGCGCCCGTTCACGGGCCTTCGAGGGCGTGATCGACGATCGAGCGCCAGCGCGCACGAGCGGCCGCGCGCACGCTGGTGGAGATCCGGGGCTCGATCGGTGTTTCGTACGACACGATCGCGCGACAGGTCGAACGGTCGGGCAGGAGTCCGGTCGCGAGACCGGCCAGCAGCGCACCGCCCATCGCCGTCAGCTCCGGCTCGGTCGCGCGCCGCACGCTTCGACCGCCGAGATCCGCGATCGCCTGCAGCAGCATCTGGCTTCGCGCGAGCCCGCCGTCGACGGGGAGCGGCCGATCGTCGATCGCCAGTGCGTCGCAGACGTCGGTGCAGCGATGGGCGATGCCGTCGATCAGTGCACGCGCGAGTTGCGGCGCTCCGGTGCCTCGCGTGAGACCTCCGATCGCGCCGCGCACCTCGCCGGCGAGCCACGGCGTCGCGAGCCCCTGCAGCGCGGGCAAAAAGAAGACGCCCTCGCTGCTCGTCGCGCGCGCCGCGACCGAGTCGAGTGCGTCGGCCGCGGGCAGCAGGCCGATCGACGCCATCCATTCGACGGCCGCACCGGCGGTGGCGACGTGCCCTTCGATGCAGAACGAGTTCGTGCCATCGCCGAGACGCCAGAGCGCGAGCGGGAACGCGCCGCGCGGCGCGCGCGCCGGACGGTCGCCGGTGTGTCGTTCGAGCATTGCGGCGGTGCCGAGAGTGAGTCGCGCGTCGCCCGCCGCGTGAACGCCGTGGGCGAAGGACGCGGCCTGCTGATCGCCGGCCAGCGCCGCGATCGCAACGCCGACACCGGCGAGTGTCGGATGCGTCGTTCCGATCACCGCACTCGACGGCACCACGATCGCGAGCCAGCGGAGATCGATGCCGATCGCGTCGCAGATCGCTTCGTTCCAGTCGCCGCGTGTCGCATCGAAGAGTCCCGTGCACGACGCTTCGCCCGGCTCGGTCACGAAGCGCGCGCCATCCGAGAGGTGAAAGGCGAGCCAGCTCTCGGGGGTGCACAGACGAAGGGATCCGGCGCGCGCCGCCGCGCGCACGGCCTCGTTTTCCGCGAGCAGAAAGGCGAAGCGCGCCGCCGCGGATTGGGCCGTCAGCGGAAGCCCGCGCGCACGCCAGCGCGGAATCCATCGCACGGCCCGCTGATCCTGCCATCCGATCGCCGGTGCGAGCGGCTCGCCGCTTCGCGCGTCGAAGGCGATCGCGGTCGCGCGCTGGGTGACGATGCCGAGTCCGCTGATGTCTTCGCCGCGCAGTCCTGCCCGGCCGAGCGCAGCGCGCAACACGTCGAGGCTCGACTCGACCATCTCGCGGGGATCCTGTTCGACGAGCCCGGCGGACGGGAAGCGGGTCGAGAGCGGCTGCTGCGCGCGTGCGCGCACGCTTCCGTCCGCGTGAACGACCAGCGCCCGCACGCTCGTGGTCCCGAGGTCGAGCGCCAGCAGGTGCTCGGGCGCCATGGCGTATCGAGCGTCAGACGGCGCCGCTCGCGGGCAGCAGCACGCCCGGGTTGAGCAGTCCGTCGGGGTCGAGCGCGTGCTTCACGCGCCGGAGGACGTCGACGCCGCTTGCACCGATCTCGCGGCCGAGAAACGCGCTGCGCACGCGTCCGATGCCGTGGTGGTGCGCGATGCCACCGCCGGCGGCGAGGGTCGCGTCCATCGTGCGTCGCCAGCACTCCCGATAGGTCGCTGCCATCTCCGCGCGATCGGCCGGTCGTGCCACGAACGTGAAGTAGAGATTCGTTCCGCTGCGGTAGCTGTGACTCGAATGTGCCGAGGCGATGAGCAGGTTCGGC
>CAZDHU010000200.1:0-15893 GCA_964505355.1 uncultured Myxococcaceae bacterium | reverse complement strand
CTCGCCGCGGCCTTCCGGCCCCGCGGCTGTGCGTGACTTCCGCTCCGCGTTGCCCCTCGCGGCGCTGCCTCGCGTCGTTTCGGGCCGCCGTCTCAGTCGACCGCGCGAGCGGGCGGTGTGCCCTCTGAATCGGCGAGTGCGGCGAGCGAGCGAGCGAGCCCGGCCAGCCGCCCCGCAGGCGCGTCGCCCGTGGATCCCGCACAGAGCACGAGGTCGAGTGTGATTTCGGACCGAGCCGCCCCGAGATCTCCGAACGAGCGAGCAGCCGCGATCAACGAGGCGTCGTCATCGGCGGCGTCCCGCAACAACGCGATCCGGATCGGCCGAAGCCCGGGGGATTCGGCGTTCCGCGCTGCAACGAAGGCCCGCGCGGCCGGTTCGCTCTGACAGAGCATCCCGTCGCCGAGCCGCGCGGCCCGCGCGATCGCTGCTGGCGCGGTGGCTCCGATCCAGAGCGGCGGCCCGGGACGCTGAACCGGTTTGGGGTGAAGATCGATCCCGGCGGCATCGTGGATCAGGCCGCCCTCTTCGATCGGACCCTCGCCGAAGGCCGCACGCAACAGGGCGAGCGCGTCTTCGAAACGCGCGACGCGCTCGGCCGGCGGCACACCGAACGCATCGAAGGCTTCGGGGTGCGCACCGAGTCCGACCGCGAGCTCGAAGCGCCCGGCCGAGATCCCGTCGAGGGTGGCGGCGTCCTCCGCGACGCGAAGCGGATGGACGAGGGGAAGCGGAAGCGGCCCGACGCCGATGCGCAGCCGCGTGGTGCTCGCCGCGAGCGCGGCTGCGAGCGGCCAGGCCACCGGCACTGCCGCCTCGCCGCCGATCGGCCGCTCGGCCAGCCAGACCAGATCGACCCCGCGGCCATCGATCTCGCGTGCGTGCGCGACGATCGCGGCCTCGGCAGCGGCGAGATCTCCGCCGCCCTGCCCGCCGCGCACGTCGTATCGCAAGGCGAGTCGAAGCCGCACGTTCGCACGGTACCCTAGACCGAATGAGAGCCGCTTCCCGCGCGTCGTCGCCCGTCACCTTCGACCTGACCGCACTGCGGGGCATCGAGAAGACGGAGCTGCACCAGCACGTCGACGGCTCGATTCCCGTCCGCACGGTCTGGGAACTGATGCGCCAGCACGGGCTGGCACCGACCGAGAGCGAAGCCGAACTCGAAAAGCTGCTGGTGCTGCAGAGCGAAGAAGAAGGCACGCTGCTCTCGTATCTCGACAAGTTCCATTATCCGCTCTGGGTCACGCAGTTCTTCGAGAACATCGAGCGCGTGGTCAGCGACATCATCGATGCCGCGGTGGCGGCCGGCGTTCGCACGCTCGAGCTGCGCTACTCGCCGATCATCCACACCTACGCCGGACTCACGCTGCGCCAGTCGATCGTCGCCGTCCTGTCCGCGATGAAGAGTCGCGTCCTGCATCACGGACCGGAACGACTGCGCTGCGGTCTGATCGTGATCGCGATGCGCCAGCAGGGACCGCACATCGCGAAGATTCTCGCGCGACAGGCGATCAGCGAAGCGCAGCGACTGCATCGCGTGGCGGGCGTGATCGGCTTCGACATCGCGGGCGCCGAGCGCGGCACCCCGCCGCGGCTCTTTCGCGAAGCCTTCGACCTCGCACGTCGCGGCGGTCTCGGCACCACGGCACACGCCGGCGAGGACGAGGGCCCGCATTTCGTCTGGCAGGCGGTCGACGAACTGGGCGTGCAGCGACTCGGGCACGCCTGTTCGGCGATCCACGACCCCGAGTTGCTGCGGCGCCTCGCGCGCGACCGGATTCTCGTCGAGTGCTGCCTCACCTCGAACTGGCAGACCGGCGCCACCCGCCGCGGCGAACGGCATCCGATCTATCGCTTCCTCGACGCCGGCGTGCCGGTTGCGATTTGCACCGACAACGTGACGGTCTCCAACACCAGTCAGCTGCGCGAAAGCGCACTCGTCGCCGGCGAGATCGGCATCGACGCCGTCCGCGAGCTGCACCGCGACGCGGTTCGGTTCTCCTTCGTCGAGTCCGAACGCGAGCCCGTGTGATGCGGTCGAACATCGCGCTCGAACGGCCGCCGTGTCGAGGCGCAGCCGAATCCTCCGGGCTAGTCTGCGCGCCATGAAGAGTCTCTGGAACGACGACGAGGCGAAGCGCTTCGTCGAAGCGACGGCCACCGCCGGCGGCGAGGCGCTCGCGCTGCGCGTCTACAGCTCCCGGCTGATCGGCCGCGAGCCCGACCTCGTGCTGCACGGCGGTGGCAACACGTCGCTCAAGTCGACGATCACCACCCTGCTCGGTGACACCGTCGAGTGTCTCTTCGTCAAAGGATCGGGCTCGAGCCTCGATCGCGTCGAAGCGCGCGACTTTCCGGCCCTCGACCTCGCGGCGCTGCGGCGATTGCGAACGCTGCCCGCGCTCGGCGACGAGGAAATGGTGAATCAGCTTCGCACGCACCTGTTCGACGCGTCGTCACCCAATCCGTCCGTCGAGGCCCTGCTGCACGCCTTTCTTCCCCATCGTTTCGTCGACCATTCCCACGCCGACGCCGTGCTGGTGCTGACCAATCAGCCGGACGGCGAAGCGATGGTGCGCGATGCGCTCGGCGATCGGGTCGCGATCCTGCCCTACATCATGCCCGGCTTCCCGCTGGCGAAGGCGGTCGCGGACGCGATCGAGAAAGCGCCGCATTCGATCGGTGTCGTCCTCGCCAAACACGGGCTCTTCACCTTCGGAGACACGGCGCGCGAGAGCTACGAGCGCCAGATCGAACTCGTCGATGCGTGCGAGCGGTTCGCGGCCGTGCGGGCCGGGCGCTCGCGCGTCGCGGTCGGGACGTCGCGAACGACGATCGAACAGGCTCGCGCGCGCACGGCGCTCGTCGCTCCCGTGCTGCGCGGACTGCTCGCCGAACCCGTGCCCGGATCGGACGTCGGGTGGCGCCGGCTGGTGATGGACTGGCGTGCGAACGACGAGCTGCTCGAACTCTGCGACGCACCGTCCGCCGCGCAGCTCTTCCGCAGCGGCCCGCTGACGCCGGATCACGTGATCCGGACCAAAGCACAGCCACTGTTCGTCGAGCGACCGGCGTGGGACGATGCCGTTCGTCTGCGCACCCAGCTCACGGAGGCGGTCGCCGCGTTCCGCCGCGACTACGACGCATCCTTCGATCGGTGCGTGCGTGCGCGCGGCGTCACGCGCTCGAAGCTCGACGGCGCACCGCGGGTCGTGCTGCTGCCGGGGGCGGGTGCGCTCTGCTTCGGTCGCACCCGGCAGGACGCCTCGATCGCCGCCGATCTGACCGAACACACCGTGCGCGCGAAGTCGCGCGCGGCTGCGATCGGCCGCTACGAAGCGCTTTCGGAACTCGATCTCTTCGACATGGAATACTGGAGCCTCGAGCAGGCGAAGCTCGGCAAGACGAAGGATCGCGTGCTCGAGCGACAGGTCGTGCTGGTGACGGGCGGCGCGGGCGCCATCGGTCGTGGGATCTCGGATGCCTGTGCCGCGGCCGGCGCGCACGTCGTGATCGTCGATCTCGCGCTCGCCGCCGCACAGGACGCAGCCGACCAGGTGATCCGCGCGCACGGTGCCGGCACGGCCGTCGCGGTCGCGGCCGACGTGACGGACGAGCGCTCGATTCGCGACGCGTTCGACGCGGCCTGCGCCGCGTATGGCGGAGTCGACGTCGTGGTGCCGAACGCGGGCATCGCGCTGGTGAAACCGATCGAAGCGCTCTCGGCCGACGAGGCGAGGCGAGTCGCCGAGGTCAACTATCTCGGCGTGCTGCTCGGCGTGCGCGAGGCGGCACGCGTCTTCCGTGCACAGGCCACCGGCGGCCACGTCGTGATCAACGCGTCCAAGAACGTCTTTGCACCCGGCAAGGAGTTCGTCGCGTACAGCGCGAGCAAGGCCGCAGCGCATCAGGTCGGAAAAATCGCCGCGCTCGAACTCGCACCGCTCGGCGTGCGCGTCAACATGATCAACGCCGACGCCGTGTTCTCGCACGGGCAGACGAAATCGGGCCTCTGGGAGGCGGTTGGACCGTCCCGCGCGAAGAGCCGCGGGCTCTCGCAGGACGAACTCGAAGCCTTCTACCGCGATCGCAATCTGCTGCGAACGCGCGTCGAGGCGCGACACGTCGGCCAGGCCGTGGTCTTCTTCGCCAGCAACGCGACGCCGACCACGGGCGCCACGCTCCCGGTGGATGGCGGCATCGCCGAAGCCTTTCCGCGCTGACCTCGGTCTCTCGCGCGACCGATTCCCACGATCGAACGTCGACCAGAGGAGACGCACGATGATCGAGATCTCCGTCGAGCGCCGGATCGCCGCGCCCGCAGCGCGCATCTGGGACGTGTTGATCGATCACGAAGGCATGACCCGCTGGATGCCGGTTCGAGAAGTCGTGCGGCGGCGGCCGGGGACGGCGGACCCGAACGGAGTCGGCGCGGTGCGCACGATTCGCGGCGGGGGACTCGTGCTCGAAGAACGCGTGACCGAATCGAAGCCTCCCGAGCGCATGGTCTACGAGCTGACGGCGGGCGCACCGATTCGCGACCACCGCGGGGAAGTGACGCTCGTCGCCGACGCGAACGAAACCCGCGTGCGCTGGTCGGTGCGCTTTCGACCTCTGATCCCGGGCACGGGCTGGTTGCTGGCGCGACTGCTGACCCATCAACTCGCCCGGGGTCTCGACGGCCTCGCGCGGATCGTGACGGTGGGATGAAGGCGGCGCCGGGTCGCGACGCCGCCGGCGCTGACGCGCAAACCGCTGCTCGATAGGCTCGGCAGGGCGCGGTTCGGGACTTCGCGCTTCGCCCGCGCGCGTCGTTGCGGCCCACGAGGAGGATTTCATGGCATCCCCCACCGTCATCCCGAGCATCGCGGCGTTGCGCGAGTTCGTCGGTAAACCGCTCGGACGCTCGGACTGGACGACCGTCAGCCAGGAGCAGATTCAGCGCTTCGCCGATGCGACCGGCGATCAGCAGTGGATCCACGTCGACGCCGAACGCGCGAAGGCGCAGTCTCCGTTCAAAGCACCCATCGCACACGGCTACCTCACCATCTCGCTCGCGCCCGTCCTGCTACCGCAGATCGTGCGCGTCGACGGCATCCGGATGGGCGTCAACTACGGCCTCGACAAGATGCGCCTTCCCGCGCCGGTCCCCGCCGGCGCGCGCGTTCGCCTCGCCGCCGAAATCAAGGACGTGCGCGAAATGCCCGGCGGCGGCGCGCGCGTGACCTTCGGCCTGACCTTCGAAGTCGAAGGCGGCACGAAGCCCGCGTGTCTCGCCGACGCGATTTACGTCTACTACTGAAGCGCGCGGCGCCTCGGTGCTCGCTTCGTCGCGGTCCGCTCGCTGCGGGCGATCGCATTTCGTCTCATCGCGCTTCGTCACCGGGGCACGCCATGCGACTCAGTGCGCGCTCGAACACGGACCGGAAGCAGGCGGAAGGAGCGACGCGCCCCGGCCGGCGGCGTCGTCGCGCAGCGCAGCGACACGATCGGTGCGCTCCCAGGTGAACGCGGATTCCGCACGGCCGAAGTGACCGTACGCCGCGGTCGGTTCGTAAATCGGGCGGAGCAGATCGAGGCTCTCGACGATCCCGCGCGGGCGCAGGTCGAAGTGCGCACGCACCAGCTCGACGAGGCGCGGCCCGGGCAACCGCCCGGTTCCGAAGGTCTCGACGTGGATCGAGACCGGACGCGCCACACCGATGGCGTAGGCGATCTGGATTTCGCAGCGCTCCGCGAGCCCCGCCGCCACCAGGTTCCGAGCGACGTAGCGCGCCGCGTACGCCGCCGAGCGATCCACCTTCGCTGGATCCTTGCCCGAGAACGCGCCGCCACCGTGACGGGAGAAGCCGCCGTAGGTGTCCACGATGATCTTGCGCCCGGTCACGCCCGCATCGCCGACCGGTCCCCCGATCACGAAGCTGCCGGTCGGGTTGACGAGGAAGCGCGTCGAGCGATCGATCCACTCCGGCGGGAGCACGGGGAGCACGATCTCCTCCAGCACGCCCTCGCGAACGGTCTCGTGCGCGATTCCGGGTGCGTGCTGAGTCGAGAGCACGACGGTCTCGATGCCGGTCGGCCGGCCATCCTCGTAGCGCACCGTCACCTGCGACTTCGCGTCTGGCCGCAGCCACGACAGCCCGCCGCTGCGACGCACATCCGCCTGCCGGCGCACCAGTCGATGCGCGAGCGTGATGGGCAACGGCATCGCCTCGGGGGTCTCGTTCGTCGCGTAGCCGAACACGAGGCCCTGGTCTCCTGCCCCCTGCTCGAGATCGAGCCCGCAGCCCTCGTTCACGCCCTGCGCGATGTCGGGCGACTGGCGCCCGATCACGGCCAGCACGGTCACCGCGTCGGGATCGAAACCGGTCTCGGCCGTGTAGCCGATGCGCCGGATCACCTCGCGCGCGATGCGATCGAAATCGAGAGACGCGACGCTCGTGATCTCGCCGCCGAGCACCGCGAGGTTGTTCTTGACCAGCGTCTCGCACGCCACGCGTGCCTGCGGGTCGCGCGCGAGCGCGGCGTCGAGCACCGCATCGGAGATCTGATCGCAGACCTTGTCGGGATGTCCTTCGGAAACCGATTCGGAAGTGAACAGAAACGTACCGGCCATGAGGTCCTCGTCGGGTTGGGGCGCTGCGCGGCTCAGATCGGGTCGGCGATCTCGGCATGCAGCGCCAGAAGCTCGGGGATGGTCACGGGCGGGCGGCGACCAAGCCCGCACTCGGTGCCGACACCGAAGTCGCGCACGAACGCGCGCGCGGCGCGGATTCGGCGGTGCGCGCCGTCGACACCGTCCGTGCGGTGCACGAGGCCGAGAAAGAGCCGGGCCGTCGGCGGCAGGCGCAGTCCGGCAAGTGGCGCGAAATACGTGATGTCGTCTCGATTGCGGGGCACCGGCACGTGAATCCAGTCGAGCCGGCGCGCGAGGCCCGCGGCGACCGCGTTGGCCACGCGCACGAGCTTGCCGAGGTCCTCCGGCTCTTTGAAATGACGGTGCGCGGCGTCGCCGTAGCAAAGGTGGAAGCCGAGTTCGGCGTCCGCGGGCACCGCCTCGCCCAGCCGCACCAGCCGCTCGACGATTCCGTTCTCGACGTCCGCGAAGTGCGGCTCGCGCAAACCCTCGAGCAACGCGACCTCGACCGCCACGTCCCACTGAATCGCGAGGCGATCACGCGGCACCGCGCGCGCGATCGCGTCGACCTCCGCGAGCATCGCGCGCTCGTACGCCGGCTCGACGGCCGCGTGGTCGCGCGCGTCGACGAACCAGGTCACCGGCGCGAGCGCCGTGGGCAGGCTGACCTGAAAACGCAGCCCGGGTGTGAGCACGCCCGCGCGCTCCAGCCGCGAAAACTCCGCCCACGAAGAGCGAGCAACCGCTGCGTAGCCGAGCGAGCCGAAGGCGAGCGCGGCCGGCGCAGTCTCGGGGCGCAGCCGCACGGTCGCGCCGGCCGAGTATCCCGCGTCTTTCGGCGACGCCGACTCGAACGCCGGATGGTGCGCGAAGACCGGTGCCTGCCAGTGAATCCAGTCCGCGCGCTCGCCGGTCTCGCCGTCGGTGACGCGCGCCAGACGCGGGCCGAGCGTCGCACTCGCGGCCCGAAAGACCTCCTCTGCGCTCCCGAGCGGCACGCTGCCGACCAGGTGAACTCCACGCGGGCGCTCGATCTCGTTCATCCTCGAGTCACTCCTCAGAACGGAAGCCCGGGCTCGGTCACGAGGCGGTCGATCCCGCGCTCGGCGAGCCCGTCCGGCAGTTGCTCGTTGCGAAAGAAGACGGTGTTGCCCTTGCGGAGTTGCGGCACGTCGGTGCCGAGCTGGTCGAGTTCGAAGGTGTAGGTCCGGCATTCCTTGCGACACGGGAAGATGCCGACCTCGTCCTCCATGCCGTGCCGATCGCACGACGCCGCCAGACACAGCCGCGTGGTGGCGATGTAGCCGAACGGAACGTAGAGCGAGGCCGTGATTCCGGTGTCGGCGAGAGAGAGATCGATGCCCTGAAGCACGTTGTCGAGTTCGACGCGCGCGACCCCGTTCTCGAGCAGAAACTCGCGGTAGATGGGCACGTCGAGGCTGCAGCTGCGAAAGTAGTTCGCAGTCGAGACGTTGAACGCCGCCGC
This sequence comes from uncultured Myxococcaceae bacterium, assembly GCA_964505355.1. Lineage (GTDB taxonomy): Bacteria > Myxococcota_A > UBA9160 > UBA9160 > UBA9160 > CAZDHU01. The sequence continues at coordinate 7,767 of CAZDHU010000200.1, read as the reverse complement.
CAGCTGCGCGACCCGCGGCCCCCGCTTCATCTTGATCAAGAGCCGGCCGAGCACCGGCCGTAGCCGGGGGAACTCGTGGCGCAGGACGCGCAGCACACCCCAGTCGTTGAACACCACCTCACTCTCGGGCGCGGCGCACGCCAGTGCGCGAAACAGCGCGCGCAGCTTCGCGAGGCCGCGCTCGGTCACGAAGGGCGTCACGAAGGTGGACTCGAGTCCCGCGCGCGCCGCGGCCCGCACGGTCGTCCTCAATTGGGAAGCGGCCGGCAGCAACCGTTCACAAAACTCGTGACCACAATACACCCGCGTCACGTCCGCTGCGCGCGCGTCGATGTCGCTCTCGGCCGCGAGGTAGATCGCCTGCTCGGGCTTCCCGATCACGCGCGTGCCCGCGCCTTCGCCCGCGGCAGAACCTCGGGGTAGTAACAGCTCACGGCCGTACAGGGCTGCCGGTACACGTGGGCGTGGAGCAGCCGCGCGCTCTCGCGGAAACGCGCGCGTCCCACGCTCGGATCCCGCGCGAGCGTGAGCAGCGAGCGCACGAAACGCACGTCGGCGAGCTTGCGTCGCGTGGTGTTTCCGCGACCGACGATCTTGAGGTGAGTCACGCCGATGCGCTGAAACTCCTGGATCGCGCACGCCCCGCACGGCGATTGATCCATGTGGTGGCGCTCCCAGATCTTCTGGCGCACGACGGGTGCAACACGCTCGATTTCGCTGCGGGCGGGCGTCGCGGACTCGCAACGGACCTTGCAGGGCACCATGCAGGCGTTGCGGTAGGCCTCGCCCGGCATCTGCGTGTGATCGTAGGTACAGAGCCCGTCGACGTTCGGGCAGCGGCCGTTGAGGATGAAGACCGCGGTCTCGAGGCCCGGCACGCCGCGCACCAGCGCCGCGATCTCGCCGATCGTCTGCTGGCGTTCGAGGGTGACGCGCGAAACGCCCATGGCCGCGAAGAACGCGGCCGCCTGCGCGTTCAGGATGGACGTACCGGTACTCAGGTGCAGATCGACGCCGAGTTTCGCTCGTCGCAGCGCGAGCAAGAGCGCAGGGTCGGCGACGATCAGGCTGTCGATCCCCGTCTTCGCCGCACGCTCGAGATACTCGAACAGCAAGGGATGCTGCGCCTGCGTGTAGTAGTGCTCGTTCACGGCGAGGCACACGGGGACCGAACGCGCATGCGCACTCTCGACGGTGCGTGCGAGCAGGTCGATCGATTGCAGGTTCGCGATGCGGGCCGACCGGCGGCTGACCGCCGCCACGCCGTACTCGCCGAGCCAGGCGTCGGAGGAAAGGCCGCAGAACAGCTCGTCCGCGCCCGCCTCGACGAGCGCCGCGACTTCGTTCGGATCGTCGACCGGCGAGATGATCTTCATCTCACTCCTCCGGGAAGGCGTATCCCATGGGATCGCACGCGCCGTTCGGATCGAGAGATCGCTTGATGCGCTTCTTCCAGATGTGGACGTTCGAGAGCATCGGACCGAACGCGTCGTTCATCAGCGCGCCGATGTTGGCGAACAGCCCGGCACCGCTGCGCGTCTCGAACTGCTTCTGATAGGAGGTCGCGAGCAGTTCGAGCATGCCCTTGACCGAGTCTTCGTCGCGCGGATCGAAGTGCGGAATCTGCTCCGACAGATATCCGACGTCGCTGAACGTGCCCCAGTTGGTCTCGCCGTTGTCGATGCAGATCCCCCGGTCGGCGAAGCTCCGGGTGTGCGCGTACGAGGCGTCGTGCGAAAGGCGCGACACGTCCACCGACTCGTTCAGGTAGTAGCCTTCGAGGATTCCGCCGCTCGGCCGGCTCACCGCGCGGAACACGCCGTCGGAAAGCACGCTCGTGCGCAGTACACCGATCGAGAACCGCGGATCGTCCTCCAGCGTGCGCGCGATCTGGCCGCCCGTGCGGCGCAGAATGTCCGCGAACACGCGCTCCTTGTAGGCGAGCTCCGCGTCCGAGAAACCCGCGAGCACGATCGAGATCCCGTTGGTGAACTCGCGTTCGAGCAACCCCGACTGCCAGAGATGCCACGCACTCTGGTTGGAGTCCGATGCCGCGTAACAGAGGAAGGAACGCGGCATGCGGTTGAAGGTGTGCGCGATGCCCTCTTCCCAGACCAGATGCACGGCGTCGTACATCTGGTCGGCGCTCGGAAAGCCCGCGAAGTGCGCACGCATGTTCGACGGCAGTTCACCGGCGTAGCCCGGCGGCAGCCCGTGCCCCTTGAACTCGGCGGGGCCGTGCCACGGATAGAGCTTCACCGCCACCCGCGTGAACACGCCGAGCCCGCCGAACGCGCCGAACACGCCGCGCATCAGTCCACGCAGACTCGGGCCCGGCCCGTCGCCCGAGAACCAGCCCGCGCCCGAGCCCGGCGATCCCAGCCGCAGCAGCTCACCGCTCGGCAGCACCCACTCCACCCCGAGCACGTTGCGCGAGCTGTAGCCGCAGCTCGGGTTGTCGGGGCCCTCGCCGCCGACCGACGTCGCGCTCGCCAGCGGAGAGGTGTTGGCGCCCGCGGCGTGCACGTGCGCGCGCAGGCCCTTCTTGATCGTGGCGTGGAAGAGCCGCGCGTTGGTCACGTACGGCTCGATCACCGCGATCCGGTTCTTTTCGTCGATGTCGACGATGCGGTTCATACGACGCAGATCGAGCTGGATGCGGCCCGGACCGCCCTCGCACACCACGCCCGTGGAGAAGGCATGAAACTTTTGGCCGCGCCGGTTGCAGACGCGAACGATCTGCTGAATCTCTTCGACGCTTCCCGGCAGCAGCACGGCGGCGGGCCGCGGGATGAACTTTCGTTCTCCGCCGGCGCCGAGTGCGGTGATCAGCTCGGAGAGGAAGTAGAAGGAGTACCCGTCGAGAATCAGCGGATCCTCGCTGATGTACTTCGGCCCGACGATGTCCTCGAGTGCGCGATACACGTCCCGGGGCAGAGTGACTACTTCGCCAGTCGCCGCGTTTCCGCTCACAGCGCCCTCCGAACCAGCTCGACCACGTCACACACTTCGACCGTCGCACCCTTCGCGCGGGCCGATTTCTCGAGTCCCTCGAGACACCAGGGGCAGGCCGATGCGAGCACCTCGGCTCCGGTCTCGATCGCCTCGTCGAAACGCTCGCCGGCCGTCGCCGCGGCGAACTCCGGATACGCCTCGCGCACCCCGCCGCCCGATCCGCAGCAGAAGCCGTACGCGTGCGTGCGCTTCATCTCGGCGAGTCGCACGCCGGGGATGCGGCCCAGCAGTTCGCGCGGCTCGCCGTACGTTCCGCCGGCGCCGCGCCGGAACTCTTTGGGCGGATCGTGCAGAACGAGCTGCACCATTTCTTTTTTCTCCACACCGCTCCACTCGACCCATGGCTCGGCGAGCCGCCCGAGGTGACAGGGATCGTGATAGGTCACGTCGGCGGGAACGGATCGCGTGAGCCGGAGCGTCCCCTGCGCGACGAGGCGGTTCACGTATTCGGCCATGTGCACGACTTCGATGCCGAGTTCGAGGCCGATCTTGCGGTAGAGCACGGCGAAGGCGTGGTAGCAGTGGGCGCACGACGTGAGCAGCGTCTTCACGCCCGCGCGTCGCAACGTCTCGCGGATGCGATCCGCCTGACGCTCCAGCCGGTCGGCGTAGCCCATCTCGAATGCGCGTCCGCCGCAGCAGATCTCGTCGTCGCCCGCGATGCCGACCTCGACGCCCGCGCCGTGCAGCACCTCGATCGCGGCGCGCGCGATCTTCCACTGTTTGCGGTCGTAGGAGAGCCGGCAGCCGGCGTGGTAGGCGACGTCGACCTGCTCGGTCGTCAAGTCTCGCGCGCCGAGGCCCTTCGCCCAGTCGCCGCGGCCTTCGCGCGGCGCGAGCGCCATGTTGTCGGAGCGATCGAGGCTCTCGATCACGCGGTCGAGCGCAGGCAACGTCTGCCCGTCCTGCACGCAGCGCTCGCGAAAGCTCTGCATCATTTCGAGCGGTTCGAGCTCGCGGTCTTTCTTGCAGGCGACGTCACAGGCACCGCACATCTGGCAGCGATACAGCAGGTCGAGCAGCGCAGGGGAGTGCCCGACCCTTCCCGACAGGAACGACAACCCGGCGACGAAGCGACCGCCGGCGGAGTACGAGTGGAAGCCGAACTCGCGGATGCTGGGGCAGATCTCGGCCCGGTCGGGATCGAGCTGCGATGCGGGTGCAAACTTGCAGTCGGAGCAGCGACTGCAGCGCGTCATGTCGGCTTCGTGATCTTCGAGAGCCATCAGGTGGGTCCTTTCCGCGGATCGCGTCGATCCGATGCGGCTCAAAAACACAGTTTCCCGGGATTCAGGATGTGGTTCGGATCGAAGATGTCTTTGATTCGGCGCAGCACCATCGAGGTGGCGGCGTCGCGCCGGAATGCAGCGTCGGCCCACGCGCCGTAGGGACGCGAAAAGAATCCGCCGGCATCCATCAAGGCCGGGCTGCTCTCGTTCACGAGTGCGCGCACGGCCTGCGCCTGCCGCGTGTCCTCGCGCGCGTAGGGCAGCGAGAACTCGCAGTGGCAGCTCGTGCCCTGCACGGTGGGCTGGAGGTACACCCCGATCTCCTCGAGAGGAAACCGCGCGCGAACGGCCTGCTCCTGAAACGACCGCACCATTCGAGGCGCACGGTCGGGGGCACAGAGGAAGAACACATCGTCGTTCGCGCCGCGAGAGCGCAGCTTCCAGTACGGCTCCGCGGACACCGAGGAGAGCGCCGCCGCGACGTCGCAGGCGCGCACCCCGGTGCTCAACGCGGACACGGGCTCCAGCCCGTGCCGCTGTGCGAGGTGCAGAAAGTCCGCTCGCTGGTAGTCGATGCGTTCGCGCGGAAGCAGGCCCGTGCCTTCGGCGCCGAACACCAGCACCCAGGAGGGCAGCCGGCTGCGAAGACGCAGCGCATCCGCTGCGTCCGGACAGAGGAGTGCCGAGAGGTTCGCTGCGTTCAGGATCAACAGCTCGTCTCCGAGCGGCACGCGCAGCAACTCCGCACACAGTGCGACGAGCGGCTCGAGCGACTCGCTTCCAACGAGCAGCGTCTCTCGCTCCTTCGCGAGCAGGCGACACTTGAACGTCGCCCAGGTCACGATGCCGAGTGTCCCCTGCGCGCCCTGCACGATGCGCTGAAGGTCCGTCTGGCCCGGACCCATGCCGCGCATCTGCGCGCCGCCAGCCTTGCGTTGCTCTTCGAGCGTGCCCGGTCCGGCGGCCGAGCCGGTCCGGAACACGTCGCCAGTGCCAAATACGACTTCGAGACAGAGCAGCGGGTCCTGCGAGTCCCAGTGGTGGCGTGGCATCGTGATCGGCTCGCGCTCGAGCATGCTGGCGAGCACGGACCTCGTGGCGCGCGGGGCGAGCGGCAGGTACGGCGCCAGTCCCTCCGCGGCGAGCGCCGGGATCAGCTCGCCGAAGGTCACACCGGGTTCGACCATCGCGACGCGGTTGCGCCGATCGACGCGCAGGATTCCCTTCATCGCGGAGAGATCGACCACGACGGCGCCCCCTTCAGAGGGCACGGTGTCGCCGCGGAAGTGCGGCGGTCCGGAGCTGACCGGCACCAGCGGGGTCGAAGTCGCGGCGGCCCACTTCACGATCTCCTGCACGTGTTCCGGCGTTGCCGGCCAGACCACGCCGCGCGGAGTGGTGGGTGAGACGAAGCTCTCGTCGCGCGAATAGGCCCGCCGCGTCTCCGCGTCGTCGAGTACGCGGTCTTCACCGACGATCGCTGCGAGATCCCTCAAGACGGTTTCCGCCCGAAGAAGCCGTAGAAGCTCTCCATCGGAATCAGCCGCGAGGCACGGGCGTCCTCGAACCCCGCCTCCTGCATCTGTGCCACCAGATCTGCCGGCGCCGGAAGGCGGCCGCAGCGCTCCGTGCCCGCGCTCCAGATGTCGAGCGCAACCGCGGCGGGGCTGCCGCCGGCGCAGGTGGTTGTGAGCAGGATGCGACCGCCGGGCACCAGGAATGCGAGCGCGTGGCGCAGCAGTGCGACGCGCTCGCTCACCGGGAAGTAGTAAATGTTGTTGTGGAAGGTGATCAGATCGTAGACGGGTTCGGGCGTCCGATCGCGGAAGTCGCCCTTGTCCACGTGTGCGCGCGACGCCAGCCCCCACGCGCGCAGGTTCCGGTTGGCGAACTCCGCGACCTCCGGCTGTAGCTCGAGCCCGAGCGCGGTCAGATCCGGATTTCGATCCGCGGCGTGGCGGATGTAGGTGGCCGAGCCGGCACCCACTTCGAGCAGCTTCATGCGACCGCGGCGCGGCACGACCTCGTCGATCGCCTCGTGCAGAAACGGCCGCACGACCGGCGACGAGCGAGCGATCATCACGCCATCCTGATCCGCCAGCCGGAAGCGTTCGCCGCGCTCGAGGCGAGCCGGTGTCTCGACCACCAGCCTGTGGTGGAGCAGAACGACCTCTTCGAGGATCGCGACGATCGCATCGTTCTTCGGGTCGGCGAGATTGCGAGCGAGGAAACCGCGCAGCGCATAGGTGGTCCCGCGCAGGCCGAGTTCGCCGACGCGGACGCCCATCTCGAGCCACTTCTCGAGCCAGTCGCGGTCCGCGGGATCGCGCAGCAACTGGCCCGCGAGTTCTTCGAACGTCGCCGGGCCACGCGCGAGCCGGCGCAGCACGCCAGCGCGAAACGCCGAGACCAGCCACGTCACGCGATAGAAGGGAGAGGCCACGCGCAGGGCAGTCAGCAGCACCCGCAGCTGCCCCTGGCGCACGAAGCCAAGCACCGTCCGGATCTTCACGAGGACCTCCTTGAGCGATCTCGATCATAAATGATCGTGCTCAATAATGTCCACGATCCAGAAAAATGCAAGGGGTCCGGAATGGCGCGAGAGATCGAGCAAGGCCGTCGGCGCGCGCCCGGGTCCGCCGGGATCAAACGGCGGCGGCGCGCGGCTGGCGCGGGCCGACAGAGGGAGCGGGATCGCGGGCTCGATCGTGGGATCTGCAAGTGGAGCGTGCTGACGGCACCGCCGAGTGCGCGCGAATCAACCGCGCAGCACTGCCCCCAGCCTCCGCCCCAGCCGCTCGGGTGCTTCGATCTCGCACTCCCAGACGATCGCCACGCGCCAGCCAGCGCTTCTCAGCGCACGAACCACGCGCCGGTCGCGCGCGACGTTGGCTTCGAACTTCATCTGCCAGAACTCGCGGTTTCGTTTCGGCGTCGTGGTGCGCGAGCAGTGGAGGTGGCGGTGCCAGAAGCAGCCATGCACGAAGATCGCCCAGCGTCGGCTGCGGTTCGCGAGATCGGGCGAACCGGCGAGATCGCGATTACGTATGCGGTAGCGATGCCCGAGCGAGCTGACGATGCGTCGCACGCTCTGCTCGGCCGACGTGTCTTGCTGGCGGATGCGCGCGAGGCGGGCCGAGGTTTCGGGATCAGTGACGAGGTGCGCGCAAGCGGTGCCGGTTCGGCGCTTCGCTCGCCCCGCCGGGTGCTCGGGCATGCGCGCAGGCTTCACGCTTCGCGTGCGACGCGCGCGCGCTGCCCGCTGAACGCGTTCGCTTCGTGCGCGCTTCCTTCGCCCGGAGGCCTGCGCCATCGACTTCAGTCTCTCGCATCCGATCGAGATGCGCCGCGACCGCTTCGAGGAAGCCTTCTGGAAATCGCAGCCGACTGGATTTCGCGCGCGCCAGAAATCCAGCCGTCCCGCGCACGGAGAGCGGCGCGACGTCGAAGCGAAGGAATCGATGCAGCGGCGTGCGTTGCACGCGCTTCGGCCAGGCGGACACGTCGGCGGCAAAGCGGCTCC
>CAZDHU010000199.1:0-3985 GCA_964505355.1 uncultured Myxococcaceae bacterium | reverse complement strand
ATCCTCGTGGTCGACGACGAAGGCAGCATTCGAGAATCGCTCGCCGGTTTGCTGGCCGACGAAGGGCACGAGATCGCGACGGCGGCGGACGGGGCGAGCGCCCTCGCACTGCTTCGGAGCGCGGAGTCCGACCGCCTGCCGGACGTCGTCCTGCTCGACATCGCGATGCCGGGTCGCGACGGTCTCGAGGTGCTGGCAGATCTCGCGCAGGCATGGCCCGAGATTCCCGTGGTGATGATGAGCGGGCACGGCACGATCGAAACCGCGGTGCGCAGCACGCGACTCGGCGCGTTCGACTTCGTCGAGAAGCCGCTTCCGGTGGACAAACTCCTGCTCACCCTCGAGCACGCGCTCGAACGATCCCGGCTGCAGAGCGAGAACCGGCGTCTGCGCGTCGATGCGCTGCGCGCGCATCAGATCCTCGGTGACTCCGAGCCCATCCGCCGTCTGACCGGACAGATCGCGCTCGCGGCGCCGACCCAGGGCTGGGTGCTGATCAGCGGCGAAAACGGCACCGGCAAGGAGCTGGTCGCGCGGCAGATTCACCTGCAGAGTCGGCGGGCGTCGAAACCGTTCGTCGCCGTCAACTGCGCGGCGATTCCGGAAGAGCTGATCGAGTCCGAACTGTTCGGCCACGAGAAGGGGGCGTTCACCGGGGCCGTCGTGCAAAAGCGCGGGCGCTTCGAGCTCGCGCACGGGGGCACGCTCTTTCTCGACGAGATCGCGGACATGAGTCTGAAGACGCAGGCGAAGATTCTGCGCATCCTGCAACAGAACGAGTTCGAACGGGTCGGCGGCAGCGAGACGATCGAAGTCGACGTGCGCGTGATCGCCGCGACCAACAAGTCGCTGCAGAAGGAGATCGCCGAGGGGCGATTTCGCGAGGATCTCTACTACCGGCTGGCCGTGATCCCGTTTCAGGTGCCGGCGCTGCGCGAGCGCAGCGAAGACATTCCGATTCTCGTCGAAGCCTTCGTTCGCGAGTTCAGCGCCGAATCCGGTGCGCGGCCGAAGACGATCACGCCGCGCGCGATGGCCGTGCTGCGCGGGCACGCCTGGCCGGGGAACGTGCGCGAGCTGCGCAACGTGGTCGAACGTCTGGTGCTGATGACGCCGGGGCCGCGGATCGATCTCGACGATCTGCCGGGTGCGCTGCGCGAGGGGCCGTCGCGGAGCACGGGCGGAAAGACGCTCGAGGACGCGCGCCGCGCGTTCGAGCGCGAGTTTCTGCTCGGCCGACTGCGCGAGCACGGTGGCAACATCTCGCGCACGGCCGAGGCGATCGGGATCGCGCGCGAAAGCCTGTCGCGGAAGCTCCGCCAGTTGCGAATCGAAATCCCGCGCGAATGACTCCGTGCTGGCGTCCCGAGGTTCCGGGGCCGGGCGACGACGTCGCGCTCGCTGCCCTCGCACGACGAGCGCTCGGCGATCCGTGGAGCGTCGCGGGGTTTGCAGCGGAACAGGCGAACGCGCATGCACGGGTTCGGCTCGTGCGGGCAGCCGACGTCGTGGTGGGCTATCTGGTCGCGCACCTCGTGGCGGACGAAGTCGAAGTGGCCTCGATTGCGGTGGATCCCGAATGGCGCCGGCGCGGCATCGCGCGTGCGCTGCTGGTCGACTTGCTCGATGAAGCGCGCGCCGCCGGCGCACGCGTCGCGCACCTCGAAGTGGCGACGGGCAGCGACGCGGCACGGGCGCTCTATGCGCGACTCGGTTTTTGCGAGACCGGCCGGCGCACGCGCTACTACGCCGACGGCTCGGACGCGATTCGCATGCGCCTTTCGATGGGCGGTTCCGCGGAGTCCGGCGACGGCGCCGCGAAGTCGGCCGGCGCGCCGCGCGGGAGTCGCCCGTGAGCGTGCTCCCGCTCCGAACGCGGGCGATCGTGCAGGCGAACGACGCGCTCGGTTCCCAGCGCCGGCTCACGATTCGCGTGCCGGGCTGGAGTTCGTTCGAACCGGGTCAGTTCGCGATGCTGTCCGCCGGCAGCGTCGGAAGTGCGCCGCGCACCGATCCGCTGCTTTCGCGGCCGATGGCGATTCATCGGGTGACGCCGGCGGCCGATGGCGCGGGCGACGTCGAGCTGATCTTCAAGGTCGTTGGACGAGGCACGGCGCTACTCGCCGAAGCGCTTCCCGGAGCCGCCCTGTCGTGGGTCGGCCCGCTCGGTCGCGGCTTCTCGCTTCCCGCGCCCGGGCAGCACGCACTGCTGGTGGGTGGGGGAACGGGTATCGCATCGCTGCACGAGCTCGCGGCGCGGGCGAGCGTGCGCTCGCGGGTCGAGCTCTTCCTCGGTGGTCGTACTTCCGACGATCTGCGGGCGAGTTCCGATTTTCTCGCGCTGCCCGCCCGCGTCGCGCTCGCGACCGAGGACGGCAGTGCGGGCTGGCAGGGGCGGGTGACCGGCCTGCTCGAACGAAGGCTTCGCGAGTCACGACCCGCCCTCGTCTACGCCTGCGGGCCGACGCCCATGATGCGAGAAAGCGCGCGCCTCTCGAAAACGGTCGGGGTGCCCTGTCTCGTTTCGCTCGAGAACCCGATGGCCTGCGGCTTCGGCGTCTGTCTCGGTTGCGCCGTGCCACTGGCCGGCGGAGCGAACGCACTGGTCTGTCGCGACGGGCCGGTCTTCGACGCCGATCGCGTCGACTGGGAGCGGCTCCCGTGAGCGGGAAGCGATCGCCGATCTCGCCCCACGATGTCGTGATGGACGTCGACCTCGGCGGGATCGCGCTGCGCAACCCGGTGCTGACCGCGTCGGGAACGTTTGGCTACGGCACGGAGTTCGCGCCGTTCCTCGATCTGCGTCGCCTCGGCGGCCTCGTCGCCAAGAGCCTCACGCTCGAGCCGCGACAGGGAAATCTGCCGCCACGCATCGCCGAAACGCCGTCCGGCATGCTCAACGCGATCGGGCTCGAGAACGTCGGAGTCGACGCCTTCGTACGCGAGAAACTTCCGGCGCTCCCGGAGGGGGTCGCTGTGATCGCGAGCGTCTTCGAGACGGAAATCGATCGCTACGTCGAGGTCTGCCGGCGGCTGGCCGGAGCACCCCGCGTGGTCGGGATCGAGGTCAACGCGTCCTGTCCGCATGTGAAGAGCGGTGGCATCGAGTTCGGCCAGCGCGCCGAGCTGCTCGCCCTGCTGGTAGGGTCGGTGCGCAAGGCGACGAAGCTCCCGCTGCTGGTGAAGCTCTCGCCCAACGTCACCTCGGTCGCCGAAATGGCGCGCGTGTGCGAGGCCGAGGGCGCGAGCGGTCTTTCGTTGATCAACACGCTGCAGGCGCTGGAGGTCGATCTCGAAACCCGCCGACCTGTCCTGCGGAACGTGCTCGGGGGTCTTTCGGGGCCGGCGATCCGACCGGTTGCACTGCGCTGCGTGTATCAGGCGTCGCGCGCGGTGACGATTCCGATCTGTGGGATCGGCGGGATCTGCAGCGGCGAGGACGCGATCAAGTTTCTGCTCTGTGGCGCCACGGCAGTGCAGGTGGGGACGGCGAACTATCTGAATCCGGCGGCGGCGGGCGACGTCGCCGACGAGATGCGCCGCTGGGCGGCCGCCCACGGCGTCGCGCGGATCGCCGACCTGATCGGCGCGCTCGAAGGCGTGCCCCCGCGCTGATCCCTTCCGCTCGCGCGGATTCGGTCGGTCGCGGTGGCCGGGCCGAGATTCCCGGTTGCTCTTCCCGAGCCCGTCGGATAGGTTGCGCCCGATCTGCGCTGCAGAACGGGGGCGGTTCGACCGCCCTCTTTCGTTTCGGCCCGCGGCAACGAAGAGCGCGGGGCGGTGTGGGTCGTGCAGCAGGGCCGCGAAGCAGGATCGGCGCAACAGGACGTGACGGAGCAGGGGCTTCTCACCGAGCAACGAATCAGGTGTATCGCGACATTCCCGAGGACATTCGGCAACGGATCGAGCCGATCATCGAAGCGCACGGCTTCGAACTCGTGGTGGCGGACCTGATTCGCGGGCGCGGGCCCTGGGAGCTTCGGAT
>CAZDHU010000198.1:0-8793 GCA_964505355.1 uncultured Myxococcaceae bacterium | reverse complement strand
GGCCGCGAATCGCACCAGCACGTCGGGCTGACCGCCCACGCGCAGACCGCTCGCGCTCGGCGGAGTCGGAGCCGCCGGACGCCGAAACAGACTTCGCCGCTTCGGCGCCTCGCGCACCGGTTCGGCGACGGGCGCCGGCGCGAGATCGGGCACCAGACGCCGCAACACCGCCGCGGCGGGCAGCCGCCCGTAGCCGATCGCCGAGAACAGATCGTCGGCCGCACCCGAGACCTCGTGCCGTGCCACCTCGGCGATCGCGCCGCTCTCGGTGAGCCGGGCCAGCGACTGACCGTGCCGGCGCAACTCTCGCTCGAGCATCTCGCGCCCGAGATCGCGGCTTCGCTCGCGCTCGGCGACCCGGATCGCGTGCCGGATTTTGCTTCGCGCACGCCCCGACACGACGAACTCGAGCCAGTCCTTGCGCGGACGCTGCGCGGCGCTGGTCACGATCTCGACCGTGTCTCCATCCGACAGCGGATGGCGCAGCGCCGTCATCTTTCCATTCACCTTCGCGCCCTGACAGTGCGCGCCGACTTCGCTGTGAATCGCGTAGGCGAAGTCGACCGGCGTCGAACCGCGCGGGAGATTGACCACCTCGCCGCGCGGCGTGAAGACGAACACGGCTTCGGGAAAGAGATCGACCTTCACCGTGTCGAGAAACTCGTGCGGATCGTCGAGCTCGCGCTGCCACTCGAGCAGTTGACGGAGCCAGGCGAACCGACTCTCGTCCTCGGCGGTGACGTCGATCCCCCCTTCCTTGTACTTCCAGTGCGCGGCAATTCCGAGTTCCGCGTTGCGGTGCATTTCGACGGTGCGGATCTGCACCTCCATCCGCTCGCCATACGGGCCGATCACGGTCGTGTGCAGCGACTGATATCCGTTCGGTTTGGGCAGCGCGACGTAGTCCTTGAACCGCCCGGGCACCGGCGTCCAGGTCGCATGCACGAGGCCGAGAACGGCGTAGACCGATTCGGTCGGCGCGTCGAGCACGATCCGAAAGGCGACGAGATCGTGAATCTGATCGAGTGCGACGTGCTGCGTCTGCATCTTCGCGTGGATCGACGACAGCTCCTTCAGCCGCCCGGTGATCTCGGCCTGCAGCTTCGCTTCGGCGAGCCTCGCCGAGAGAATCCCGATCACCTCGTCGATGTACCGCTCGCGCTCGCCCCGTCCGGTCGCGAGTTCGCGCTCGAGCCGCTCCGCGTCCGCGGGATGAAGCGCGCGAAACGCGAGCTCTTCCAGCTCTTGCTTCACCTGATGAATGCCGAGCCGGTGCGCCAGCGGCGCGTAGATGTCGATCGTCTCCTGGGCGATTCGCCGGCGAGCGTCTTCCTTCAGGAATCCGAGCGTGCGCATGTTGTGCAGGCGATCGGCCAGCTTGATCAGCAGAATCCGGATGTCCTTCGACATCGCGAGCAACATCTTGCGAAAGTTCTCGGCCTGGCGTTCGCGCGCGGAGGTGAACTCGACACGCGAGATCTTGGTCACGCCTTCGACGAGAAAGAGCACCTCTTCGCCGAAGGCACGACGCAGCTCGTCGGGCGTCGCCAGCGTGTCTTCGATCGTGTCGTGCAGAATGCCGGCCGTGACGGTGACTTCGTCGAGCCGCATGTCGGCGAGGATGAACGCGACGGCGAGTGGATGGACGAGGTACGGCTCACCGGAGAGGCGTTCCTGCCCGTCGTGCACCTTGGCCGAGAAGACGTACGCGCGCTGGAGGAGCGACAGGTCGCTCTGTGGGTGCGTCTCGAGGACGCGGTCCGCGACGTCGTTGAAGCGCAGCATACGGGAGTGATCGGCTCCTCGCGCAGTTTCCCGAAGCCAACCTAGCCGAGCGGCCTCGGTGCTCCAACTTCGCGACTCCGCAACGCTTCCCGGACGCCGCCCGAAACGGTCGCGGGACCACCGTCAGTGCGAGAGAGCGTTGCTCGTAGCGAGCAACCGCGCACGCGCCGGTGCCGGGGCGAACCGGCGTCGCAGCTCGGCCGTCTCGCCCCGGCGCTCGGCCGCGATCACCTCGGACACCGAACGCACCGCGCGATCGAGCTCGTCGTTCACGATCGCGTAGTCGTAGAGCGGCGCCGCATCGATCTCCTGCAGCGCGATCGTCAGCCGGCGCTGGATCGTCGGCTCGTCGTCGGTCGCACGCCCGCGCAGTCGCCGCTCGAGCTCGGCGAGCGACGGGGGCAGCAGAAAGACGAGACAGGCTTCGGGCAGTCGCTCGCGGACCTGACGCGCTCCCTGAATCTCGATCTCGAGCAGCACGTCGAGTCCGCGCCGGCGCGGGGCTTCGATCGCCGACCAGCTCGTGCCGTAGAGATTCGTGCCGTACTGGGCGTATTCGAGAAACGCACCGTCGCTCGCGAGCGCACGAAATCGTTCGACGGTGACGAAGTGATAGTCGGCTCCGTCCTTCTCGGCGCCCCGCGGTGCCCGCGTGGTGTGCGAGATGGAAAGGACGATGCCGGGGTCTCCGGCGACTACGCGCCGGCAGACGCTCGTCTTGCCGGTGCCCGATGGCGCCGACAGCACGAACGGGATGCCGTCACGCGGCCCTGTTTCGGCCTCGCTCACGCGCCCGCTCCGGGCAGCGCATCCTCGGGCGCGAGACGCGCCGCGATCGTTTCGGGGTTCAGTGCGGACAGGATCACGTGATCGCTGTCGGTGACGAGGATGGAACGCGTGCGCCGCCCCTGCGTGGCGTCGACCAGCTTGCCCCGCGTCGTCGCGTCGTCACGCAGGCGTCGCATCGGAGCGGATTGCGCGGAGACGATCGAAACGATCCGGTCGATCGAGACGAGATTGCCGTAGCCGACGTTCAGCAAGCGCAGCGCACCGGCCGGCTGTCGCTCGTCTCGGCCTGCGAGCGCGGCGTGTCGCATCGACATCGCGCCGTCGGCGAGCGGCGGCCGCCGCTTGACCGTGCGCACCCGACGCGGCGATTCATTCCGCGCCGCCTCCGCCCTCGTCCCCTCGATCACCTCGTCCCCCTTTCTCGTTCGCGCCGCAGCAGGCCCGCGGTGCGTCCCGCCTCTCGGGCGTCACCGCGGCCGCGGCAGCTCGCCGCCCGCCGCCGCTCACTCGATGTTCTGCACCTGCTCGCGCACGCGCTCGAGTTCGGTCTTGAGTTCGACCACCAGATGCGCGACCGGTGCGTCGCTGCCCTTGGATCCGATCGTGTTCGCCTCGCGGCCCAGCTCCTGCATCAGGAAATCGAGCCGCCGGCCGGCGGGCTTGCCGGCGCCGCTCTCGTCGATCATCGCCCCGAACTGCACGACGTGGCTGCGCAACCGCACGAGTTCTTCG
Organism: uncultured Myxococcaceae bacterium; assembly: GCA_964505355.1. GTDB lineage: Bacteria > Myxococcota_A > UBA9160 > UBA9160 > UBA9160 > CAZDHU01. The sequence continues at coordinate 5,487 of CAZDHU010000198.1, read as the reverse complement.
GTGACGTCGAGACGATCGGCCACGCTCACGATCTCCGCCGCGAGACGCGCTTCGTCCTCGAATCCGGTCTCGGCGCGCAACTGCTCGGCACGCCGGCGCAGTCGCTCGCGCATGCCGTCCGCGACGATGCCGGCCCGCCCTTCGATCGCGTCCGCCAGCTCCCCGACCTTCGAGATTCGCGCGCGCAGTTCGCTCTCGAGCCGCGCGCCCTCCGTGGTCCGCATCGCGATCAATCCATCGAGCGCCCGTTCGAACGCCGCGCGCAGTTCGCGCTGCACGGCATCGTCCGCCAGATCCCGCTCGGCGCTGCGCGCGACCCCGGGCAGCGCCAGCAGTTGCGCGACTCCGAAGCCGGGCGCGAGCGCGTGGCGCTGCTCGAGTTCGCGCGCGGCCGCGACGTACTGCGCCGCCGCCGCGAAATCGATCTCGATCTTCGGCGCCGTCGCACTGCCCTGGGCCAGCGAGACGACCACGTCGACCTTGCCGCGCGAAAGCGACTCGGAAAGGCGCGCGCGCAGCACCGGCTCGGCGGCCGCGAGCGGTCGCGGCAGCCGCACGCCGAGATCGAGGAAGCGGTGATTGACCGAACGGATCTCGATCTCGAAGCGCGCGCCCTCGACGTCGAATCCCGCCCGCCCGAACCCCGTCATGCTGCGAATCACGTGCGGCTCCGGCTCGCGCGAAGCGGCCCTCGCAATCGGCGCGCAGCGCGCGGGTCTTCCGCCTCGGCCGCCGCGATCGCGGCGGGCAGCGCGCGCAACAGCTCGACTCGACTCGCGGTGGCCGTCCCCGCCTTGGCGACCACCACACCGGCCGCCGCGTTCGCGATCAGCGCGGCCTCGCGCAGCGTCGCACCCGAGCGCATCGCGAGCGTGAGTGCCGCGATCGTCGTATCGCCCGCTCCCTGCACGTCGAAGACCTCGCGCGCCGCGGTGTGCACGCGCTCGCCGGCCGGAACCTCGTCGCCATAGATCGCGATCCCGTCGGCCCCGCAGGTGATGGCCAGATCGCCGCCTCCGATGCGCCGGCGAAGGCGAGTCGCAATGCGGTCGAGCGTCGCGTCGTCGCGCGTGCGCAGACCGGCGAGCGACGCCGCTTCGCGCAAATTGGGTTTCAGCAGCGCGGCGCCGCGGAACGGCGAGAGCGTGTCTTTGGGATCGACCGCCACGAAGAGGCCGGCCGCGCGGAAGCGGCGCATCGCGGCGGCGATCACCCGCGGCACCAGCGCTCCCTTGCCGTAGTCCTCGAGCACGACGGCATCGACGCCGGAGAGAGTGCCCGTGATCGCCGCCAGCAGACGGCGGATCACGAGCGGTTCCGGCGGGTCCACCGTCTCACGGTCGAAACGAACGATCTGTTGCGTACGGGCGACGACGCGCGTTTTTCGCGTCGTTGGCCGTCCTGAAACGACCACCACGCCCGACGGGTCGACGCCGAGATCCTTCAGCAGATCGATCACGCGCGATCCCGCGCGATCGTCACCCACCACGCCGCAGAACCCGCACGCCGCGCCGAGCGCGACGACGTTGCGCACGACGTTGCCGGCTCCGCCGAGCACCTGCGTCTCGCCGGACACGTGCACCACCGGCACCGGAGCTTCGGGGCTCACGCGCTCGACCTCGCCGCGCAGGTACTCGTCGAGCACGACGTCGCCGACGACCAGCACGCGCAGCTTCGAGAATCCGTTCACGATCGATTCGAGCCGGCCGCGGTCGAAGCGAGCTCCCGTCGTTCGCGACGGACGCTGCGAGGAACGCGGCGCGTTCACGATCGACTCCGGGCGCGGTGCGCGAGATACGCCGGCGTCACGAGTCCCTCCTCTGCGGGGCAGCCGCGCAGATGCCAGGCCAGTACCGAGGCGCGATCGCGGAAGTCTGCTCGCCCGCGCGACGACACCAGCGCCGCCGGAACGCGCGCGAGGAGAGCGATCATCCCCTTGACGAGGCGGATCGCGATCACCACGACGAGCGCCGAAATCCCGTGATGCCGCCGAAAGTACCGGTACAGCGAGCGATGGTACTCGATGCGCGTGCGGCCCGGGACCTTCTTCTTGCTGCTCGCCCCGGACGCGTGAACGAGCCGAACGTCCGGCAGATGCACCACCGATGGCCCCGCCTGCCGGATCGAGCGGCACCAGTCCGTCTCTTCGAAGAAGAAGAAATAGTCCTCGGGCAGGAGTCCGACCCGCTCGATGACCTCCCGCCGCACGCAGAGAAACGCACCGAGCACGGCCTCCACCGCGCGCGGCTCCGGGATCGGCCGCCGCTTGGAAGGGAAACGCGCCGGCAACAGCCATTCGAGCAAACCGCGAGGGAGCAGCTCGGTCAGCAGCCGCGGCTCGTTGTGAATCGAGTTCTGCAGCCGGCCGTCGGGATGGAGCAACTGCACGCCGACCGCTCCGACCGACGGATGCGCTTCGAGATGTTCGACGGCCCGCAGCACCGCTCCGCGCTCGGGTCGAAGATCGCTGTTGAGCAGCAGCACGAACCGGCCGCTCGCCCGTCGGAGAGCAGCGTTGTTGCCGGCGGCAAAGCCGAGATTACCGGGCAGCGCGATCACACGGCACCAGGGAAAGGCCGCGCGCGCTGCACTCGCCGTATCGTCGTCGCTGCCGTTGTCGACCAGCCAGACTTCCGTCTCGGGCGCGTTCTCTGCCTGCGTGTCGCTCTTCGAATCGCCGGCCGAACCCGGCGCGCGCGGCGCCAGCCCTTCGTCCGCGAGTCGCTGCAGCAGCGCGAGGGTGAGCGCACGCGTGTTCCAGCTGAGCACGATGATCGAGAGCCGAATCACGCGGGAGCCCGTTCGCGAAGCAGCGGCCGGGCGGCCTCGATCACGCGCTCCGGTGCGAGTCGAACGAGACAGCGATGATCGATCGGGCAGCGCCGGCGATAACACGGACGGCAGTCGACCGGTTCGAAGAGCACGGTCACGCGTTCGAGGTTGAGGCTGGTCTTCTCGATCGCCGTCGGCCCGAAGAGCACGATGGCCGGCGTGCCGAACGCGACCGCCACGTGACGCGCTCCCGCGTCGTTGCAAACGAGCAACCGGGCGCGACGCAGCAGCGCTTTGAGACGCCCCGGCGAGGCCCCTTGCGTCAGGTCGGCGACCGGCGTCTGCGCCGCCGCCCGCACGCGCTGCGCGAGTGCCGACTCCGCCGGAGCGCCGACCACGATCGTCTGCACGCCCGCCGCGGCGAACGCATCCGCCACGCGCGCGAAATGTTCCGCCGGCCAGAGCTTCGACGGGCCGTAGCTCGCGCCTGGAGCGAGCGCCGCAAAGGGTCGCGCGGAATCGACACCTGCGTCGGCCAGTGCGCGCTGCGCTTCGGCCTCTTCGTCCGCGGTGACGAACAGTTCGAGCCGCGTGTCGTCGCCCGGCGCGCCGGCCGCGGCCATCAAGCCGAGCACGTGTCGCTCGCGCGGAAGCAGGACTCGTCGCCCGGCCTCCGCGGGCAACTCGACCACCGAGTCGAGCAGCCAGCGGCGCCATCCCCGCCGATGGCCGACCACGTGCTTCGCACCGGCAAGACGCAGCAACAACGCCGACGAGAACGAATCGGGCAGCGAGATCCCGAGGTCGAAGCGTCGCGCACGAAGACGCAGCGCCTCGCGCACGATCGCGCAAGGACGCGATCCCGCCGCCTCCACCGGGAGAATCTCGTCGAACCATGGGTTGCCCGAGAGCAGCGGCAGCAGTGCGGGCCGCAGTAGCAGCGTGATGCGTGCGTCGGGGCGCGCCGCGCGCAGCGCGCGAAATCCCGGCGTCGCCATCACCACGTCGCCGGCCCAGTTCGGGCCGCGCACCACGATCCGTTCGCGATCTTCGCTCACGCGCCGAGCAGCTCGCGAGCGGCAACGACGACCGACTCGACGGCGAGCGCCTGCATGCACTGCGCGTCCGCGCAGCCCCGGCGACAGGGACTGCACTCGACGCCGGCCCGCACACTGCGCGACGGCGTCTCGCGCCACGGTTCGTTCTCGACCGGATCGGTCGGGCCGAGCAGCTGGACCACCGGGGTTCCGACCAGCGACGCGATGTGCAGCGGACCGGTGTCGCCACCGATGAAGAGACGCGAGTTCGCGAGCAGCGCCGCGAGTTCGTGCAGCGAGGCCGTCGCAGGCGCGAGCGTCGCCGCCCCCTCCGACGCCGCGACGACTGCGGCCGCGAGCGCGCGCTCTTCCGGGTCGGGGCCACAACTGACCCGGCTCGCGAGACCGGTTTGCTCGCGCAGCAGCATCGCCACGCGGCCGAAGCGCTCCGGCGCCCACCGCTTGTGCGGCGTTCGCGGACTCGTCCCGGGGTGCAGCGCGATCGCCGGCGGCGATCCGGCGAGGGCGCGTTCGACCCGACGCATCGCTTCGGGGTCGATTCGAAACGGCTTCGGATCGGGCAGCGCCGTCGAACCGAGCCGCTGCAGCAACGCGAGGTTTCGGTCGAAGCGACTGATCCGCTCGGGCTCGGGCCGCACGCGGTGCGTGGCGAATCGATGCGCACCCTCGCGCGCGAACGGCGGCGCGTAACCGATTCGGCGCGGTGCGCCCGTCGCGAACGAAAGCAGACCGCTTTTCAAAATCGAATGAAAATCGAGCACGAGATCGAAGCGCCGCTCTCGCAGCTTCGCGAGCGAACGCAGCAGCACGCGCAGCGTCTCGCCGGCCCGGCGGGAACGAAAGGCGCCGGCGATCTCGTCGCGCGGAAAGACGATCACTTCGTCGATCCATGGCTGCTGGCGAACCGCGCCCGCGGAGCCCGGCTCGACGAGCCAGGCGAGATGAGCGCCGGGCCAGAGCGATCGCAGGGTGGAGACCGCGGGCAGCGTTCGCACCACGTCACCGAGCGCGCCGAGTCGAATCACGAGCACGCGATCGGCGGGCGGCAGCCGCGGGTCGCGATCGACGAAAGACGCATCGTTCGCGATCGGCCGGGCTCGAGAAGCGCCGTCGTTCGGCGCGAGGCAGGCGAAATCGTGAGCGGCGGAAATGAAGATGGCACGCCTCGCGCCCGGCATGAGCGGCGAGTAGGCTAGCCCGCCATGCGTCTTTCCCGCACCCTGTCGCGGCATCTTCTCGGTGAGATCCTGCAATACACGGCGCTCGGCTTTCTCACCTTCGCCACGCTGGTCCTGACGCAGAATCTGCTGCGCCGACTCGACGATCTCGTCGCGGTCGGCTTTCTGCTGACGGACGTGACGCGCGTGCTCGCCACGCTGCTGCCGATGCTCGCCGCCTACATCGTCCCGGTCGCGTTTCTCTTCGGCGTGCTGCTCGCCCTCGGTCGCCTGTCCTCGGACTCCGAGGTGACGGCGATGCGTGCCTGCGGGCTCGGCATCGACGCACTCCTGCGGCCGGTGCTCGCGCTCGGCCTCGTGGTCGCGATCGGAACGGGCTGGTTGCTGCACGACACCGAGCCGCGATCCCGCATGGCACTGCGCGAAGTCCTTCGCTCGGTGGCCGCGCGGGGAGCGATCCTCGAACCCGGCAAGTTTCG
>CAZDHU010000197.1:0-25282 GCA_964505355.1 uncultured Myxococcaceae bacterium | reverse complement strand
GGGAAGCGCCCGGCCGACGGCTCGGATTCGCAAGCTGCTCCTCGGCCCGACGCGGCGATCCGGAAAGGATCGGATCGGCACGTGGACGAATCTGCTCGCGTCGCGCGCGAGGGGGCGCCGGCGACGAAGGTCGAACACTTCGTCGGACTCCGCATCCCTTCCGGCGGTTCCGTGCCGCGTCGCGAAGGTCGGGCTGCGTTCGCTGCCGCAGCGGGCCATGCACGCGGTGTGCGTGCGTGCGTTCGTTCGTTCGTTCGCGAGCCGTCGCACGGCGGCGGCGAATTGCTGCGCGTTCGCGCGTTCGCGTTCGACGGGCAATCAGCGACCCGGGCGATCTCTTCTCCGCCGCTCAGGCGGCGAAACCGTCGAGATAGGGCAGGCGACGGGCGGTGGTCTCGATCGCGTCGCCGGCGTCGCGCAGCACGGCGGTCGCGTTCCAGGTGCCTTCGATCAGCATGCGCCGCGGACCGTCTCGCATCGCGAAACGCATCGAGCCCGCGCGCGAAGTGACGGTGCCGGCGACCAGATCGAGCACCACTTCCTGGCCGGGATCGAGCTCGACCGAGTCCATCAATCGTGCGAGATCGTTCGCTTCGAGCGTGACGCAGGGCAGGCCGAGCGCGGTGCAGTTGCCGAAGAAGATCTCGGCGAACGAGCCGCCGACGAAGGCGCGGAAGCCGCTTCGCAGGAGTGCCTGCGGCGCGTGTTCACGCGACGAGCCACAGCCGAAGTTGCGGCCGACGACGAGGATTTCGCTGCCGCGATGACGCTCCTGATCGAGCGGATGATCGCCCTTGGCCTGCTGGCGATCGTCCTCGAACGAATGCTCGCCGAGCCCCTCGAAGGTGACGCAGCGCAGGTAGCGCGCGGGAATGATCCGGTCGGTGTCGATGTCGTCGCCGCGCAGCGGGCAGGCGCGACCCGCGATCCGCACGATTTCAGCAGGCATCGAACCTCCCGTGCGCCGGCCGCCGTGCGGCCGCCGCGGCGTGCTACAGCAGCTCTCGAACGTCGGTCACGGCGCCGCGAATCGCGGCCGCGGCCACCATCGCCGGCGACATCAGCAGCGTGCGTCCGGTCGGCGATCCCTGCCGGCCCTTGAAGTTTCGATTGCTCGACGACGCGCACAGTTGTCGTCCGATCAGCCGGTCGGGGTTCATCGCCAGACACATCGAGCAACCCGCGATCCGCCACTCGAAACCGGCGGCGCGAAACACTTCGTCGAGCCCCTCGCGTTCGGCCTCGCGTGCGACGGCCTGCGAGCCCGGCACCACCAGCGCCTTCACGCCCCGGGCGACGCGGCCCATTCGCGCCACGCGCGCGGCCTCGCGCAGATCCGAGATTCGGCCGTTGGTGCAGGAGCCGATGAACGCGACGTCGATCTTCGTGCCCGCGATCGGCGCACCGCCGCGCAGATCCATGTAGGCGAGCGCCTCTTCGAGCGACGCGCGTTCGTCGTCGGCGACACTTCCGGGTGTCGGCAATCGCTCGTCGACGGCGACGCTTTGCCCGGGATTGATGCCGAAGGTGACGGTCGGAGCGATCCGCGTGCCGTCGAGCACGACGCGATCGGCGGTCGGTGCGCCGGGATCGCTCGCGATGCTTCGCCACCAGGCGACGGCCCGATCGAACGCGTCTGCCTGCGGTGCTTCCGGCCGGCCACGCAGGTAGGCGAAGGTGGTTTCGTCGGGATTCACGTACCCGCAGCGCGCGCCGCCTTCGATCGACATGTTGCAGACGGTCATCCGCTCTTCGAGGCTCATCGCATCGAGCACCGCGCCCGCGTATTCGTAGGCGAAGCCGACGCCTCCCTTCACGCCGAGCCGCCGAATCACGTCGAGCGTCACGTCTTTCGCGTACACCCCGGGCGAGAGCTTGCCGGAGACTTCGATCCGTCGGACGGCGGGCCTCGACATCGACAGGCACTGCGTCGCGAGCACGTCCCGCACCTGGCTGGTGCCGATGCCGAAGGCGATGGCGCCGAAGGCGCCGTGGGTCGAGGTGTGGCTGTCGCCGCAGGCGATCGTCATCCCCGGCTGAGTCAGGCCCCGCTCGGGGCCGATCACGTGCACGATGCCCTGTTGCCCGCTCGCGCGATCGAAGAGCCGAATGCCGTGTTCGCGACAGTTGCGTTCGATCTCGCTCATCATCGCTTCGGCCAGATCGTCCGCGAGCGGTCGCGTCTGTGAATCGGTCGGAATGATGTGATCGACGGTCGCGAAGGTGCGCTGCGGGTAGCGCACGCGCAGGCCCATGTCGCGCAGCATCGAGAACGCCTGCGGACTCGTCACCTCGTGGATCAGATGCAGACCGACGAAGAGCTGCGTCTCGCCGCTCGGAAGTTCGCGCACGGTGTGCGCGTCCCAGACCTTGTCGAACAGCGTTCGCGGCGCACCGGCGCCGCCCGGGGAGGGGTTCATCTGCATGGTCGATCAGGGTTAGCAAAGGAGTGCGCGGGCCGGGAGCCGCGGGGCCGCGGCCTCCGCTACGGTGGCCGGATGGAACTTCTTCACACCGCCTACGTCCCGCCCGGTCCCGGTCCCTTCTCGACCCTGATCGCCCTTCACGGCTGGGGCGCGAGCGGGATGGACCTGCTCGGTCTCGCGCCGTATCTCCACGGCGGTGAGGCGCTGGTGCTCTGTCCGCAGGGCCCGCTCGCACTCGAGATCGCGCCCGGCGCGGTCGGTTACGGCTGGTTTCCGCTCAGCGAGTCGGGCATCCGCGAACTCGATCCGATGGAGTTTCGGCGCATCGCCGCGGTTCTCGAAGCCTTCGTCGACGAGGCACTCGAGCGATATCCCGTCGATCGGCGCAAGGTCGTCGTGGCGGGATTCAGTCAGGGCGGCGTGATGGCCTACGACCTCGCGCTGCGCCATCCCGCGCGATTCGCCGGCCTCGCCGCGATGTCGTCGTGGCTACCGCCTGCACTCGCCGACGCACTGCCGAAGCTTCCCGAACACGAGAACTGGCCCGTGCTCGTGCAACACGGCACGCAGGATTCGATGATCGACGTCGAACGCGCGCGCGAATCGCGCAGCGCGCTTCAATCGCGACAGGTGGCGCTGACCTATCGCGAGTACGAGATGGGGCACGAGGTCGGTCCCGATTCGCTGCGGGACCTGATCGAGTGGCTCGACGACAGGGTGTTCAGCCCGATCAAGCTCGTGCTCTGAGAACGGCCGCGCGGCGCGCTCGTGCTGCGCTCTTGCGCCGGTGGTCAGCGCGCGGGCGTCGCGCCGACCGCCGCCGCGAAGCGGTCGAGCTCGCGCGCGCCGCCCATCACCACGATCTGTTCTCCGGCGGCGAACGGATCGGCCGGATCGACGCCGGCATCGATGCCGCCGCGACGCAGTGCGATCACCGAGACGCGCCAGCGCGAGCGCACGTCGAGTTCGCGCAACGAGCGTCCGACCCACACCTCGGGGACGCGATAGGTGCGGACGGCAGCGCCCGCCGAGAGTCGGAGCGCTTCGCGGTCTCGCTCCGCGGTCGGACCGGCGAAGTGCACGCCGACGTAGTCGCCGCGCAGTGCCTCGCGCGCAAAGACGTCCATTACGCTGCGCAGCGAAAGCGCGCCGACGAGGTGCCCGTTCACATCGACGATCGCGCTCACGTCGCGGCCATCGCGCGCGAGATGGTCGAGCGCGTCGGCGAGGTTTTCGTCGACGCCGGTGGTGAGCGTTCGTTCGGAGACGTCGCCGGCGACCACGATGCCGCCGAGCGACGAGGGGTCGGCGAGGGCGCTTTTCACGTCGTGGATCGAGACCTGTCCGAGCAGTCGTCCATCGGCCGCGGTGACGAAGACGGCTCCGAGATCGCTGTCGAGAAAGCGCGCGAGTACGACGTCGAGCGGTGCTTCGGCCCGCACCGCGGGCGGCGAGGCCTGCATCACGTCGCCCACGCGCACGCCGCGCAACGCGAGATCTTCGCGCCGATCGAGATCGATGCCGCGCTCCGAGAGCGTGCGCGTGTAGATCGAATCGCGGCGCAGCGCGCGCGTGACCAGCGTCGAGACCGCCGTGGTGGCGAGAATCGGCAAGATCAGCGCGTAGTCGTGCGTGAGTTCGAAGGCGAGCAGCGCACCGGTGACGGGCGCGAACGACGTGGCCGAGAGCACGCCGGCCATGCCGACCAGCGCCCACGCGCCGGGCGAGGTTTGCGCGGCTGGCAGCAGGTGCGGAACGGAGAATCCGAACAGTCCGCCGATCAGCCCGCCGAGATAGAGCGAGGGCAGGAAGACGCCGCCCGAGCCGCCCGAGGCGAGCGTGAACGAGGTCGCGAGTGGCTTGAGACAGAGCAGCAGCGCGAGCGTTGCGAAGGGAAGCGAACTCGCGAGTGCGGCATCCATCGTCTCGTGCCCGATTCCGTAGAGCTCGGGTCGGATCAGGATCAGGCCTCCGACGAGCAGGCCGCCGAGCGCAGGCTTGAGAATCTGCGGCAGTGGCAGGCGACGAAAGACGGCCTCCATGCCTTCGAGGGTGGTCATGAAGACGACGGCGACGAGAGAGCACGCGAGTCCGAGCGGCAGCGCGAGCGCGGTTTCCCACGCGCCACCGACGATCAGCGGCGGAACCACGAAGGCCGGTGCCGGTCCGAACCAGAGCCGCGAAACCATGGTCGCGAAGACGGCGCAGAGCACGACCGGTGCGAAGGTCGGCGCCGCGAAATTGCGCGCGATCACTTCGAGCGCGAAGAACGCGCCGGCGATCGGTGCGTTGAAGGCCGCGGCGATTCCGCCCGCGGCACCGGCGGCGGTCAGCGTGCGCAGTCGATCCGCCGGCAGCAGCAGGGCCTGTCCGATCGCCGAGCCGATTCCCGCGCCGATCTGCACGATCGGTCCTTCGCGACCGACCGAGCCACCGCTGCCGATCGTGAGCGCCGAGGCGAGGGCTTTGACGAATGCGATCCGGCGCCGCATCCGGCCGCCGCGCAGCGCGACCGCTTCCATCACGGCCGGTACGCCGTGGCCCTCGGCTTCGCGAGCGAGCGTCCGGATCACGACTCCGACCAGCAGGCCGCCGAGCGCAGGCGCGAGGAGTACGCGCCAGGCCGGTAGCTCGGGGACCAGATAGAGCGCGAGGTCGGGGGCGCCGATCGCGACTCGCTGCACCCATCCGATCGACACCGCGAATCCGATCGCCGCCGCACCGGTCAGCAGCCCGACGAGCGCGGCGGCCGCGAAGAACCGCGGCTCGCCGCCGACGTCGGCGAGTTCTCGAAGTCGGGCGCGCATGGAGCGGGCGCGCGAAGGTTCGGCATCCGGCACGGGCGGCACGGTACCACCCGGCCCGCCGGCTCGTGCAGTCTCGCGTCGCGGGCGGTTATGCTGGCCCGCGCGCAGACGCAGCGCGTCGGGGTGTAGCTCAGCGGCTAGAGCCGGAACTTTGGGGGTTCCGCGTCGTGGGTTCGAATCCCACCACCCCGACCAACGCTCGCCAGCGTCATCGCGTGGTTGTGTCGCCGCCCGGAAGCAGTGGGCGACCGCACGCGGGCACGGCGGCGGCGTCACCTTCGTGCAGCGCTCCGTCGACGCGCTCATCCGCGCCATCGTGCCCGGCGCCGGGTCGTGGAGCGCAGCCACTCCTGGATGAACCGCTTCCGCCGGCTTCTGATCCGCCGGGAAAAGAAGGCCGCGAACTACGCGGCCATGCTCCACATCGCTTGCGCATGGATCACGTTTCGAGCCGCAGGAGTATTCGGATGGGCTCCGGGCCGCGGCCTGGTTCGCGCGCCTACGGTGCCGGGTGCGGCGGACGCGAGACCTCCGCCACGGCTCCTCCTCGCTCTGTCTGCTCACGATCCCAGGTGATGAGCGGAATCGAGAGCCGTCTCGCCACAGCGACGTAGATCGCGTCTGCACCGCGGAGCGCCCGGTCGGCGGCAAGACGCGCGGCTTCGACTGCGAGCTCGGCGTCGATCGGGACGATTCGCAGAATGGGCAGGCTCGAGAGTGAGGTCAGCGCGCGACGTGCGAGCGCGGGCCGCTGTGTCCGACGGGAGACCGCCGCCGCGACCTCAGGGAGGAGCAGTGCGGGCGCGACGATCCAATGATCGCCGGCATCCTGCAGCTCCAGCCACGCGCGGCTGGCAGCATGATGCTCGTCTGCGGGCACCAGAGCGCTCACCCATACGCTGGCATCGGCGACGTTCATCGTCGCACGTCGCGCACCGCGATTCGTGCGCTCACGCCGCGAGGCCAGTGCTTTCCGATGTCTCGCGCCAGACGATCGAAGGTGGTCCACTGCGACTTCGACCGCGAACGTCGCGGTGCGCTCACCGGAACGAGCACGGCCACGACCTCTCCGCGCACCGTGACGGCCATCTCTTCGCCCGTTTCCTGCACCTCTCTCACGATTCGACTCGCGTCCTGCTTGAGCTGTCGAATCCCGACCGACCTTCCGGCATGTGACGGCATACGCGTTCCCATTGTGACCACCAGGGTGACCACATCGTGGCACGCGCATCGAATCGTAGCCAGCGGCCCGCGACGGCTGGTCACGAGGCAGGCGAGCGTGTCGCGATCGGATGGCGCGGTGCCCGGCCTTTGCCGCGATCGCCCGGGGTCGAGGTCGAGGGACGCGTGGGATCGCGCGTGGCGATCTCGCGTACGGCTCGCGCGCGCACCGCGTCTCTCATCCTCGAAGCGTTCGAGCGGCCGCGCGCCACACCGCGAACACGTTGCGCGGCGCGTAACCCCTCGGCCCGGCGACGAGTCGCCCGCCTCGATCGCGGGCGGATCGAAGCGCGACACGATCGCCTTCACCCGTCGCGCCAGATGCTCCGGCGGCACCTGCAAAGACGGACGGCCGCGGATCGCATCGGGCTGTCGTGTCGCATCCGGACGAAACCGAGGCTTCGGATCTCGACGCGTGCGACGACGAATCACTCGCCCGGAAGGACCACTCGATCACGCGAATGCACTCGTGCGCGCAGAAGATCCGCTGCGGCACCGATGCGCAGGCACCATTTCAGGCAACCCGGTCAACGCTCAGGCTCGACCGGCAGAAGTAATCGTCGCCGATCACTCGTCTTTCTGACCCTTCTCGAATCCCTTCAGGAACTCGCCCATCTTCTTGCCCGCTTCTTCGGGAGAGAGGTTTTCCATGTCTTCGAATCGAGCCCCCATCTCGTTCATGCGGCCCGCCATCTTGCGACCGGCGTACTCGCTGCTGACATTCGAAAGAATCAGCAGCGCGCCGAGGATTCCGAACACGAGCGTCGCCGTCTTGCGCTCGCGACCGTGGACCGAGACGCTGGCCTCGATCATCAGATGACTGGCCCAGACGATTCCGACGATGGCACTGATGTACGGGATGATCGCGAGCACGCTGACCACCGGATAGATGGCAGCCGTCGCTGCCGTGCAGCGATAGGCGGTTTCATAGTTCTGTTCGGAACCCATCAGTTTCCAGAGGACGAACACGATGGCGGCTCCGACGAAGGAGCCGATCACAGCGCCGATGGGCGCGAAGATCACGGCGCCGAGTCCGGCAGCCAGCATGCCGCCGGATGCGCCGAACAGAGACAGCACGGCGACAAGGATGCCCGCAGCCGCTGCCATCACGACGATGAAGATCAGCGGCTGGAAATAGCCGCCACTCTTCGCCATGCCCTCGAAATACGCCGCCGGATTGGTGATCACGGCCGTCGCATCGGCGATCACCTTGTTGAGATCGAAATCGTTCTGCTCAGTCATCGCCGTTCCTTCCGTGGATCGTGGTCTCGATCGCGCACTCTACGTCCGGAAAGGGCCACCGGGCCAACTGTTTCGCAGATGTGTCTGGCACTGACTGCGTTTCGTCGCGACTGCGCGCGCTGCAGCCTCGTGAAGCCCTGCCCGGTATCGAAGGCGACCGGCGAGTCAGGTCGTCCCAGGAGGCCGTCGGCACAGGAGTTGGCCACCGCCTGAAGCGAGGAGTCTGCCGTCCTCGTCGAAGACGCGGTTCGAGAAGCCGATCACGCCCTCGGCAGCGACTTCCGCGCGCGCATCGACGAGCAGCCAGTCGGTGTAGGGCGGCGCGCGGTGAAAACGCGCCGCAAGATCGAGACTCGGCGCCATCCACGGGTTCTCTTCCTCGCGATGCGCCTGGCACGCCGCCGGCCACGAGAGTGTGTCGATCAGGATCAGCGCGCGCGCCGCGTCGACGAAGGGCTCCTCGAAGCGAGCTTCCGGACGGAAGCGGTACCAGTTGCGCACGCGCGGGGCGCGCGGCGTCCACTGCTCGGGTGGAACCCACGCGGTGGGGCGACCTTCGAGATTGTTCCAGAACGGAAACCCGGCTCGCCGCCGCGGATCCTCCGGGATCAGATCCTCGAACGGGCGCAGCGCGTCCGGTCGCGGTACGTCCGGTGACGTCGCGTGGTCGTGCTCGAGACCGTCGCGCACCTCACTCGTCCAGACGTGTGCCTCGAGAAACGCTCGATTGCCCTGCGAGAGCGTCACGCGCAGAGACTCGGCGGTGCGCGCCTCACGCATGCGATCGACCCGGACATCGGCGGCGCCGAACGCGCCAACGCCGAGGAAGTGACAATGGAAGCTGACCGGGCGTGAGAAACGGCTCACCGAACCGGCGGCGCGCAGCGCGATTGCGGCGAGGTAACCGCCGTTCGGGCCCCAGATGCGCCAGTCTTCCGAGAGCATCGCGCGATGATCATCGCCGTCGCGTTCGAGCCGCGTGTCGAGTTCGAGACTCCCCACACGACGACGATAGTCCGCCCTCCTGGTCTGGCGACAGCGCGGAGTTCAGCCGCTGCCCGCGGGAGGCGCGATGGACACGCGCCTCGACGAGTGCGCACGCGTTCCATCGAGCGGAGAGGATCACGGCGATGCGAGCCGGCTCTTCGGCCGCTGACCGCAGGTTCGAATCCGGGCGGGCCCTCCGCCCGGTTGTCGACCGTTCCGTCGCTGAATCAACGACTCGGCCTTGCGAGCCGCAGCACCTCGAGCCGCAGCAACGACGCGATCCACCGGGCGCCCTCGAGGCCCGCGGCAAGGCGATCTCGGCGAGTGGATCCGGCGCTTCGGCCCGCGACGAGGCCCGTCTCCGATTCGCGCGTGGTGTGCAGCTTCTCGGTGTAACCCGCGGCGTCTTCATTCGCGGTTCGAGTGTTCGAATCGGCGCCGAATGCGCTCGGTCGCGTCGCCGGTTCTCGCGTACGGCCGGCGGCCGGCGGCCGGCGCGCGTTGCCGCTGCGCTGCTGCAGCCAGCGACCGCGTTGACACGTTCGCGGCCGTGCTCAGCTCTTGTTCGAGCCCGGACGACCGGGCGAGTGCAAGGAGTGGATCATGGCTCGACCGTTCTTCTCGATCACACGACCGTGGGCGCCCGGAGTACCGTTCGACGCGCTCGGTCGCCTGCAGCGCGAGATCGATTCCCTGTGGGCGGGTGGTGTCGCGCCCGAACGACCGAGTGGCGCGTATCCGCCGATCAATCTCTTCGAAACCGCCGATGGTTACGTGCTGGCCGCCGAACTGCCGGGCATGAAGCTCGAAGAGATCGAGATCACGATCGAGGGTTCTCGCCTGCGGCTGCGCGGAGAGCGAAAGATCGAGTATCCGCGCGATGCAAAGACGAGTTTTCTGCGCCGCGAACGCGAAGCGGGAACCTTCCGGCGAACCGTCGATCTCCCGCTCGAAGTCGATGCGGAGAAAATCACCGCCGCGTATCGCGACGGGATTCTCGAAGTGAAACTGCCCAAAGCGCCGCATCACACGCCGCGACGGATCGAAGTCACGACTCGCTGAGACGAATCGAAGAATCAATCCCGCGGCGTGCCGATCGCCGCGCGTACCGAGGAGGTTTCTCATGCAGACCGAAGCCGGCGCACGGCCCGGACCGAAGGCCGACGAACACGCGCGTGAACTGGTGAACCGCGAGCGCGCGCTCGCGTCGCGCGAAGCGGCGCGACCGGGCCCGATCTTCTGCCCCGACGTCGACATCGTGGAAGATGCCGACGAGGTTCGGGTGCACGCCGATCTGCCGGGCATCGCGAGCGATGGCGTTTCGGTTCGACTCGAAGACGGCGTGCTCACCATCGACGCTGCCCCGCCGGGCGATGCACTCCCCGGCACGCTGCTCGTCGGCGAATGGCGCCCGGGTGGATTCCATCGCCGGTTCGCGCTCTCGGATCGCATCGACGCCGGCCGAATCAGTGCGCAGATCACGCAGGGCGTGCTCGAGGTGCGGCTGCCGAAGGCCGAGCGGCATCGCGTTCGCCAGATCCCCATCACCCCCGCCTGAGGATCTGGCTCGCGCCCGGGGTCGCTCCGACCCCGGGCGCCCCGCGCTCGCTGCGAAGGGTTTTCCCGGGGTCGCCGCGACGATCCCAATCGCGCCGCGTCGAGCGTGCGTGGTATCGTGCCACCTTCCGAAAACACGATTTCGTGGAGGTGACATGACGGGAGAGCCCGCGCCGGAGCTGCGACTCCGGATCGAGAACACGATTCGCTTCCTGGCGATCGACGCCGTCGAGAAGGCGAAGAGCGGGCACCCCGGCGCGCCGATGGCACTCGCCGGTCCTGCACTCGAACTCTTCGATCACCACCTGCGCTTCGATCCGACCGATCCCGCGTGGCCGCTGCGCGATCGCTTCGTGCTCTCGAACGGACACGCTTCGATGTTGCAGTACGCGCTGCTGCATCTGTTCGGCTACGACCTTCCGCTCGACCAGTTGAAGAACTTTCGCCAGCTCGGCTCGCGGACGGCGGGCCATCCCGAATACGGGCACACGCCGGGCATCGAGGTCACGACCGGCCCGCTCGGGCAGGGCTTCGCGCACGGCGTCGGCATGGCGCTGGCCGCGCGAATGACGCGCGCTCGCTTCGCGCGCGACGGTGAAGGGCCGGGCCGACATTTCGTCTACGGCATCGTCTC
Source organism: uncultured Myxococcaceae bacterium (assembly GCA_964505355.1). Classification (GTDB taxonomy): domain Bacteria; phylum Myxococcota_A; class UBA9160; order UBA9160; family UBA9160; genus CAZDHU01. Next base: position 14,408 of record CAZDHU010000197.1, on the reverse strand, counting down.
CGACGGCGATTTGATGGAAGGGATTTCGGCCGAGGCCGCGTCGATCGCCGGCCATCTCGGCCTCGGCAATCTCGTCTACCTCTACGACGACAACGGAATCACGATCGACGGCACCACCGCGATCACGTTCGGCGAAGACATCGCGCAGCGCTTCGAGGCGCAGCGCTGGCACGTGCAGCGTTGCGACGGGCAGGACATTCCGGCGCTGCGGCGTGCGCTCGAAGCGGCACGGGCCGAGACCGGGCGACCGTCGATCATTCTGATGCGCACGATCATCGGCCTCGGCTCGCCGAACAAGGCGAACAGCTCGAAGGTGCACGGCGCGCCGCTTGGTCCCGACGAGACGAAGGCGACCAAACAGGCGCTGGGCTGGCCGCTCGAGCCCGCGTTTCTGGTGCCGGACGACGTGCGTGCCCATCTCGCGACGCGCATCGCTGCGAAGCGCGCGGACCGTGCGCGCGAAGACGAGCGGCTCGCGTCGTGGCGTCGCACGCACGCCGATCTCGCCGCGCAGTGGGATGCGGTTCGTGGCAAGCGACTGCCCGCGGATTTCGCCGCGAAACTCGCGGCCGGCCTCGAGAGCAAGGACGCCGCGACGCGCCAGCATTCCGGTGCGGTGATGCAGCGCGTGGCCGAAGCTGCGCCCTTCCTCGTCGGCGGCTCGGCCGATCTCGCCGAATCGAATCTCACCCGACTCGAACACGGCGGCGACGTCGGACCGGCGGCAGGTGAGGGCGCCGATCCTTTCGCAGGGCGCAACATTCACTTCGGCATCCGCGAGCACGCGATGGCCGCGATCGTGAACGGCATCACGCTCGACGGCACCTTCCGCGCCTTTGGTGCCACCTTCCTCGTCTTCAGCGACTACATGCGCCCGTCGATTCGGCTCGCCGCGCTGATGGGTCTGCCGAGCGTCTTCGTGCTCACACACGATTCGATCTTCCTCGGCGAAGACGGGCCGACGCACCAGCCGATCGAACAGATCGACGCGCTGCGCGCGATTCCCGGCCTCACGCTGTTCCGGCCCGCCGATGGCATCGAAACGGCCGCGGCCTGGGCGTGGTGCGTGCAAGAAGCCCGCGGCCCCGCGCTGCTCGCCCTCACGCGGCAGAAGCTGCCGGCGCTGCAGCGCAGCGCGGATTTCTCGCTCGCCGACGTCTGGCGCGGCGCCTACGTCCTGCGCGACGCCGCACGAACGCCCGACGTCGTGTTGATGGCCTCGGGCTCGGAGGTTTCGCTCGCCCTCGATGCCACGGTGAAGCTCGAAGCAGAGGGCCTCTCCGTGCGCGTCGTCTCGGCACCGAGCCTCGAACTCTTCGCCGCGCAACCCGAGAGCGCACGCCGCGCCGTGCTCGGCGATGGCCTTCCGGTGGTGGCGGTGGAAGCCGCACGCGGCGCCGCGTTCTGGCCTTTCGTCGGCGCTCGCGGCCTCGTTCACGGCATCGACCGTTTCGGCACCTCGGCCCCGATCGCAGACCTCGCGAACGAGTACGGCTTCACGCCGGAGAAGCTCGCCGCGCGCGTGAAGGCGCATCTCGGGCGATAGGGGCGCACCGGAGGATCGATCGGCCCGCGGCCGATCGATCAGGGCTCCGCGCGCAACGCGTGGAAGGGGTGTTCGAGCTGGTAGTCGGTGGGGACGTGCACGCGGGCGACGCCGGCCTTTTCGGCGGCGGTGGCGACGGCGCGGGCGACCGCGCGGTGGACGTCGAGGCGCAGCGGATTGGGAACCAGCTCCTGGTTGCGTGCGTGCGCCGCGATCGCGCGGGCGGCGGCGACGTACATCGACTGGGTGATGCGCGAGGCACGGCAATCGACGGCCGCGCGCAGAATGCCGGGGAAGCCGAGCAGGTTGTTCACCGAGCGGCCGTCGGCCGCGAACGCGGCGCCCGCGGCGAGCGCATCGTCGACCGCGATCTCGGGCGCGGGATTGGTCAGCGCGAAGATGCCCTGACCGCGCCGAATCATGTCGCCCCTGATCAGACCCGCGCGTCCCGTGACGGCGACCACCAGATCGACGCGCTTCATCAGATCGGCGAGATCGGAGACCGGTTCGCCGCTCACGCTGCGCAGTCGCGTGCCGGCCTCCGGATTGGGATCGAAGCCGAGTACGGGCGCCGCGGAGACTTCACCGAGCATGCGCGCGATCGCGGTGCCGGCGGCGCCGAGGCCGATCACGCCGATTCGCATCTCCGCGAGATCGCGTCCCGCGCGGTGCGTCGCGTTGAGCGCCGCCGCGAGCACGGCGACGGCCGTTCCGTGCTGGTCGTCGTGCAGGACGGGCATGCCGAGCGATTCGACCAGCCGCTGTTCGACTTCGAAACAAACGGGCGACTCGATGTCTTCGAGCTGGATCGCGGCGAACCCGTTCGCGACCTGCTCGACCGTGCGCACGATCGTGTCGGCATCGCGTGCCTCGAGCACCAGCGGGAAAGCGGAGAGCCCGACGAACTGATGCAGCAGCGCCGCCTTGCCTTCCATCACGGGCAGCGCGGCCAGCGGGCCCACGTTGCCGAGACCGAGCACGCGCGTGCCGTTGGTCACGATGGCCACCGTCTTGCCGCGGATCGTGTACTGATAGGCTTCGTCGGGGCGCGCGACGATCGTGCGCACCACCTCGGCGACGCCCGGCGTGTAGACGCGACCGAGATCGTGCAGCGTGCGCACGGGATGCGTGGCCCGTACTTCGAGTTTTCCGTCGATGTGAAGGTCGTGAACTTCGTCGATCACTTCGATCAGATCGATGCCGTCGATTGCGCGCACGGCGTCGAGCGTGCGCTGCAGCTCGGCGTCGTCGTCGATCAGGATGTCGAGGTCGCGCACGATGTGATCGGGACCGACCCAGACGGTGCGAATGTCACCGATGTTCGAGCCGGCCACGCCGATCGCGGTGGCGAGGCGTCCGAGCACGCCGGGGCGGTGGACGTTGCGGCAACGAAGCGTGCGGAGCAGACGTTCGGCCATGCCTTCCTCTCGCGGCGGTGAGCGCCGAGAATAGGAAACCTTCGGCCACCGTCGCACCCCTGCCTGTATCAAGCGGGCCCTGCGTGCTACCGAAGCGAGGTCGGGCCGCGACGGCGTCTGCGAGGGAGTCCGATGAGCGTGCCGGGGATGATCGGGGCTGCGGCTGCGCTGCTGCTGGCGGTGCTCTGGATCGCGATTTCGTTCTCGGCGCCGGGCGCCCGGCGCAGCCGGCTCGAGTGGTGCGCGACGCTCGCGCTGTACGTCGTGCTGATCAGCATCATGGGAAACGGATTGCGGCGTTTCGCGAGCGGCGAATCGCGGGTGCTCGCGATCACCTTCGGCTTCCTGACGGCGTTCTTCTCGACGGGGTTTCTGGTCGCACTGGTGGCGATGGTTCGCGAACTGCGCCACGGCGCGACGGCAAGGGTCTCCGCCGACGCCACGCACTGACGCGGTTTCTTCCTGCCGCCGCGTGCTCGTCCCGAGATCGGCGCTTCGCCCGGCCCCTTCGCGTTTCGCCTCAGCGATAGTCGTGCGATGCCGGCAACTCGGCGCTCGTGTCGAGCGCACGCAACGCGGCGACGCGCACGTGCACCACGCCATCGACGTTTTGCACCCGGCCTTCGATCTCGACGAGAGACGAGGCATGAAGCGCCGCCCGCCAGCGCGCAAAGGCGTCGGGTGTGAGTACGGCGTTCGAGGTTCCCGTCTCGTCTTCGAGCGTGAGAAAGCAAAACCCGCTCGCCGCTTCGGGCCGCTGGCGCACGATCACGTGTCCTGCCGTGCGAACGCGAAGGCCGTGCCGTGCCTCGCGCAATCGAGCGGCCGGCCAGACGCCGCGTCGCGCGAGCGCCGGTCGCAGGTGCGCCATCCAGTGGGGTCCGACCGTGAGCCCCGTCGCGCGATAGTCGGCGCTCGTGCACTCGATGGCGGACATCTCGTCGAGCGGTCCGTCTTCCTCTTCCGCCGGCATCGCGTCGCGCAGCAGCGCGCCGGGCGCGCCTCCGAGCGCGGCCACCTGCCAGAGCGCAGAGCGTCGCGTGTTGCGTGCAGAGCCGAGCGCGGCGAGCGCTCCGCATTCGGCCAGCGCATCGAGTTCGTCGCGATGCAGCGCGGCACGATGCGCGAGATCGGCGAGAGTTCGAAACGGGGTGCGGCCACGCTCGCCGGCGATCCGGTCGGCCGCGTCTTCGCGCAGCCCCGCGACGTAACGCAGGCCGATGCGCACGGCCGGCCCGCGCGAGGTGCCGTCGCCGGACGAAGGTTCCTCGTCCGATTCGAGCGTGCAATCGCGAAACGAATGCGCGACGTCGATCGGACGCACCACGACGCCATGTCGCTGCGCATCCTTCACCAGCGTCGCCGGCGAGTAGAACCCCATCGGCTGCGAATTGAGCAAGCCGGCGAGAAACGCCGCGGGATGGTGCGCCTTGAGCCAGGCCGAGGCGTACGCGATCAGGGCGAACGATGCGGCGTGAGATTCCGGAAATCCGTAGAGCGCGAACGAACGGATGCCGTGCACGATCTCGTCCTGCGCAGCGGGCGCGATGCCACGCGCGCTCATCCCTTCGCGCAGGCGCGCATCGAGTCGCTGCATGCGATCGCGCGAGCGGCGTGCGCCCATCGCACGGCGCAGCTCCTCGGCCTCGCCCCCCGAAAAGCCGGCGGCCGTCATCGCGATCCGCAGCAGTTGTTCTTGAAAGAGCGGAACGCCGAGCGTGCGCGCGAGAATCGGCTCGAGGCAGGGATGCGCGAAGGTGACGGGCGCGCGACCGGCGCGCCGCTCGAGATACGGATTGACCATGCGGCCGACGATCGGCCCCGGGCGGATGATCGCGACCTCCACCACGAGGTCGTAGAAGCGTTCGGGTTTCATGCGCGGAAGGGTCGCCATCTGCGCGCGGCTTTCGATCTGGAAGACGCCGACGGTGTCGGCACGTTGGATCAGGTCGTAGGTCGCGGGATCGTCCGGCGGCAGCCGTCCGAGATCGACCGACACTCCTTCGTGTCGCTCGATCAGCGGCAGGGTCTTCTGCAGCGCATTCAGCATGCCGAGACCGAGCAGGTCGATCTTGATCAGGCCGAGATCGGCGCAGTCGTCCTTGTCCCATTGCACGATTCGCCGGTCGGGCATCGCGGCCGGCTCGATCGGAACCACCTCGTCGAGGCGTCCGGCCGCGATCACGACGCCGCCCGGGTGCTGTCCGAGGTGTCGCGGCAGCCCGCGCACGCGCTCGACGAGATCGAGCAGGTGCCGGATCCGGGGATGCGCGGGGTCGACGCCGATCTCGCGCAGCGTTTCGTCGATCGGTTCCGGCGCGACGGCCTTCGCGCGCTCCGAATCGGCGGTGTCCCACTCGCGGCTCTGCAATCGCTTCGCGAGCCGGGCCGTCACGTCTTCGTCGAGGCCGAGCACCTTTCCCGTCTCGCGCACCGCGAGTCTGGTGCGCCAGGTGACGACGTTCGCCGTCATCGCGGCGCCGTGCGGGCCGTACTTCGAAAAGACGTACTGGATCACGCGCTCGCGCTGCGCACCGGAGGGCAGATCGATGTCGATGTCCGGCCACTCGCCGCGTTCTTCCGAAAGGAATCGCTCGAACAGCAAATCCATCGCGACGGGATCGACCGCCGTCACGCCGAGCGCCCAGCAGACCGCGCTGTTCGCCGCGGATCCTCTCCCCTGGGCCAGCATGCCGTGCTGGCGCGCGAAGCGCGCGATGTCGTGCACGATCAGGAAGTATCCCGCGAGGCCCAGCCGCGTGATCACCGCGAGTTCGTGCTCGAGCTGGGCGCGTGTGCGCGCGGGCAGCACGACGCCGTGACGGCGATGCGCGCCGGCGAAGGTTTCGCGGCGCAGGCAGGCGTCTTCGCTGTCGCCGTCGGCGACCGGGAAGACGGGAAAGCGATAGCCGATGTCGTCGAGATCGAAGCGGCAGCGCTCCGCGATTTCGCGCGTGCGCGCGATCCATTCCGGCCGGTCCGCGAAGCGCGCGACCATCTCGCGCGGCGCTCGCAGGTGGCGTTCGGCATTGCGCGCGAGCCGGCGTCCGGCGGCGTCGAGCGTGGTGTGATGGTGAAGACAGCGCAGCGCATCGTGCAGGCGCCGGTCGGCAGGACGTGCGAACGCGACGTCGTTGCTGGCGATCACGGGGACGCGAAACGCGTCGGCCATCTCCGCGGCGCGACGGGCCGCGTGCGCGTGCGCGCGATCGAAGGGGCGCGAGACGTCGACGAAGACGTGATGCGGGCCGAAGACGCCGCGCAGTCGATCGAGTCGCGCGGTCGTCAGCGTGGCATCGCCACGCACCATCGCGATCAGGCCGCCGGTGCGGGCTTCGATCTCCGGCCAGCCGGCGAGTGGCGCGTCGCGCGGCGCATCGCAGCGCGCGCGGGTGATCAGGCGCGTCAGGTTCTGCCAGCCCGCGCGGGATTCGACCAGCAACGACAACGACCCGGGATCGACCTCGCCCGCGAGCGGCGCGGTCGAAATCTCGGCTCCGGCGATCGCGCGCAGGCCCGCCCGTTTCGCCGCCCCGTGAAAGCGCGGCAAACCGAAGACGCCATTGCGATCACCGAGCGCGAGCGCGCCGAGGCCGAGTTCGGCGGCGCGATCGACGAGATCCTCGGGGTTCGAAGCGCCGTCGAGAAAAGAGAACGCGCTGCGACAGCGCAGTTCGACGTATTGCGGGGGCATGCCGAAAGTTCGTTCGAAGTTCGCCTTTCGGCAATGCGCCGGTCGGCCATCGATTCTCGCGATCGCAGGTTCGTTTCCCCCGCCCGAGTGCTCCGCGAAACTCGTCGCCCGCGGCCGGGAGCCGCGGAGGATCCGGGCTAGGCTGCCGCCGTGGCATCGTCTTCTGCCTCCATTCTCGTCGTCGACGACGAGCCGGCGCTCCGGCAACTGATGCGCCGGATCCTTTCGCTCCACGGGTACGTCGCGTCGGAAGCCGGCGACGCCGAGAGCGCACTCACGGCGCTGGGCCGCGCGCGCGGTGATCCTCGATCTCTCGCTGCCCCCGGCCGGAGGTGGCGCACTGCTCGAACGCATGATCGCCGCCCGGCCCGAGCTCGGCGTCGTCATGGTCAGCGGCCTCGCCCCCGAGCCGGCGTTGCGCGAACGGCTCGCGAGCCTCGGGGGCGTGTTCGTTGCCAAGCCGTTCGCTCCGAAGGCGCTGATCGCCGCCCTCGAAACCGCACTCGCGCACGAAGGCCGGGGCTGAACGTGGCCTCGGTGGTGGTGGTCGGCGGGGGCATCGCCGGTCTCGCCTGTGCGTTTCGCCTGCAGCGTGCGGGACACGAGGTCGAGGTGCTGGAGCGCGAGGCCGTCGCCGGCGGCCGCATGCGCAGCGAACGTCACGGCGCGTTCGTCGTCGATCGCGGCGCGCAGTTCATCGCCAGCGGGTATCGAAATCTGCACGCGCTCGCATCGAGCGTCGGTCTCGAGGGCGCGGTGCATCCGCTGGCGCGCGCACAGAACGCGATTCTGCGCGACGGCAGACTCGAAGCCGGCGACTACGACGATCTCCCGCGTTTCTTGCGCTCACGCCTCGTTTCGTGGCGAACGAAACTCCGACTCCCGCGATTGCTCGTCGAACTCTGGCGCCGCCGCGCGCTGCTCGATCCCTGGCATCCGGAGCGCGCCGCTTCGATCGACGACGAAGATCTGCCGGCGCTCGTCCGACGAACCGCGGGCGACGAAGCGCTCGAGTTTCTGCTCGCGCCCGCGCTGTCGTCGACCTTCGACGCCGAACCCGAAGACATGTCGGGCGTCTTCGGTTTGCTCGTGCTGCGCTTTCTCGCCGGCGGGTTTCGGCTTCAGTGTTTCGAGGGGGGCACGGGACGACTGACCGGCGCGCTCGCGGAACGGCTGACCGTGCACGCGGGATGCGAAGCCCTTTCGGTCGAAACCGAATCCGGCGGAGCGCGCGTGCGCTATCGCGCGGCGGACGGCGCGACGCGAACCGTCGTGGCGGATGCCGCGGTGATCGCGGTTCCCGGCTCGCAGGTCGCCGCGCTCTGTCCGACGCTGACCGAAGCGGAGCGCGCGTTCTTCGAGCGCGTGCGATACGTGCGCGGGATTCTCGTCTTCTCGTTGCTCGAACGCGCGCCCGCGACGCTGCCGTACTACGGGGTCTCGTTTCCTCGACGAGAGGGCATCGGCCTCTACGGGCTCGCGGTCGATCATCACAAGCGAGGCGTCGCGCCGCCGGGTGCGGGGCTGCTCAACGCGGCGCTGCGCGCGAGCGAAGCCGAGCGTCTCTGGTCGGCGAGCGATCGAGAGATCGGGCAGTTCGTGCTCGACGAACTCGCGCGCACGCCGATCGGGCGGCTCGAACCGCAAACGCAGATCGTCCATCGCTGGGATCCCATGCTGCCGCTCTTCGAAACCGGACACGTGCGGCGACTCGCCGCGTTTCGCGCGCGCAACGATCGCTCACCGCGCCTCGCGTTCGCCGGCGACGCGCTGGTCGGCCCCTACACGGAGATGGCGGTGACGAGCGGCGTGCGGGCCGCGAACGATCTCGCCGAGACGCTGGCGAAGCGCTGAGCCCGCGCGTGATTCGCGCGCGGCGATCAGCGATCGACGGCGTTCGCGAGGCGCTCTGCTTCTCCGACCATCTCTTCGAGCACCGCGAGGCCTCCCAGCCAAAAGGACGGTTCGGTGATCCCGAGACCGAGCTTCGCCAGCAGATTCGGCGGCGCATCCGAGCCGCCGGCCGCGAGAAGCTCGAGATAACGCGGGACGAACGCCTCGCCCTCTTCGTCGTAGCGCCGGACCAGCGCGAGCACGAGCAGCTCGCCGAACGCGTAGGCGTAACAGTAGAAGGGCGTGTGTACGAAGTGCGGGATGTAGAGCCACCAGTAGCCGTAGTCGTCGGAGAGGCGAACCGCGTCGCCGAACATCGGGCGATTGGCGTCGAGCCAGAGCGAGTTGATGCGCTCGACGGTGAGTTCTCCCTCGCGGCGTCGCGCGCCGTGCAGCGCTTCTTCGAAGCGCGTCATCACGACCTGCCGAAAGACGGTCGCAAAGGCGTCTTCGAGCTTTCCGCAGAGCAGAGCGAGCCGCTGCCGCGGATCGCTCTCCTCGCGAAGCAGACGCCGAAAGACGAGCATCTCGCCGAACACGCTCGCGGTCTCCGCGGTGGTGAGCGGCGTGTCCATCGCGAACAGGCCCTGCGGCCGCGCGAGCATCTGGTGTACGCCGTGGCCGAGCTCGTGCGCGAGCGTCATCACGTCGCGCAGATTGCCGGTGTAGTTGAGCATCACGTACGAGTGCAGCGCGGGTGTGGTCGAGGCGCAGAACGCGCCGCCTCGCTTGCCGGGGCGCAGCTCGGCGTCGATCCAGCGCCGATCGAAGAACTCGCCCGCGAGGTCGGACAGGCGCGGGGAAAAGTCGCGGTAGGCATCGAGCACGATGCCGCGCGCCTCGTCGAACGAGCGCGTGCCTTCGTGCTCGAGAATCGGCGCGTAGCGATCGAAATCCTCGAGCCCGTCGAGGCCGAGCAGACGTGCCTTCAGTCGGTAGTACCGCGCCACCAGGCCCGCGCGCGATTCGCAGGCCGTGAGCAGTGCCTCGACGCTCGCAGCGTCGGTCTCGTTCGCGAGGTGACGCTCGGCCATCGGGTGCTCGAAATGGCGCAGCCGATCGCCGACCGCCTTGTCCTGAACCAGCGTGTTGAAGATGAACGAAATCGTGCGTGCGTTCGCGCGCAACCCTTCGGTCAGCGCGGCGGCGGCCGCGCGGCGCAGCGAGCGATCGGTCTCGTGAAGCTTCGCCAGCAGTTCTTCTTCGCCGAGCTCTTCGCGCCGGCCGCCGTGTTCGAGCCGAAAGCGCAGCGCCCCGAGGTGTTCGTCGAACAGACGCGCGAAGGCGCGCCGCCCGGTGTTCGCCGTTTCTTCCAGCAGCTTCTCTTCGGGCTCGCTCAGCACGTGCGGCCGCATGCGGCGCGCGAGCACGAGATGATGCCGGTGGCGGGCGAGGGCGGGATCGTCGAGCAGGCGCGTTGCGAGGGCGTCGTCGACCGCGAGCCATTCGAGTTCGAAGAACACGACCTGATTTCGAATCTCGCTGCTGCGCTCCTGCACGCGCTGTAGCAGCGCGCCGTGGCGAGGATCGGCGGTGTCCGCGGCAAAGAGCAGCCCCGCGTAGGCGCCGATCTGCGAGAGCGGTGTGAACAGTGTTTCGAGTTCGCCGACCGCGGTCGCGAGCGACCCCGCGTCGAGATCGGCGATGCGCCCGCGGTACTGCGCGGAGAACGCGGCGGCGGCGCGCTCCGCCGCGTCGAGGTCGGCGTCGAGGCGAGGGTCGTCGGGTGCCGCGTAGAGGTCTGCGAGGTTCCAGCGCACGCCTGCGGCCGGGCCACGCGAGTCGGGCGTCATCGTGTCGTCGTGCATGGAGGCGCACGCTAGGAGAGCGATCGGGGATGCGAAAGCGCCTGCGCGGACGGGCGTGTCGCGGCGCTCGAACCCGGCTCGAAGGCCCGAACGCCGGCATTCGAAGGCGCCGTTGCGCGTCTCGAATCGGGGCCTTCCGCAGAGGCTGCGGCGCGCCGCGGTGGTGCGGGCCGGACCGCTGATGCCGCGGCGCACGGGTGCGCACGCGGATCGCCCGCGGCGGTAGCATGCCGGGATGACACTCCCCCGTGTCGTCCTTCACGCGGACATGGACGCGTTTTATGCGTCGGTCGAGCAGCGCGACCGGCCGCAGTGGCGCGGGCATCCGGTGATCGTCGGCGGGCGTTCGAAGCGCGGCGTGGTGGCGTCGGCCAGCTATGAAGCGCGCGCGTTCGGCGTGCGCGCCGCGATGCCGGTCGGCGAGGCCGCGAGACTCTGTCCGCAGGCCATCTTCGTCGCTGGCGAGATGCGCCGCTATCGACGCGAGTCGCAGCGCATCTTCGAGATCTTTTCGCGCGTGACGCCGCGCGTGGAAGGCCTCTCGCTCGACGAAGCGTTTCTCGATCTGACGGGCTGCGAGCGACTGCTCGGCCCGCCGCGCGAAGTGGCCGAGCGCCTGCGCCGCGAGGTCCGCAGCGAGACCGGTCTCGTGGTCTCGGTCGGCATCGCGCCGGTCAAGCTGGTGGCGAAGATCGCGAGCGATCTCGCGAAGCCGGATGGATGTGTCGAGGTGCGCCCCGAAGACGTGCGTGCGTTTCTCGAGCCTCTGCCGGTCGGCCGGCTCTTCGGCATCGGGCCCGTCGCCGCGCGGCGACTCGCAGCGCTCGGGCTGCACACGCTGGGCGACCTGTCGCGAGCGGATCCCGCTCGTCTCGCGCGGCGTCTCGGGCCCGCGGCGTCGCGCTTCGTCGCGCTCGCGCGGGGCGAGGATCCGCGCGCCGTCGAGCCGTCGCGCGACACCGGATCGATCAGCGAAGAAAACACATTCGAGGACGACGTGAGCGACGCCGCGCGACTCGACGCCGTGATTCTCGCGCACGCCGACGCGGTCGCGCGGCGCCTGCGCGCGAGCGGCCTGAGCGCACGAACCGTGGTGCTGAAACTGAAACTCGCGCGACGCCGCGCGCCGGGACCGCGCGGGCATCCGCTTCTCACGCGGCGCACGACGCTCGCCGAACCCACCGATGCGAGCGCGGTGATCGCCCGCGAAGCGCGCGCGCTGCTCGCGTCGGTCGATCTGCGCGAGGCCGTGCGGCTGCTCGGTGTCGGGGCGAGCGGTCTCGTTGGAGATGAAGAGTGCGAGCAGCTCGGACTCTTCGATGCGCCCCGTCTCGCGCGTCGCGACTCACGGCTCGATCGCGCGCTCGACGCGATTCACGCCCGCTTTGGGCCGGCGGCGCTGGTTCGCGGTTCGGGATCCGACCCGCCCCGGGCAGGACTCACGCTGCAGCGCAAGCGTGGCGAAGCAGAGCCGGGTGGTGGCGAGTGAGCGGCCGGATCGCAGCCGGCCCGATCACCGAGCTCGGTTCCGGCCGCAGGGGATCGCCCGCGCAGACGCTCAGATCGCGCGTTCGATCGCCACCCGGGACGACGCGCCGTGCGGTCGATCCCAGCGATAGACGCGCATCGGGGGCACGTTCAGCAGTTCGAGCTGCACGTACGGGCGGCCGAAGACCTGACGACCGAGCTTCTCGACGCGGTCGCGCGCCTGATAGGCGACGAAACGACCTCCCGGGGCGAGCGAGTCGTGCACGGCGCGCACGATCGCGAGACCGACGTCGCGCGGAATCTGCGAGAACGGAATGCCGGAGAAGACGACGTCCGGTGCGTTCATGCCGTACTTCTCGAGAATCGCGCCGATCTCGGTCGCACTGCCTTCGTGCACGATCAGCCGCGGGTCGTCGATCGACGCGCGCAGCAACGCGGCGAACGCGGGGTTGATCTCGATCGCGAGCAGCGTCGCGTCGGCCGGCAGTGCACGCAGCATCGCGCGCGTCGACCCGCCGGTTCCCGGCCCGAGTTCGACCACCAGCCGGGCGCGCGCCACGTCGGCGCAGCGCACCACGCGCCGCATCAGAAACCGCGAACTCGGAATGATCGACGCGACTTCTTTCGGCCGTTTGAGAAAGCCCTGCAAGAAGATCAACGGATGATCGGAAGCCGGAGACCGCGGATCACGACGCGCAGTTCGGGGGGGCATTCTGCTCCTCGCGAAGGTTGGGTGCGTTCTAGCGAAACGACCGGTCACGGGTCAAGCACGGAATCAGACGAAGAGAATGATCTCGGGGTGCCGCGTTGCGTGATGGCCCCGGACGGGGGGAGGCCGGGAGTCCGGTCGGGGGCGTGGACGGGCGGGAGTGCGCCGGTGCGAAGGGGTCACGATCCCTCCGCCGACGCAGCGCCTCCCGCCCTCGGGTCACCGGTCGGATCGACGCCGGCCTCACGGCTTCGTCGACACCTCGCGCCGGAACGTCGTCGGCAGCGACTTCACGTCCGCTGCCTGCGGGACGTGGCACATGTCGCAGTTGTACCGGGTCCCGAGCAGTTCCTTCTGTGCCTTGTAGCCCTTCACCACGGTCGCCATCGCTTCGCCGGGCTTGCCCTCGGCGATGATCGGCCGCTGAAAGTGACTCTTCGGCGTCGGAACGTCCTTCTTGTCTTTGGCGTTCTCGGGCAAGTGACAGTCGAGGCAGTCGTTCGTCTCACGCGTGATTGGGAGCATGCTCTCGACTTCGTGCGGAATCTGGGGCGGTGCGCCGGGGTACGCGCGCTCGAGCTTCTTCGATTCTCCCGCGGCCGAATCCGGATACGTCTCCTGCGCCTGCGGTGCCGTCGACAGGATCTCGACTTCGCGAAATCCGAGATCGATCCCGTCGTCGACCTCGTGTTGCGGCGGTGATTCGGCACTCGCCGCGAGCAGAAGGAAGGACGCCATCACGAAGGGGAAGACGGCGGTGGGATTCATCCGGCGTCGCATGAGGATCTCCTTTTCCGGTCGACCGAACGCTGCTCGTTCCCGTGATGCCCGCGGGTGACTCGCGGAACGTTTGCGAGACGATCTCGCACCGGGACATCGCCCCCTGCGCCGATCACGCGGGGAGCTTTCGGACACGAACCGCGCACTTCTTGAAATCCGTCTGCTTCGAGATCGGGCAGGTCGCGTCGAGCGTGAGCTTGTTGATCAGCACGTTCTCGTCGAACCAGGGCACGAAAACCAGCCCCTTCGGCGGCAGATTTCGCCCCTGCGTCTCGACGCGAATCCGCACCGCACCGCGCCGTGATTCGACGATCACTTCCTCGTGGCGCGCGACTCCGCGCGCCTTCGCGTCGTCGGGATTCATGTACAGCTTCGCGAACGGCACGGCCTGATTGAGTTCGGGGACGCGTTTGGTCATCGACCCGGAGTGCCAGTGCTCGAGCACGCGGCCGGTCGAGAGCCAGAGGTCGAACTCGGCGTCCGGCGACTCGGCCGGGGGCGCGTACGGGCGGAAGAAGATCTTCGCCTTGCCGGTGACTTCGACCGGCGCTCCGCTCGGCCCGCCCGCGGGAATCTTCTTCGCCGCCTTGCCGTAGAAGTCGAACCCCGCGCCCGCCTTCACGTACGGATCCGAGCCTTCGCGATAGCGCCAGCGCGTTTCGCGGCCGTTCACGACCGGCCAGCGAAGCCCGCGCACGCGGTGATAGACGTCGAACTCCGCGAGGTCGTGTCCGTGGCCGACGCCGAATCGCCGGTACTCCTGCCAGAGCGCCTTGTGCAGAAAGAAGCCGAGCGATTCGGCCGCGTCGTTCGCACGACCCTCCACGATCGGATCGGGCCACGCGACCGCCTTGTTGGCCGCGGTGGCGAAGAGCACGTCGTAGAGCGTCTGGTCGGGCGTGTAGCCCATTTGTGCGGCGGCCTCGAGAACGCTCGGCAACTTGCCGCTTTCGTAGTTCGCGTCCGTCAGACCCGGCAGCGGATGCTCTTTCCACACTTCGCCGAGTGTGAATCGCTTCGAGAACTCGACGATCTGCCAGACGTCCGCCTTCGCTTCCCCCGGCGCCTTCAC
>CAZDHU010000196.1:0-2076 GCA_964505355.1 uncultured Myxococcaceae bacterium | reverse complement strand
TGGCCGGACCGTGTCAATCGACACCGGAGCGTTCGAGGCCGCCCGGCGGCGGCCGGGGAAGCGGGACGGCCGGGATCGGCATGGCGCGCTCCTCGCCGAGCGCATCGGTCATGGCGTCCGGCACGGAGGGGATCGCTCCGGGTGCGGGAGGCGGCGGCGGGACGCGCACGGCAAAGACCAGATCCCCTTCCGAAGCTGGCAGCGCCGCCAGCTCGACGCCCTCGACCGCAAAGCCTCCGAGCAAGGAACGGACCTCGGCCGCGCTGCGCGGAGTCGTCAGCACGAACACCACCCGTCCCGACGAGATCTCCGCGGGTCGCAGCGCGCGCGGCAAGCCGTGCCGGAAGCGCCCTGCGAAGCGCCGTCAGCGCGGCGAACGAGGGCAGCTCGCGCAGTTCAAGCCGGTGCGTGGAGACCTCGGTCACCGGCGTCGTCGAGAGCAGTCCGGCCCGCGAGAGTCGCTGCCGGACCCGATCGAGATCGACCTGCGCCTCGACCCGCACGGCGTACTCGTTGCTCACCGCGGGATCCTCGACCAGCAGGCGCGGCCGCAGCCCGAGGTCCTCGGCCATCCGATGCCGCGACGTGTAGTCGAGCGGGCTGCCATCGAGGGCGGCGGCGACGCGCGCTCGGAGAGCGGCCTGCGGATCGGCCGGGACGGCCGGAGCGTCGCCCGGTCGCGCCCGAGTCGGCGCCGGATCGGCCGGGGGCGAGACGTCACCGGGCAACCCGCCGCGTTCGGCGAGTAGCTGCAGGCCCGCCTCGACCACCGCAGCCGCGAGCGCGCGCTGTCTCGCGGCTTCGCGAAGCGGCCCGGCGGGCAGTGCGCCCGTGGATGCCGCCGCGACCGCCCCCTCGGCGACGATCCGTCGCAGTTCGGCGCGGGCCGGTCGTGCGACTCCGCCGATCACCAGCGCGAGCGAAAGCCCGACGACGACGAACGGCCGCCGTCCGCGATCGCACGCTCGACGAACCCGCGGGAGTGCAGCGCCGTGTCGCATCAGAAAGCGATCTGACAGACCGGGCGTCCGAAGAGCCCGTCGACATCACGAATCAACGCATCGATCGGACGCACGCGAAGCGTCGAGAGGACGGTCTCGCTCTCGCCGGGAATCGTCAGGTGAACGAACACTTCGCAGGATCCGGGATGCGCATCGAGCAACTGGCGCAGTGCGGTCAGACGATCTCGCGTGGCCTCGTCGACTCCGATTCGGAGCGTGAGCCGCGCCGCGAGTCGTTCTTCTGCGCGCTCGAACTCGATCACCTGCCGCACCAGCAGCTTCGCGCTCTCGCCCCCTTCGAGCGTCCCGGCCACGATCAGCGGGGTCGCGTTCGCGCTCTCCGCGTCTCCGGCATTGCGCCGAATCAGCGCGCTCCACTGCGCCCAGACGTCGGGAAAGAGCACGAGCTCGAACGCGCCCTCCATGTCTTCGAGCGTCGCGAAGCCCATCGTCCGGCCCTTCTGCGTGCGCACTTCGCGCAGGGCCGTGATCAGTCCGCCGATCCTCACTTCTCGTCCTTCGCGCCCTTCCGTCGTCGACGCGGTCGTGTCGCACAGGCGCGAGAGCGCTTCCGCGAACGAACCGAGCGGATGGCCGCTCACGTAGAAGCCGAGCACTTCTTTCTCGTGCGCGAGTCGCTCGCGATCGGTGAACGGTGCGGTGTCGGGCAGCGCCGGCGCGATCGCGAAAGACGAATCGCCCGCGCCCGCCCCGCCGAACAGGCTCGCCTGCCCGAGCTCCCGATCACGCTGCGCCTGCGCGCCTGCTTCCAGCGCCGCGTCGAGACCGGCGAAGGCCGACGCGCGGTTCGGATGGAGCGAATCGAACGCACCGCAGCGGACGAGGCTCTCGACCACGCGGCGATTGACGCGACGGCCATCGACCCGGGCCGCGAAGTCGTAGAGTCCGGCAAACGGCTGCTCGGCGCGTGCTTCGAGGATTGCGTCGATCGCTCCCTCGCCGACGTTCTTCACGCCCGAAAGACCGAACCGGATGCCACCCGAACCGACGGTGAAATCGCGGGCGGACTCGTTCACGTCGGGCGCGAGCACGTCGATGCCGTGGGCGCGCGCGT
>CAZDHU010000195.1:0-9510 GCA_964505355.1 uncultured Myxococcaceae bacterium | reverse complement strand
GCGCGTGCTCGGCCTGCCGGACTGAGCGAGCGGGAGACGAAGCGTGGAACTCATTCTCACCGAAGATCAAGAGTTGCTGGCGAAGACCGCGAACGATTTCGTGGCCGAACACTCGCCTGTCGCTCGTTTGCGACGCCTGCGTGACGAGCGGGATCCGCTCGGCTTCTCGCGTCCGCTCTGGAAAGAGATGGCCGGGCTGGGCTGGGTCGGGATTCCGTTCGCCGAATCGTTCGGCGGTGCCGGGCTCGGGTTCGCCGAGCTGAGCGTGGTGATGGAGGCGCTGGGGCGAAGGCTCGCTCCCGAGCCGTTCTTGTCGACGGTGTTGCTCGGCGGTCAGGCGATCGCCCTCGGCGGTTCGAAGGAGCAGCAGCAGAGCTGGCTGCCGCGCGTTTGTTCGGGCGATGCACTGCTCGCGTTCGCCGGCCAGGAAGCCCGCAGCCGCTTCGCGCTCGAACACGTCGAGACACGAGCCGAAGCGAGCGGCGACGGTTTCGTTCTGCGCGGAGAAAAGGTGCAGGTGCTCGATGCCGGGGCGGCGGACGCGCTGGTCGTGGTGGCACGCACCGCGGGGAGCGTTCGCGACGAGGAAGGCCTCACGCTGTTTCTCGTTCGGCGCGATGCCCAGGGGATCGGTCTCGTTCCGCAGCATCGCCTCGACGAGCGGGCGTGCGCGATCGTTCGCTTCGACGGCGTGCGGGTCGCGTCCTCCGACGTCCTCGGTGAGCGCGATCGCGGGTTCGCGCTGCTCTCGCGGGTGATCGATCGCGCGATTGCCGGGCTCTGCGCCGAGATGCTCGGCAATCTGCTGCAGGTCGCGAACGACACGTTCGCGCATTTGAAGAATCGCGTGCAGTTCGGGGTGCCGATCGGCTCGTTTCAGGCGCTGAAGCATCGGGCCGCGCGCGTCTACATGGAAACCGAGCTCGCTCGTTCGTGCGTGATGGCGCTCGCGCGCGCGATCGACGAAGACTCGGCCGACGTGCCCGCGCTCTCCTCGCTGACCAAGGCGCGGCTCTCGGACGCACTGGTGCTGGCGACGAACGAGGCCGTCCAGATGTTCGGCGGCGTCGGGATGACGGACGAGTACGACATCGGCTTCTACATGAAGCGCGCGCGGGCGGCCGAAGCGACGTTCGGCGATGCGAGTTTTCATCGCGCGCGCTGGGCACGACTCGCGGGCTACTGAGCGGCGTACGCGAGCAGCGGGAGGCACGGAACCATCGATCCCACCACGCGACTCCTGCGTGCCTGCCGCGGCGAGCCGGTCGATCGGCCCCCGGTCTGGCTGATGCGTCAGGCGGGCCGATACCTGCCCGAATACCGACGTGTGCGCGAAGGCGTCGGCTTTCTCGAAATGTGCCGGCGCGTCGACAAAGCCGTCGAGGTGTCGCTTCAGCCCTGGCAGATCCTCGGGGTCGAAGCCGTGATTCTCTTTTCGGACATTTTCATTCCCGTGCCGGGGATGGGAATCGCGCTCGATTTTGCACCCGGTCCGGTGATCGCCGAGCCGATTCGCAGCGCGTCGCAGATCGAACGGCTGCGCACTCCCGATCCGCGCGAAAGCGTGCCGTTCGTCTTCGAGATTCTCCGCACACTTCGGACCGAACTCGCGGCCGCGAAGATCCCGCTACTCGGATTCGCCGGCGCGCCGTTCACGCTCGCGGCGTATCTCGTCGAAGGTCGCGGGTCGAAAGACTTCAGCACGCTGAAGCGGATGCTCCATCGCGAGCCCGAACTGCTGCAGGCACTGCTCGCGCGGCTCACCGTGATGACGATCGATCATCTGAATGCGCAGATCGATGCCGGCGCGCAGGTCGTTCAGCTCTTCGACACCTGGGCGGGACTGCTCGGGCCGGCCGAATATCGGCGCTGGATCGTCCCGATTCACCGTGAGATCGCCGCGAAGGTCGATCGCGCCCGCGCGCCGCTGATTCTCTACGTGAACGATGGGGCGCACGTGGTCGACGAGATGATCTCCGTCGAACCCGACGTGATTTCGCTCGACTGGCGGGTGGATCTGGCCGATGCCGCCCGCCGTGCAGGAACGCGCTGCAGCGTGCAGGGCAACCTCGATCCCTGTGCGCTCGCCGCGCCCGCGGCCGAGATCGGGCGCATGGTGCGCGAGATCGCAGCGGCGGGGCGCCACGCGCGCGGCCACGTGCTGAATCTCGGGCACGGTTGCCTGCCCGACACGCCGGTCGACGGCGTGCGCGCCTTCGTCGAGGCGGCGAAGGCGCTGGCCGGGACGTCGTGAGCGATTCACTCGCCATCGACTGGGAACACGCGGCGCTCGTTCTGCCGCGCTACGAAGGCCCCGGACCGCGCTACACCAGCTATCCCACCGCACCGGTCTGGAGCGAATCGTTCGGGGTCGATGATCACCGGCGCGCCCTCGCACCGGAAGGAGCGTGCGACGAGGACGCCGTCTCGCTCTACGCGCACGTCCCGTTCTGCACGAGCCTTTGTCATTTCTGTGCCTGCAACCGCGTGATCACGCGCGACCAGTCGCTGCCCGTGCGCTGGCTCGACGAGATCCGCCGCGAAATTTCGGCGGTGCGCGAGGCGATCGGGCAGCGGCGGCGAGCGACGCAGCTTCACTGGGGCGGAGGGACGCCGACGCATCTTTCACCCGACCAGATCCGCGATCTCTTCGGCGCGCTGACCGACGCGTTTCCGCTCGCAACCGGTGCGGAGATCTCGCTCGAAGTCGATCCGCGCGTGACCACGGACGCGCAGATCGACACCCTGCGCGAGCTCGGATTCTCTCGAATCTCGATGGGCGTGCAGGATTTCGATCCGCGCGTGCAGCGGGCGATTCACCGCGATCAACCGGTGGCGCTCACGGCTGCGCTGGTCGAGCGGGCGCGCGGTGCGGGCTTCGAGAGCACGAGCTTCGATCTGATCTACGGCCTTCCGTTCCAGAACGAAGCGGGGTTCGAGCACACGGTGGACGAAGTGCTCGCGCTCGGGCCCGATCGGGTGGCGCTCTACAGCTACGCGCACGTGACGTGGGTCGCGAAGCAGCAACGGGGCTTCGAACGTCACGACCTGCCCGGAGCCGAGACGAAGCTGCGCCTGTTCTTGCTCGCGCTGCGAAAGTTTCTCGCAGCGGGATACGTGTACGTCGGGATGGATCATTTCGCGAAGCCGGAGGACGAGCTGGTTCGTGCGCTTCGCGGCGGACGGCTGCGCCGAAACTTCATGGGATACACGACGCAGGCCGGCGTCGAGCTGCTGGGCTTCGGCCCGAGCGCGATCAGCGAACTGCGCGGCGCCTTCGCGCAAAACCAGCGCGAACTCGGCGCCTGGCAGGAGGCGCTACGTACAACGGGCCTCGCGACGCTGCGCGGACACTGGCTGAGCGACGATGACCGGCGCCGGCGCTTCGTCATCATGCAGATCATGTGTCACGGCGAAACCGACGTTGCGGCGTACGAGACGACGTTCGGCGAATCGTTCGTGAATCGTTTTGCGGGCGAGCTCGAACGGCTCGAAGCGCTCGGGCGCGACGGGCTCGTCGAGCGGCGCGCGGATGGCGGTCTTCGCGTGACTCCGCTCGGACGACTTCTCGTCCGCAACGTCGCGATGGTGTTCGATGCCTATCTCCCCGAGCAGCAGCGGAGCGGGCGCCCGCTCTTCAGCCGGGCGGTCTGAGCGGCGAGAGTCGATGGAGGACGCGAAGTGAGCGGGCCGACGCATGACGTGATCGTGATCGGGGCCGGGGCCGCGGGACTCGCGGCCGCGCGCGTGCTGCACGACGCGGGACGCGACGTGTGTGTGCTCGACGCGGGCGATGCGCCGGGCGGCGTGATGCGGAGCGAGCGAATCGCCGGGCATCTCGTCGAGCGCGGACCGAACACGATGCAGGTGAAGGCGGCGGCGCGCGCGCTCTTCGAACGAACGGGGCTTCGCGAGGCACTGGTTCCCGCCTCGCCGGCGAGCCGGCGACGCTTTCTCTGGCACGACGGACGTCTCGAGCCGGTGCCGATGAGTCCGCTTTCGTTCGTGCGCTCGCCACTGCTCTCTGCGCGCGGCAAGTTGCGCCTCTTCGCCGAACCCTTCGTTCGACGCGGCGACCCGGTGGGAGAGAGCGTCGCCACGTTTCTCGGTCGGCGCTTCGGCGACGAGCTGGTCGATCGGCTGGTGGGGCCGGCGCTGACCGGAATCTACGCGGGCGACGAGCGAGAACTCGGCGCCGTTGCCGTGCTTGGTCGCGTCGCCGAGGCGGAGCGCACGCACGGCAGCGTGGTGCGCGGCATGCTCGCGCTCGCGTTCGATCGCTCGGCGCCGAAAGGGCTCTCCGGGAGCTGGTCGATGCGCGAGGGACTCGGTGCGCTCGCGGCCGCACTCGCGGCACCGCTCGGTGAGCAAATGCAGACGGGGGTTCGCGTTCGCGCGCTGGAGCGCGGGAACGACGGCTGGCACCTCGCGCTCGCTCCCGCTGGCGGATCGGGCGCGGGCGAGCGTTCGCTCTGCGCGCGTCGCGTGATTCTCGCCGTTCCCGCACCCGAAGCCGCGCGACTCCTCGAATCGCTCGATGCCGATCTCGCCGCACTCGCACGCGGGATCCGCTACGTGCCGATCGCGAGCGTCGCCGTATCGCTCGATCCGGCGAACGCACGGGGTCCGATCGACGGATTCGGCTTTCTGGTTCCGCGCGCGGCCGGGCTTCGGCTGCTCGGCTGTCTGTTCACGAGCCTCTTCTTTCCGGACCGTGCGCCGCCGGGGCGCGTGCTCGCGACCTGCATGCTGGGCGGATCCCGCTGGCCCGAGGTGATCGACGCGCCGGACGACGTGCTCTGGAAGACGCTCGCCGTCGAACTGGAACGCACACTCGGTCTGCGGACCGAGCCCGAGCGACTGGCGATCACGCGCTGGACCCATGCCGTGGCCCAGCCGGCTGCCGATCACGTGGCGCGCGTCGCGCGTCTGCGGGCGCGCCTCGCCTCGATCGCGCCCGGCCTGTCGCTCGCCGGTGCGTGGCTCGACGGGGTGTCGGTTCCCGACACGCTCGCCTGCGGTGCCGCGGCAGCGGATCACCTGCTCCGCGGCTGATCCCGCGCCTTCAGCTGCGTTCGCGAACCATCGCGGCCACCGCCTCGATCCAGACCGGGGCGGCGTTCAGTGCGGGGACGAGATGAAACTCCTCGCCGCCGAGCGAACGCCACTGAGCGCGCGCGCGGATTCCGATCTCTTCGAGCGTCTCGAGACAGTCCGCGACGAAGGAAGGGCAGACGACAGCGAGACGGCGAACGCCTCGACGCGCCAGCGCCGGGAGACACTCGTCGGTGTAGGGCGCGATCCAGGGGTCGCGTCCGAGCCGCGACTGGAACGAGAAGGAGTGGCGCTCTGCGGCCAGGTCGAGTGCGCGGGCGAGTGTGCGCGTCGTCGCGACGGCCTGCGCGCGATAGCAGCGGCGGTTGGCCGGTCCCACGGCGTCGCAGCAGTCAGGCGTCGACAAACAGTGCCCCGGCTGGCTCTCGCTCTTGTGAACGTGGCGCTCGGGCAGGCCGTGGTAGCTGAAGAGCACGTGATCGGGGCGAAAGGCGTCGAGCGCGGGACGCGTGACCGAGGCCACTGCATCGAGAAAGCGCGGGTGGTCGAAGAAGTCGGTGATCGTGACCAGCGACGGCACGTTCCACTGCGCGGCCGCCAGCTCCATCACGCGTGCGAGCGCAGAGCCCGCCGACGAGGCCGCGTATTGCGGGAAGAGCGGAAGGACGACGATGCGCTCGACGTCTCCTGCGGCGAGACGCTGGAGCGCGGGCGCGATCGCGGGTTCGCCGTATCGCATGGCGAGTTCGACCACGAAGTCGGATCCGAGGGTTTCTGCGACCCCGGCAGCGAGCGCACGTCCGTGAACGAGCAGCGGAGAGCCGCCCGGAAGCCAGATCTCGCGATACAGCGCGGCGGAACGGCGCGGCCGAAACGGCAGGATGACGAGGTGAAGGAGCATCCAGCGCACGGCGGCGGGGATGTCGAGCACGCGCGGATCCGAGAGAAACTCGCGGAGGTAACGACGCACGGCGGGAATCGTCGGTGCTGCGGGTGTGCCGAGGTTCAGCAAGAGAACGGCCGTGCGGCGGGCGGGGCGCGCGCTCATCGGAGGATTCAGCCGCCGCGCCGGTGAAGGCCGCCCATGCGGAACGAAAGCAGGAGATACCAGGCGGGATAGAGCAGACTGATCTCGCGCAGCGGAAAATCCCCCACCAGCTCCGGCCAGAGCACGCAGACACCGAGCGCCCAGCACCAGAGGAAGCCGACCAGGTTCGTGCTGCGGCGCAGCACCGGCATCTTGCTCGGATAGAGATACTTGAGCGGGACGAAGACCAGAATCGAGAGGCCGACCACGAGCAGCGAGCCCGCGATCGGCGGCGTGTGAAAGAGCCAGAGATAGATGGCGACGAAGTTCCAGTAGGACGGAAAGCCGAGAAAGAAGTCGTCCTCGGTCTTCGCGTCTTCGTTGGCGAAGCCGTAGGCGCTGGCGAGAATCGGCGCGGCGGCCAGCCACCACGGCGTGAGATTTCCGGCCCAGACCAGGAAGACCACGGGAACGATCACGTAGTTGAGGTAGTCGACCATGTCGTCGAGCCGGCGGCCGTTGACCTGCGGAAGCACCTCCGTGACACCGACCCGGCGCGCGAGCGTGCCGTCGATCGAATCGATGCCGAAGGCGATCAGCATCAGAGCGGCGGCACGTTGCGGGGCGCCGTTCAGGATCGAGAGCAGCGAGACGGCGCCGATCACCGCCCCGCTCGCCGTCAGCAGGTGGACGCCCCATGCGAGCCCCCGGCGTACGCGCAGATCCGGGGCGCCGACGGCGTGGCTCGCGTCCGGCGGCTCGTCGAGTCGTGCGCTCATGCGCGCGGCTCCGTGCCGGGGCACCGAGAACGGCCGGCCGCGATTTCGCGCGACCGCCGCGACGACGGCTCCGCGTTCGGTCGGTCCGACCGCGCGAAGAGCCGATTGCGCTGCGCGCGCGGGGTCATCACGACGGCGCAGCATAGACCAGAGTGGCTATAGTCGAGCGCGCAACTCACCGAAGCATCCGTGTGACCGGGCAGCGAGGTCCGCGGGGTTTCATCGAGGCGGGCCGGCGGCGCAGGGCGTCGTCACGGAGGGAGCAGGATGGCGCAGGGTGGACCGGTGCGAGCGGACGGATCGGGCGTTGCGAGCGCGCTCGCATCAGGCGGTACCCCGCCGGCGAGCTCGCTGCAGAGCGGCCGAGACCGCGCGGCCCACCGGATGCTCGAACACCTGCGACAGGGCAACGAGACCTTTCTCACCACGAAGCTCGACACGGTCCTGAACTGGGGCCGCAAGTACTCGATGTTTCTGTATCCCTTCGTCACGGCGTGCTGCGGGATGGAGTTCATGTCGCTGGCCGGACCGCGCTACGACCTCGATCGCTTTGGTTGTGCGCTGCCGCGTTTCTCGCCGCGCCAGTCCGACCTGCTGATGGTGGTGGGAACGATCAGCCACCGGCAGGCGCCCATCCTGAAGAAGGTCTACGACCAGATCGCCGAGCCGAAGTGGGTGCTCGCGTTCGGGGCCTGCACGTGTTCGGGGGGGCCTTACAACAACTACGCCACGGTGCAGGGCATCGACACGATCATTCCCGTCGACGTCTACGTGCCGGGTTGTCCACCGCGGCCCGAGGCCGTGCTCGACGGATTGATGAAGCTGCAGGCACGGGTTCAGGAGGAGCGCGTGCCGTCGTCCGGGCGGCACCGGGAAACGCGAGACCTCGCGCTGCCGGTGGTGACGAAACCCGTCGTCTAACCGGGGCGAGCCGCTCGTTCGAAGCGCCGGGGCCGCGCGGTTCGCGCGGCGCAAGGGGGGGTGTTGGGCGCACAATCGTTCGATCTCGCCGTCCTCGGTGCAGGGCCCGGCGGATACGTTGCGGCGATTCGCGCTGCTCAGCTCGGGATGCGCGTTGGCGTGATCGAGGAGGATCGTCCCGGAGGCGTCTGCCTCAACTGGGGCTGCATTCCGTCGAAGGCGCTGCTGACGGGCGCAGAGCTGGTCGAAAACCTGCGCGCGCACGGCGAAACGTTCGGCATCGGTGTCTCCGGCATCACGCTCGACTACGACCGATTGATCACCCACAGCCGCAAGACCTCGGATCGGCTCTGCCGGGGCGTCGAGTCTCTCTTCAAGAAGCACGCGATCACGCTGATCAAGGGTCGCGGCCGACTCGCGGGTGCCTCTTCGATCGACGTCGAAGGCGAAGCAGCCGATCAGGTGTCGGCGCGCCACCTGATACTCGCCACCGGTTCGCGCGAGTTCGTGCCGCCCGGAATCGAGATCGACGGCCGACAGGTGCTGACCTCGCGCGAGGCGCTCGAATCTCGCGTGGTGCCGCCGCGGCTCGTCGTGATCGGCGCGGGCGCGGTGGGCCTCGAGTTCGCCTACGTCTACGCGATGTACGGCGCCCGCGTGACCGTGATCGAGATGGCCGAACAGGTCTTGCCGGGGGCGGACGCCGAAGTCGCCGAGGTGATGCAGCGCGAGCTGCGACGCAAGAAGATCGAGCTGCAGACCGGCACGCGCTTCGAAGAGTTGAAGCGCTTCGACGGCACGGTTCGCGTCACGGTGTCGAAGGGCGGCGAGACGAAGGAGATCGAAGCCGAACAGGTGCTGGTGGCGATCGGCCGCCGGCCTCGATCCGATGGTCTCGGACTCGAGCGCGCCGGACTCGTCCCCGATGCACGCGGCTTTCTCGAAGTGAACGAGCGGATGGAGACGCGCGTATCGGGAGTGCGCGCGATTGGTGATCTCGCGGGATCTCCGCTGCTCGCGCACAAGGCGTCCGAGGAGGGCGTGCTCGCGGCCGAGTCGATCGCGGGTCTCAGCCGCGCGGCGCTCGATCATCGCAAGATTCCCGCCTGCATCTATGCACAGCCGCAGGTGGCGTGGATCGGACTGACGGAAGCGCAGGCGCGCGCCGCTCACGGTGAGGTGCGAGTCGGCAAGTTCCCGTTCACGGCGTCGGGTAAGGCGGTCGCGGCCGCGCACACCGCGGGCTTCGCGAAGATCATCGCCGAGCCGCGCTTCGGCGAGATCGTCGGAGCGCACGTCGTCGGCACTGGAGCGACCGATCTCATCGCCGAAATCGGAGTGGCGATGACGCTCGAAGCGACCACGGCCGAGATCGCGGGCACCTGCCACGCGCATCCCACGCTGTCGGAAGCGATCCTCGAAGCAGCGCTCGCGGCCGAAGGACGAAGCATCAACTTCTGAGCCCGCCGGCGAGCGGCGCGGGAGCGCCGGCCGGTTTCCGGGCGTGACTGGGGGAATGAATGTCGATCGCGGTTCAGCTTCCGGCGCTTGGTGAGAGCGTGGTCGAAGGGACGATCGCGCGCTGGTTGGTGAAAGAAGGCGATCGCGTCGAGCGCGATCAACCGATCGTCGAAGTGACGACCGACAAGGTCGATGCCGAGATTCCCGCCCCCGCGGCGGGTGTGATCGAAGCGATCCTCGCGCAGGAAGGCTCGACGGTGCCGGTGG
>CAZDHU010000194.1:0-10584 GCA_964505355.1 uncultured Myxococcaceae bacterium | reverse complement strand
TCCACGTCGTAGTCACCGAGATGCCACTTGCCGACCATGCCCGTGGCGTAGCCGGCGAGCGAGAGGGCTTCGGGCAGCGTGATCTCCGAAGCCGGCAGGCCCTCCACGGCAGACTCGCCGGCCTGCGCGAGATCGGCCGCGCCCATCCGAGCAGTCACGCGCCCGACGAGGCGCATGAGCCGCCGCGCGGGCCGGTCCGCGCCCGCCTGAATCGGAAAGTTGATGCCACTTCGCAGCGGATAGCGGCCGGTCAGCAGACCCGCGCGAGACGGCGAGCAGTAGACGCCGCTGGCATACGAGTGGGTGAAGCGCATGCCCTGCGCTGCGATGCGGTCGAGACTCGGCGTGTGAATCAGCGTGTTGCCGTTGGGCGCGATGTCGCCATGGCCGAGATCGTCGGCAAGGATGATCACGAAGTTCGGCCGGCGCGCGGGTGCGGTCGCCGCGGGCTTCACCACCTGCGCGACGGCCAGCGCGTCGCGCGCCGGATCGGCGTAGACGCGAAGATCGAGCGCCGCCTCGCCGGGCCGTGCTGCCGGCGCGCGCAGCATCCACGCGGCGAGGCCGACCGCGCAAGTGGCGAGCGTGATCGCGACCAGCGTTCGCGGTTTCACGAAACCCTCCGCGCCGGCAGGCGCATCACCAGCGGTGCGCGAACTCCTCCGCCCAGCCGATCAATCCGTCGACGGTGATTTCGCGATTCTCGACCCGCACCGTGCCGCGCCAGCGACCGAAGGCGCAGACGCCACCGGTTTCGATCACGCCGAGATTCAGTCGCGGCGTGTGTGCGACCACGGGCTCGAGCACGAGATCGATCGCGCGGGAGTGTTCGGCGACCACGCGCCACGGCTTGCGCCATTCGACGGGATCGTACTCCCAGCGCAGGTCTTCCATCACCTTGTGCAGACGTCCGTTGCAGAGGATGCCGTTCTCGTTCGAACCCGTTCCGGTGGTCCACTTCGCGCCGAAGTTGACGCCGAGCAGATCGTCGCCCGCGTGGCCGGTGGCGACGCCCCAGTTCCAGAACGAGCGGTGCGGCCAGATCCCTCGACCCCAGTCCTGAACCGCGAACGCCGTCCGGGGATCGAGCACGTAGTGCCGATCGCCGGCGCGAATCTCGCCCGCGCAGGGAAGGGCGGCGTGCTTCGAGTTGCACTGAAAGTGAGTCTCGCTCCAGGGTACGACGACGTTGAGACTCTCGTGGCCGGGCGGCCGCTGCACGGCGAACGCCGCCTCGATCGCGGTGCCTTCGCTCGCGCGACCGAGAAAGCGAACGTCGAGATTCTCGCCGTCGATCGCGTTTCGATACTCGATGCCGGCGCGCGAGAAACCGACGGTCGCTTCGACCCGTTCGGGCAGTGCGATGCGCCCCGGCCAGCCATACGAAGCGCCGGCGAGGTGTTTGCCGTCGCGAAAATCGGTCAGCGTGAAGGAGCAGAACGAGGTGAGATCGATGTCGGCGAGCACCACCGAGAAGACGAAATCGGGCCCGATCCAGTTCCAGAAGTTCCAGCGCTTCTTGCGCGGCCAGCGCCCGGTCAGATTCGCGCGGAAGAGCGGCTGGCGGGCGAAGCCCACCGCATCGGGATTCAGTCGTCCGCGTGCGTCGCACAGATCGACCGGCGCGGTGATCTCGCGCTCGACGTAGACGGACTCGCGTACGCGGCGCGCGTGCGGCCGATCGAGGATCGGCAGGTGATCGGGAAGTCGCATCATCGCGGCGAGCATACGCTCGTCCGGCCGGTCGCGTCGACGGTGCCGTGAGAGGCGGCTCGGGTGACCGGGGCGCCCGCTCCGCATCTCGTGGATCACCGGTTCGGTGACCGACTCAGGCGGGGTCGGGTGCGAGGGCGTTGCGTGTGTCGGCGGCGCGGGGATCGCTGCGACCGGGAAGGCGCAGCACCTGGCCCGGGCGAATCTGCTTCGGATCGGAGATGCCGTTCGCGGAGAGCAGCGCGCGCTGCGACACGCCGAAGCGGCGAGCGATCTCGCTCGCCGTGTCGCCGCGGCGAACGCGATAGGACGCGACGCTCGATGCACTCCCGGGCTTCGCCGAGGAGGCCGCGGACTTCGCTACCGCCGGTTTCGCCGCCGCCGCCGTTCGTTTCGAGGCGGTCGCCGCCGGCGTCCCCTTCTTTGCCGGCTTCGAGGCGACGCTGGTCGCGGCCCGCTTCTTCGGGGCCGCGTCCGCCGGGGTGCTCGCGAGTCGCGCGAGCCCGCCCTCTTGCGCGGCCTCGCGCGGGACGCGCAGCGCATAACCGACGGGCGCGTAGCGCCGGCCCGTCCAGAACGAAGAACGCAGGCCGAGGTTGTGTTCGCGCAAGGTCTCGAGGTCGACGCCGAGCGTTCGC
Organism: uncultured Myxococcaceae bacterium; assembly: GCA_964505355.1. Lineage (GTDB taxonomy): Bacteria > Myxococcota_A > UBA9160 > UBA9160 > UBA9160 > CAZDHU01. The sequence goes on along the minus strand of CAZDHU010000194.1, from coordinate 8,233 downwards.
TGCAGCGTGCCCGCCGAATACGAACGCTCGAGCACGACCGTCTTCGGTTCCTGCGGCGGAAGCTTCTCGATCGAGCCGAAGTACTTCGCGGGCTGTTTCGAGACGTCGCTCGCGGCGAGGAAGGAAGCGTAGAAGTTGCGCGAGGCGAAGCCGAAGTTCGCGCCCTTCCAGCGCCGCACGATGACCGCGATGTCTTTGGTGCCGAGACTCTGGGCCGCTTTGCGCATGCCGCCGGCCCCGTGGTTGTAGCCGGTGATCGCGAGGGGCCACGCGCCCGTCACTCGATAATTTTCGGAGAGATATTTCGCGGCCGCTTCGCTCGACGCCCACGGATCGAGGCGCTCGTCGACCACGTCGTCGATGCGCAGGAAGCGGCGGCCGGTCGAGGGCATGAACTGCCACATGCCCGCTGCCCCGACGCTCGAGACGGCGAACGGGTTGAACGACGACTCGACGTGCGGCAGAGCGGCGAGTTCGACGGGAACGCCGTATTCCGCGAGCGCCTTGCGAATGTGCGCCTCCCACTGCCCGGATCGGACGACGCCCTCGCGGAAGCGGTCGGCCTGTCCGAGCTGGAAGCGCACGTTCTCGGCCGCCGTGCGCAGCGTTGCCGCCGAGACGCCGCTCGGCCAGAGCCGCAGCACCCGTTGTTCGTCGGCGTCGAGATCGCTGCGCTTGCCTGCAGCGAGATCGAGCAGGATGCGCCGGAAGTGCTCCTTTCGGGCATCGACCCGGGCCTGCAGCGTGCGCTGACCGAGCTCGTCGGAGAAGTGGATCGTGTCGTACACGACGTCGAGGTAAACGGCGTCGTGGATGAAGCCCGAACTCGTGTCGACTTCGGTGTAGACGCGCGTCCAGAAGCGAACCGCCGGTTGGAGCGTGTAGGGGCGGGGAATGGATTCGCCCGCGCGCGCCGTCCCGCTCGCTGCACCGAGGAGGAGCAGCGCGAGAGAGACGAAGAGCCGGCGTGTGCGAAGACGGGTTCGGGCCATCGCAGTTCCTGTATCGGCGGGTCTGCGGCCGACCTGATGCGCCCGTTTTGCGACGCGCATCACATCCCCCGAGTTCGCCCTGCCGTCGCGTTCGTGTCGTGCACCGCCCGCACGCGGCGCCCCTGCGCTCCGTCGACGTTGCGGGTTCGATCGAGGTCCGTGCTCCGCAACTCGTGCGCGATCGTATCGAGGTGAGAGTGAATCGCCAGACGATCTCTCGCCGCGAACCGCAGGACTGCGCCTTCTTCTGCGTTGCCGCTGCCGCCCGCCCTTCGTGTCCGCGCGAACGCGCCGCGATTCAGCGACGGCGACCTTTCTTGCGATCCTTCTTCGCCTGCTTGCGCTTGTTCTTGTTGCGCGCGCGATCCCGCGCGGAGGGGCCCTTCGTGACTCCGGCCGCCGGGGCTCCCCCGGCGCCCGGTGCACCGCCGCGTCCACCGAGCAGCGCCGATGGATCGAAGCCGGCTGGCATCCCCGCGCCGGCGAAACGACCGAGTCCGGGGATTTTCGAGAGCAGCCCGCCTCCCCGGCCGAGCCCGCCCATCAGTTCGCGCATCTGCACGAAGCGCTGGACCAGTTCGAAGACTTCCTTGCTGCGCCGTCCGCTGCCGCGTGCGATCCGTTTCGCGCGGCTCTTGTCGATCGACTCGGGTTCGATCCGCTCGTGCTTCGTCATCGAGCCGATCATGGCCTCGACCCGGCCGAGTTCCTTCTCGTCCACCTGATCGGCCAGCGCGCCCATGCCCGGCAGTTTCGCGATCAGGTCGCGGATCGATCCCATGCGCTGGATCGCGCGCAACTGTTCGAGCAGATCGACCAGCGTGAAGCGGCCCTTCAGCATTCGCTCGGCGGCGGCTTCGGCCTGCTGCTGATCGACGACCTGTTCGAAATCGCGCACCAGACCGACCACGTCGCCCATGCCGAGGATGCGCGAAGCGAGGCCTTCGGGGCGGAAGGGTTCGAGCCGGTCGAGCGTCTCGCCGGTGCCGAGGAACTTGATCGGGACGCCGGTCACCGTCTTGACCGCGAGGGCCGCGCCGCCGCGCGCGTCGCCATCGAGTTTGGTCATCACGAGGCCGTCGAGTCGGATTCGCTCCGCGAAGGCCTGCGCGACCTGCACGGCGTCGCGGCCCATCAGCGCGTCGCAGACGAGCAGGCGATTGGCCGGCTGCACGTCGCGCTCGATCCGCGCCAGCTCGTCCATCAGCTCGTCGTCGATCGCGAGCCGGCCGGCGGTGTCGTAGACCACCGCGTCGAAGCTCTCGCGGCGCACGTGCGTGGCCGCCGCGGCACAGATCGCAGGGGGTGCATCGCCCGGCGCGCCCACGTGAACGGGGACGTCGATCTGGCTGCCCAGTTGCTGGAGCTGCAGGACGGCCGCGGGGCGGTAGGTGTCGGCCGCAACCAGCAGGACGCGGCGTCCTTCGCGCTGGAGATGTCGCGCCAGCTTCGCGGCGACGGTCGTCTTCCCGACGCCCTGCAGCCCGAGCAGCATGACGGACGTCACGTTGCCGGCGCGCGCGAGCGTCGGGTCCACCGGCCCCATCAGGGCCACCAGCTCGTTTTCGCAAATCGCGATGAAGTGCTGGCCGGGGCTGACCCGGATCGCCTCGCCGCGCGCGTCCGTCGCCCGGGTCTCGACCTTCTCGCCCAGCGCGCGCTTTTTCACGCGATCGAGAAAGCCCTTCACGACCGCGAAATCGACGTCCGCTTCGAGCAGCGAACTGCGCACGTCGCGCAGCGAGGCGTCGATGTTGTCCTCGGTCAGCTCGCGAACGCCACGCAGTCGCTCGCGCGCCGCCGTGAAGCCGCGGGTCAGGGTCTCGAGCATGAGGTCCTCCGGAAGTCGAGCAGGATAGGGGAGTCGACTCCGGGCGCGAGCGCGGCGCGCGAGAGCGAGGGATTTCTTCACGGGCTCTGACCCGGTCGAACGCGTCGTGCTACACCGCGGCGCGTGTTTCGTCGCGTCCTCGTCGCCAACCGCGGAGAGATTGCGCGGCGCGTGATGCGCGCCTGCCGCGAGCTGGGCGTCGAAACGGTGGCCGTTCACTCGGAGGCCGACGCCGGCGCCCCGCACGTGCGCGAGGCCGATCAGGCGTTCGCGATCGGCCCTCCGCCCGCCCGCGACTCGTACCTGCGCGTCGAGGCCGTGCTCGATGCCGTGCGCCGGTCCGGCGCCGACGCCGTGCATCCCGGCTACGGCTTTCTGTCCGAGAACGCTGCCTTTGCCCGCGCCGTGTGCGAGACGGGGGCGACCTTCGTCGGGCCCGCACCGGAGGCGATCGCCGAGATGGGCGACAAGGCACGGGCGAGGCAGAGGATGATCGCGGCCGGGGTCGCGGTGACGCCGGGCAGCGGCGTGGTGAGCGACGTCGATGCGGCGGTCGCGGCGGCGCACGAGATCGGGTTTCCCGTGCTGCTGAAGGCCAGTGCCGGAGGCGGGGGCATCGGCATGGTGCCGTGTGAAACCGAGGCAGAGCTCCGCAAGGGGTTCCCGACCGCGGTCGCACGCGCGACCTCGGCCTTCGGAGACGGCGCGGTCTATCTCGAGCGCCTCGTCCACGGCGCGCGGCACATCGAGGTGCAGCTCGCGGGAGACCTGCACGGCGGTGCGGTTCATCTCTTCGAGCGCGAATGCTCGGTGCAGCGCCGACACCAGAAGGTGATCGAAGAGGCGCCGAGTCCGGCGGTCGACGCGGCGCTGCGCGCCCGGCTCGGAGAAGCCGCGCTGCGGGCAGCACGTGCGATCGGATACACGAATCTCGGCACGATCGAGTTCTTGCTGGGCCCGGACGGCGCCTTCTACTTCATGGAGATGAACACGCGGCTGCAGGTCGAGCATCCCGTGACGGAGTGGACGACCGGCGTCGATCTCGTTCAGCTTCAACTCCGGCTCGCCGCGGGCGAGCCGCTTCCGTTCGCGCAGTCCGACCTGCGGCAGCGAGGCCATGCGATCGAGTTCCGCCTCTATGCCGAAGATCCCGCGAAGAACTTCTTCCCGTCTCCGGGTACGATCACGCGACTTCGCTGGCCCGAAGGCGAGGACGTCCGGGTCGACGCGGGGGTCGAGGAAGGTTCGAAGGTGACTCCGTTCTACGACCCGTTGCTGGCGAAGCTGATCGTGCGGGGGGCGACCCGCGAGGCGGCGATCGCGCGCGGTCTCGACGCGCTCGGGGCGACCGAAATCGAGGGCGTGAAGACGAATCTCTCCGTTCACCGCAGCGTGCTCTCGGACGATGCGTTTCGGCGCGGAGAGGTGTGGATCCACTATCTGGCGGCGCACCTCGCACGCGTCACCGCGAGCTGAACCGCAGCGCGCGGTGCCTTCGGGTGCCCGGGGGAGGCGAAGATGTCGACCGAGGTCGAGGCCCAGATCACGGGCAGCGTGTGGAAGATCGAGAAGATCGTCGGTGACGAGGTCGCCGAGGGCGACGTGTTGATCATTCTCGAATCGATGAAGATGGAGATTCCGGTCGAGGCGCCCTGCGCGGGGCGAGTCGCCGAGATTCGCGTGGCCGAAGGCGCGAGCGTCGAAGAGGGCGCCGTGCTCGTCGTGCTCGAGTGACGCTCGCGCCGCCGCGTCCGGCGCGCGGCGGCTCCGGTGTCTGCGCGTGAAGGCCTGGCCGCTCGCTGCCGGCGAGAGAGCGGCCGCGCTCGATCTGCTGCGCGCGGATCCGATCGCCAACCTGCTGCTGATCGATCTCGTGGTGCGCATCGGCGAGCCGCCGCCGCCGGGCGAGCCGGCGCCGATGGTCATCGGCGTCTGGAATCGACGCGAGCTGATCGGAGTCGCGTCGCTCCGGCCCTGCGTCGTGCTTTCCGAGGGGATGCCGGCGGAAGCGGTCGCGCTCGTCGGCTCGCTGCTCGACGCCATTCATGCCGGGCTGGTCAAGAGCTCCGAAGCGAGTGGTGCGCTGATCGCGCATCTGCTCGCGTCGAGCGGTCGTCGCCTGCTGGTCGATCGTCGCGAGCGAATGCTCGTGCTCGCGCCGGGCGCGTCGTCGATCGATGGGCCCGCGACCGCCGCCCGGGTGCGCGCCGCCACCCCGCGCGATCTGCCGGCGCTGACCGATGCCGCGCGCGCGAGTCTCGTCGAAGAGGGGCGCCCCGATCCCTTCGACACCGATCCCGAAGGATTCCGTCGCTGGGTGTTCGGACGTCTGCGGCGCGCGACGCTCGGGGAAGTCGACGGCCAGATCGCGTTCGTCGCCTACGCCGACGTGCAGCGCCCCGAGGGCTGGCTCGTGCAGGGCGTCTACACCTGGCCGCAGTGGCGCCGGCAGGGTCTCGCGCGCGGCGGCGTGGCCGCGCTCGCGCGACGGGCGTTCGCCGCGCAGACCGCGCATCTTCAGCTCTCCGTGGTGGAGGGGAATCTCGCCGGCGAAGCGCTCTATGCCGGTCTCGGCTTCGAGCCGGCCGGCCGGTTGCGAACTCTTCTCTTCACCTGAGCGATTGGTTCGCGCGGCGGGCGAAAAAGTGTGCGCGACGTCGCGCGTCGCGCGGGGAGGTGATCGTGGAGGCCGGGCCGAAGATCACCCTGATCGGAGCGGGCGGACTTTCGTTCGGGCCCGTCATGGTGCTCGACGCGATCAACAGCCCGAAGCTGCGCGGCGCGCGGCTGATGCTGCACGACATCGATCCGAAGAAACTCGACGTGGTGGACGCGCTCGCGCGGCGCCTCAACGAGAAGCACGGAAGTCCGATTCGCATCGAACGCACGCTCGACCCGGCGGCGGCGCTCGACGGCGCGGAGTTCTGTCTGATGAGCACGGAGGTCGGGCGGTTTCGCTACTGGAGACAGGATTACGAGATCCCGCTCCGGCACGGCGCCACGCACATCACGGGCGAAAACGGTGGCCCGGGCGCCGTCTTTCATTCGCTGCGCTCGATCAAGACCTGCCTCGAAATCTGCACGAACATCGCCCGCCACTGTCCCGATGCGTTCCTGATCAATCTGACCAACCCGATGAGCCGCGTGACGCTCGCGATCAACGCGGCGACGAAACTGCGCAACGTCGGTCTCTGTCACGAGTTCGGGGGCGGCGTGACGAGGCTCGCCCTGCTGCTCCGGATGCCTTCGCGAAAGATTCGAGCGAAGGCGGCGGGCATCAATCACTTCACGTTCTTCTACGAGATTCGCCACGCGGAGACCGGCGAAGATCTCTATCCGCGTGTGCGCGCGCTCTGGAAGCGTCGCTTCTTCGACTTTCCGTCCCTCGTGACGGCGCTGGCGCGCGCGCTGATCCACGTGCCGGGGCTCGATCTCGCCGTCGAGCAGATGCACGCGCCGCTGGTGGCGCACGTCTTTCGCCGCAGCGGATGGCTGCCGACCTCGGTCGACAGTCACATCGGCGAGTACGTACCGTACGCGCGAGAGGTAGCGGGCTGGCATCCCGTGCCGGTCGAGTTTCACGAGCGAATGTGCGCTCGCATCGAGCGCATCGCGGCCGCCTACGGTCGCGGGCGTTCGCTGCTGCCGTTGCATCGACTCGGTCGTTCGGGCGAGCAGGCCTTTCCGATCATCGAGGCGCTGCACGGTGGCGACCGGGTTCATCTCGACGCCGTCAACGTGCCCAATCGCGGCCATGTTCCCAATCTGCCCGAGGGTGCGATCGTCGAAGTGCCGGCGTGGACGGGTGCCGGCGTGCTCGAGCCCGAGACCGTGCCGGCGATCGAGCCTTCGCTCGCCGAGTCGATGGTCGAGCAGGTGCGGATTCAGCAGCTCGTGGTGCGCGCCGCGCTCGAACGCGATCCCGCCCTCGCATTCGAAGCGCTGCGGGCGGACCCGCTGTCGCCGCCGGACGAGGCGCGTTGCCGCCGGATGTTCGACGAACTGAGAACGGCGCAGGCGGTCGATCTACCCTTCTGAGTTCGCCTGCGACGAGGCGTCGCGTGCTTCGGGTCCGTGCATCCGCGCCGTCGCACGCTCACCAGCGGTTGAAGTTGTGATCGAACTTTCCGATGCCTTCGATCGGAACCACTCGCCCATCGAGCGTCGCCGATCCAGTGACTTCGACCAGCAGCTCCCGATAATCGATGTCGATCCACGAAGCGATCGGTGGCACGCGCATCCGCGTGTGGTGCGCGTGCAGCGGGCGAATCACGAGCTCGAGGTCGGGCGAGCGGATCTGCCAGGGACGATCGGGGGCATCGTCGCGAAACTCGAACTGTGCGGGCGAGTGAAGCGTTCGCCATCGACCACGCTCGAAGAGCACGGTGTAGTGATGCGAGACGCCTTCGTCGTAGTGGCAATCGAGCACGACGCCCGCCATCTCCGGCGTCCAGAAGTGCAGCCAGTTCGCGCGCGAGTGGCGCGGCTGCACGCCGAAGGCGTGTTCGTGATAGCCGTGGCCCGCGAACGGAACGACGCGGCCGTCGAGATGAACCTCGCCGGCGACCGAGTCCATCGCGAACTGAAGAATGCGGTAGTCGATGCGGCGCGTGAGCAGTCGATTGCGGTGCGCGGGCGCGCGTGCGACGTGCCGGGCGTGAACCTCGAATCCGGCCGTTCGCGCCTCCACCTGCCAGCCGGATGCGGCGTCGCCGGAAAAGCGAAGCGTTCCCCAGCGGCCGTCGGCCGTGACGTCGACGGCGTCGCCCGCGGCCGCGCGGAATCTCCCGGTTCGTTCTTCCTGCCAGCGCCGGTTGCGCGCGTAGTCGATCCCCTTCAGCGAGACCAGGCAGACCGGCCAGGCTTCGAGTGCGAGCAGCACGTAGTACAGCCGCCGTTCGAGATCGATCCCTTCGAACGACCACCACTGTTTTCGGCGCAGGAACGCGAGGCGGCCGTGGCGACGGGAATCGATTCGGACGCTGCCTTCGTCTTCCACCGCTTGATCGCTCCTTCGCGCCGTTCGCTCCGGTGGCAGGCTCGGGCTCCCGGCGCGACGCATCGCGGCGCGGCGGTCGCCGCATCGTGACGGTCTGCGCGCGACCGCGCACCCCGTTGCGCGGTCGCGCCGGTTGATCCGCGAGTCGACCGGGCTAGCCTGCCCGGCGCCGATCGCCGGCCTGCGGCGGGTTCGCGTCGGCCATCGAAACCCCCAATCTGACGACAGGGCAGGGAGAACGAGCATGGCACTCCTCAGCGGCAAAGTGGCGATCGTGACGGGCGCAGGTGGCGGCATCGGCCGCGAGCATGCGCTCGCGATGGCGAAGGAAGGCGCGTCGCTCGTGATCAACGATCTCGGCGGCGCGCGAGACGGCGCGGGCGGCAGTCACGCGATGGCCGACCAGGTCTG
>CAZDHU010000193.1:0-13690 GCA_964505355.1 uncultured Myxococcaceae bacterium | reverse complement strand
GGCGCTCTGGCTGATCGTGTTCGGATCCGCGGTTCCGAGCATCGCGGCGCTGCTAGTGGTCGCCCGGAACCGGTCGGCACTCGGTTCCTTGCTCACACGGCTCGGGCCGCGAGTGCCATGGCGGCTCGCCCTGATGGACTACGGCCTCATCTTCGCCCTCATGGTCGGAGGGCTCGTCGCCGTCTCCATGCTGCGATCGTTCCTTCCGGGCCCGGAGTACGTGCGCCCGGAGAGCTTCGTGGGCCCGGGGCTCATCGTGGCCGTGCTTGCGGCGGCGTTTCTCGATCAGGGCGCCGTTCTCGAGGAACTCGGATGGCGCGGGTTCGCGCTCCCGGAGTTGCAGGCGACGCGGCTCAGTCCGTTGGTTGCGGCGATCGTTGTCGGGATCGGCTGGGCTCTTTGGCATGTTCCGCGAGACCTGACCGGCGGCGTTGTCGAGCGGCATGGCGTGCTGCAGTACCTGCTGCTGTACCTCCCGAGTTTCCTCGCCGGCACGGTCTCGGTGTCCATCATCGCCGCTTACTTCGTGAATCGCGCTTCGGGGAGCGTGATCCCGGCCATCATCGTGCACGGTCTCAGCAACGATTCGGCTGGCATCGCCGGAGCCGCGTCCATGGAGATTGCGTTGTCTCCGTTTCACCAGGCTACGAAGGCGTTGCCGTTCGCACTCCTCGCTCTCGGCATCATCTTCGTTTCAGGGAAGTCGCTCGGCCGCGGTCGTCAAAGAGCCAGTTCACGAGCCGGCGGGCAGACCGATGACGACGATTCGTGAACTGACGGTCTCCGACCTCGGTCGCATCGGTGAAATCGACCGATCCGAGCACATCACACAGCAATACAAGTGTAAGCGATCAATCAACCCGTCTTCCCCGGCAGCGCGCACTGAGTGAGCGTCGGCCCCATCCGCGAGATGGGGGACGCGATGACGAGAGGGGAATCCGACGAGGCGAAGGGCAGTGCGCCGAGCAAGCGCGATCGATTCTGGCTCGGGCACCTGGAGGCACTGGCGGCGCAGGGCGGGCCGGCGACGGCGTACGCGGCGAAGCACGGCCTGTCGATCGGAGCGTTGTACGAGGCGAAGCGGCGACTCGCGGCGCGGCGCTGGCCGGCGCTGCGAGTGACGCGACCGAAGGGCACACCGCTGTTCGCGCGGGTGACGCTGCCGCTGTCGCCGACGCCGCGTGATTCGGGCGAGCTGCGGCTTCGACTCGCCGGCGGCACGGTGCTCGAGTGGAGCACGCCGCCTTCGATCGAGACGCTCGTAAGCCTCCTCGATCGCATCGGAGCGCTGCGATGATGCGCCCGGCCGACACGATCGAGGTCTTTCTGTGCCGCGAGCCGGTGGATTTTCGAAAGTCGATCGATGGCCTCGCGCTGCTCGTCGAGTGCACGCTCGGTCTCGATCCGTTCGCGAAGCGGCTCCATGTCTTTTGCAACCGCCGCCGCTCGGCGGTGAAGGTGCTCTACTGGGAGCGCTGCGGCTTCGTGCTCTGGTACAAGCGGCTCGAGAAGGCGCGCTTTCCGTGGCCCCGGGATCGCGGCGAGACGCCTCTCGTGCTCACGGGCCGCGAGCTCAATGCCGTGCTCGACGGCATCGACGTCTTCGCGATGCGTCCGCACGAAGAGCTTTCGTACACGTCGGTGTTGTGACGCAATTGAGTGTCGCGTAGAATGCGCACATCGTGTCGAGCCCTTCGATCGATCTTCCGTCCGACCTCGATTCGCTGCGCGATCTCGCGCTTCGTCAGCACGGCGAGATCGCCGCCCGTGACGAGAAGATCAGCGCGCAGGACGCCGAGATCCGCCATCTGATCGAGTGCCTGCGCCTGCTGCGCCACCAGCGCTTCGGATCGAAGAGCGAAAAGCACGCCGCCGCCGGCCAGCTCGGCCTGTTCAACGAGGCCGAGGCCACGCTCGACGCCGAAGAGAAGACCCGGGCGAAACCAGTCGAGATCGCCGCCCACACCCGCACGCCGCGCGGCCGAAAGCCGATCCCCGATCATCTGCCCCGCATCGAAATCGTGCACGATCTCGCCGACGAGCAGAAGATCTGTCCGCACGACGGGACCGCGCTCGTGCGCATCGGCGCCGAGGCCTGCGAGCAGCTCGAGATCATCCCGGCCACGATCCGCGTGCTGCGCCACGTGCGGCCGAAGTACGCCTGCCCCGCCTGCCACGACGGCGTCCACGCGGCAAAGATGCCCGCGCAGCCGATCCCGAAGAGCATGGCCTCGCCGGGCCTGCTGGCCTGCGTGGCCACCAGCAAGTTCGTCGACGCGCTGCCGCTTCATCGCCAGGAGGTGATCTTCGCGCGGCTCGGCATCGATCTGCCCCGCGCAACGCTCGCACACTGGATGGTGCGGCTCGGCGATCTCGTGCAGCCGCTGATCAACCTGTTGCGCGAAGACCTTCTCGCCGGCGATCTCGTGCAGTGCGACGAGACGCGCTTCCAGGTGCTCAAAGAGCCCGGCCGACGCGCGACCAGCCTGTCCTACCTGTGGGCGCAGCGCGGAGGCACGCGCGATGCGCCCATCGTGCTCTACGACTACGACCCTTCGCGCGGTGGCGACGTCCCCGAGCGATTGCTCGAAGGCTTCACCGGCATCCTGCAGACCGACGGCCACAAGGGATATGCGACCATCGGCCAATGGCCCGGTGTCGTCCACGCGGGCTGCTGGGCCCATGCGCGGCGAAAGTTCGACGAGGCGGTCAAAGCCCTGCCGCCAAAAGCTCGCCAGGCCGAAGCGAGTCGCGCCCTCGAAGCGCTGCGCATCATCCGGGAGATCTACACGGTCGAACGATCGATCCCGAAGGACGCCCCGCACGAGGAGCGCCGCCGCGTGCGCCAGGAGCACTCGAAGCCGTTCGTCAAAGAGCTGCGCCGCTGGCTCGACGCCGCTCTGCCGCAGGTCCCACCGCAGACGCTCACCGGCAAAGCGCTCGGCTATCTCGCCCACCAGTGGACAAAGCTCATGCCCGCGTTCGACGACGGGCGTATCCCGCTCGACACCAATGCCCTCGAAAACTCGATCCGCCCCTTCGTCGTCGGGCGCAAGAACTGGCTCTTTGCCGACACCGTCCGCGGCGCACACGCCAGCGCGAATCTCTACAGCCTGATCGAAACCGCAAAGGCCAACGCGATCGAACCCGCCGCCTATCTACGTCTCGTCTTCACCGAACTGCCGCGCGCGACCACCCTCGCCGAGTTCGAGGCCCTGCTCCCGCGCAACGTCGATCGCACTCAACTCGGCGATCCGCGCAAGACCCAGGGCTGGCGGGATCATTGATCGCTTACATACAAGTCGCGCGGGGGCGCGTTGGAGCTGGTCGAGGTCGAGATTCGTGCTCCGCGTTGGGGAGAGCCCGGCGGGCACACCGTGCAACACTGCATCGAGTCCTGGAGGCCACTGCTTGATGCGGGCGGTGTGCTGTTGGGGGCGTTTGATGGCGATCGCCTCGTAGGGTTCGCGATCCATCAGCCCTTTCTATCGGAGGGTGTGGCCAACCTCGCAGTCCTGCACGTGACTCGCACGTATCGGCGCAGGGGCATCGGCTGCGCGCTGACCAACGAGGTCGTGCAGCTTGCTCGCGCGGGGGGCGCGCGCCGACTGTACGTCTCCGCGACGCCGACGCGTGCGACCGTCGATTTTTATTTGAAGCAGGGTTTCGAGCCGCTGGCGGTGCCGAACGAGAGAATGTTCGCGCTCGAGCCCGACGACATCCACATGGAGTCGAGACTGTGAGGCGGCACCGGTGACCTATCGCGCAGGCCACCGAACGACCCGCTCCAGCGGACGGCCGCGGGCTTCTGCCTTCCGGCCGGCTTCGCTCGCGTGCCCCACGGTAGACTGCACGCGCGGCCTCGGATCAAGCCGAAACCGTCGGGCAGCACGACGGCGTGTCACGCGCGGCGTCCGAGACCGCGCTGGTGAGACCCTTCGTGCCCTGTACGCTCGACCTGCAGCTCACCACACGAGGCTCCCGCCATGAGCAACGCAACCGATCGTTCCTTCGACCCCGAGGCCCTGCGCGCGAGGTACCGCGCCGAGCGCGACAAACGCCTGCGCGCGGACGGCAACGACCAGTACCTCCAGGTGAAGGGAACGTTCGGCCACTTTCTCGACGATCCGTATGCGGCGCCCGGTTTCGCGCGCGCGCCGCTCGACGACGAGATCGAGGTGGCAATCGTCGGCGGCGGATTCGGCGGCCTTCTCGCCGGCGTGCGACTGCGCCAGGCCGGCGTCGAGAATCTCCGACTCATCGATCCGGCCTGCGACTTCGGCGGCACCTGGTACTGGAACCGCTATCCGGGCATCGCCTGCGACATCGAGTCGTACACCTATCTGCCGCTCCTCGAAGAGACCGGCTACGTGCCGAAGCAAAAGTACGCCGATGGCGACGAGATCCTCTCACACAGCCAGGCGATCGCGCGCACGTTCGATCTCTACCGCGACGTCTGCTTCCAGACGCGCGTCACCGACCTGCGCTGGGACGACGCGGCGGCGCACTGGCTGATCGAGACGAATCACGGCGACCGCATGCGCGCGCACTTCGTGGTGCTCGCGACCGGGCCGCTCAACTGCCCGAAGCTCCCCGGCATCCCCGGCATCGAGCACTTCGAGGGCCACTCCTTCCACGCGAGCCGCTGGGACTACCGGTACACGGGAGGCGACTCGCACGGCAGTCTCGTCGGGCTGCGCGGCAAGCGCGTGGCGATCATCGGCACCGGCGCGACGGCGGTGCAGTGCGTGCCGCACGTCGGCGAGTGGGCCGATCGGCTCTACGTGTTCCAGCGCACGCCGTCGTCGATCGACGTGAAAGACAACCCGCCGACCGATCCCGAGTGGGCACAATCGCTCGCCACCGGATGGCATCAGGCGCGCATGGACAACTTCAACCATCTCGTCTCGGGTGTGCCGCAGCCGGTCGACCTCGTGCACGACGGCTGGACCGACATCATCGGAAAGCTCCTGCTCGGCATCCAGCAGGGCAAGAACAGCGACCTTTCGCCGGAAGGCATCGCGAAAGCCGTCGAGATCGCGGACTTCGAGAAGATGGAGCAGATCCGCGCGCGCGTGGACGCGACGGTGAAGCACGCCGAGACGGCCGAAGCGCTCAAGCCCTACTACCGCCAGTTCTGCAAGCGCCCCTGCTTTCACAACGAATACCTCGAGACCTTCAATCGCCCGAACGTGACGCTCGTCGACACGCACGGCCGCGGCGTCGAGCGCATCACCGGCAAGGGCGTGGTGGTGGACGGCCGAGAGTACGCGGTCGATTGCATCATCTACGCGAGCGGCTTCGAGGTCGGAACCGACTACTGCCGCCGCGCGGGCCTCCAGATTCACGGCCGCGGCGGGCATTCTCTCAGCGAATACTGGGCGGGTGGTACGCGCACGCTGCACGGAATGCACGTGCACGGCTTTCCCAACTGTTACCTGATGGCCAATGCGCAGGCCGGCTTCACCGCGAGCTATCCGCACATGCTGAACGAACAGGCGAAGCACCTCGCTCACGTGATTCGACACGGCCTCGACGCGGGCGCGCGAACGATCGAGGTGACACCCGAAGCGGAACAGGCGTGGATCGACCGGTGCATCGCGAAGGCGCGCCAGACGGGCGACTTCTTCGAGAACTGCACGCCCGGCTACTACAACAACGAAGGCAAACCCGGCGAGCGCAGCGCACAGGACGGCTTCTATGGCGGCGGCTCGCCCGAGTTCATCCGCATCCTCGACGCCTGGCGCGCCGAGGGAACGCTCGCGGGGCTCGAGCTGCGCTGAATGCACGCCGTGGCTCGGCCGCGCATCTCCAACGACGGGCAGCGGCTGCGCGTCCGGTGACACGGCGAACGGCACCGCAGCGACGGGCTGCGTCAGCCGCTCTCGTCCCAACGCTGCGGAACGCGCTCGATTCGAGAGACATCGTATCCCTCGGCCGCGAGCATCCGAAGAATCCGGTCGTACTCGGCCTCGGAGATCGTCGGCGTCCGCGCCATGATCCAAACGTAGTCGCGCTTCTCGCGCCCGATCACCGTCCGGGTGTAGTCGGCATCGAGATCGACGATTCGAAAATCGCCTTCGAAGGGCCAGACGAACTGCATTCCCCAGACGGCGTTCGACTCGCGGTCGAGCACGAAGCCGCGCGGCGTGTAGCGCTTCTGCTCTCCCTCGAAGCTCCCGCTCCGGAACGTGAACGTCGTCGCCACCGTGCCATCGGAGTCGAGGCGGTACGACTCGACCGCGTTGTGCGCGCCCTTCTCGATCCACGTGGGGATGTTCGCGATCACGTACCAGTCACCCATGAAACGGGCGAGATCGACGTGCGCGACGGTTCGAATCGGCGGACCCGCAACCGCGGCGCAGCCGATGTTCGCGAGGCCTGCGAACAGCGCGCAAAGCGCGGAGCGCGTGCCCGACACGGCGTGCGAGCGCGCGCGCGGTGCACGGCGGGGTCGAGTGGTTTCGGATCGCTTCATGCGCCGCTCCCGCACGAGAGGAGCTGATCGCGCAGGCTCTCGTCGATCGGATCGTTTCCGAGCCAGATTCTGAAATACGCGCGCGCGAACTCGGCGCCCGGAACGACGCCCTTGCTGACGCCGTTGAGCGAGAGTTCGGTGCCACGGCCGGGGACGTAGGTGAGGGCGTAACGGTCGCCGGGCTTCACGTCCTCGTAGAGCGCGTTGATCTGGTCGAGCGCCGACCGCAGGCTCGCGTACGTCTTTGCATCGATGTTTCTCGCGAGGATCCGATCTCCGGTCGATGCGATGTCCGCGGCCGCGATGGCCCAGAAGTAGCCGAGCTCGAGTCGCTTCGGAACGTCGTCGAGCACGCGCGCCGCGGGCGTTTCGGACGGAAGGTAAAGGGCCGCGACGTAGCCCTTGAACAAGACGCGATAGCGCAGCAAACCGGTACATCGGAGCCCGAGCGAGACGCCGTCACGCTCGTACGCCGGCTCGAAGCGAACGCCCTCGATCTCGCCGTTCGAGGTTGCACGCGCGCTCGCAGGCGCGGTGAGCACGATGGCCGCGACGACGAGCCCGGCCAGCCGCGCGAGCGACGCGTGCTCGCGAAGCGACCGCGCGGGCCCGGCGGTGTGCGAGCGAAGCCGCATCAGCGCGGGCATCGTGGCCGCCCACGCAACGGCGATTCCTGCGAAGGGCAACATCGATTCGGAAGTGACGGTGATCGCCCCGAGGCGCGCACCGGCCGCGTACGAGAGCGGCCCGAACACGGCGCCGAGACATGCGGCGAGCGCAGGACGCCCCCCGATCCACGCCATCGAGCTTCCAAGGGTCGTCGCGAAGAGCATCCAGAGCGCGACCATCCACGGCGGACTGACCGCTCGCGAAAGGCTCGCGCCCGCGAACGAGAACAGACCGGCCGACGCAAGGGCGGTGTCGACCGCGAAACCGAAGGCGCCGGCGATGGCGATGAACCGTGCCTCTCGCAGGCGGTTCGGTGCGGACGCGAGGTGGAGCGCAAGAACGGCCGTCGCGACGACCGGCCCCGCCCAGGCGACGCCGCGCGCGGCGCCGAGCACGCACGCGAACCAGCCCGCGTAAAAGAGCAAGAAGTTCGTCCCTCGACTCACGGTGCTTCCTTTCGGCGTTTCTCACGGCCGGGGGCGGCTTCCAGACCCTGCGCCTGCGCTCCCGGAGCTGTCCGCGTTCGTCCAGACATACTTTGACACGGCCCTCGCGCCGCGCTACCCCGCACGCATGACGATCTCTTCCGCGTTGCAGAGCGATTCTTCGATCGGCGGCCCGGGCTTCTTCGACCGCCTTCTCGATCGCTCGATCCTCTTCTCGTTCGATCGAAGCGGCTACCGCCGGCACGCGCGTCGCTTTCGCAACGCCGACCTCGACGGCGACCTGCACGGACGCGTCTGTCTCGTGACGGGATCCAACTCCGGCATCGGCCGCGCTGCCGCGACCGCGCTCGCCGCGCGCGGTGCGGAAGTCTGGTTGCTCTGCCGCGACCGGGGCCGAGGCGACGAAGCGGTTCGCGCCCTCCGAAACGAAACCGGCAACGACGAGGTCCATCTCGCCGTGGTCGACGTCGCGAACCTGACCAGCGTGCGCGACTTCGCAGCGGGCTTCGACCGACCGCGCGTCGATTGGGTGGTGCACAATGCGGGAGTCTTGCCGGCGAACCGAGAGCAGACGCCCGACGGCCTCGAGCGCACGTTCGCGACCAACGTCGTGGGGCCATTCCTCCTGACCCACCTGCTCCGAACCAGGCTCGCCGCATCCGAGGACGCACGGGTCGTCTTCGTCTCCTCCGGTGGCATGTACGGAACGGCGCTCTCGCTGAACGATCTCGACTGGTCGCGACGTCGCTTCGACGGCGTTGCCGCATACGCGCAGACCAAGCGCATGCAGATCGTGTTGACCGAACTGCTCGCCCGGCGCTGGAAGCCGCTCGGCGTTTCGGTTCACGCGATGCATCCCGGCTGGGCCGACACGCCGGCGGTGCGAAGCTCGCTGCCTCGCTTCTGGCGTGTCATGCGAAACCGGCTTCGAACACCGGAGGAAGGCGCGGACACCGTCGTCTGGCTCTGCATCGCGAGCGAACCGAAGGGCGCCAGCGGTCGATTCTGGTTCGACCGCGCTCCGGCACCCACGCATCTCGTTCCGTTCACGCGCGAAACACCGGAGCAGCGCGAGGCGCTTCATGCGCTGTGCCTCCGTGCCGCGGGAATCACGACGGCCGGCGAAGACTCGGCGGACTGCGCGGCAAAGACCGCGCACGTTCCGTGCTGACCCGAACTCGTCGGCGCGCGCTCGCGAAGACGACCCTCGCGTGAAGACATCGACGCACGACGCGCTTCCGCTTCGCACGGTCTCGGCGCTCACCGGCCTCACGCCCGACCTGATCCGGGCATGGGAAAAGCGCCATGGCGTCGTTCGACCGGTGCGCGGCGCGCGCGGCGCGCGCCTCTACTCGCGCGCTGACGTCCGCCGATTGCGTCTTCTCGCCGGCGCGGTCGGCGCGGGCCGCTCGATCGGAGACGTCGCTCGACTCGGCGAGCCTGCGCTCGAGCGCCTCGCGGCCGAGCCCGCCGCCGAAGCCGCGCCGCCTCGCGGGCCCGCGCTGGCATCGACCCTTTCACAGATCGCGCGCTTCGACGCGCCGGCGCTCTCGCGGCAGATCGGAGAAGCGCTCGTCGGGCTCGGAAGCCGGGCGTTCGTGCGCGAGTTCGCGTCACCGCTGCTCGAGGCCGTCGGCGAGCGATGGAGCCGCGAAGAACTGTCGATCGCCGACGAACGACTCTGCTCCGGCGTTCTGCGCAACGTGCTCACGAGCCTCATTCACTCGAGGGGCCGTGACGGGCGTCCGGTCGTGGTTCTCGCGACGCCGACCGGCGAGCGTCACGAACTCGGGCTCTTGCTCGTCGGTCTGCTCGCGGTCGAAGCCGGCCTCGGCGTTTGCCTGCTGGGTACGGACCTTCCCGCGGCCGAGATCGGCGCCGCTGCGAAGCGATCGAGCGCCGTGCTCGTCGGACTCAGCGTCGTCTACTCCGAGAACCGCGCGCAGGCGACGCGCGACGTGCGAGCCATCGAGCGCACGCTGCCGGCGAAATCCGAACTCTGGCTCGGCGGACGCGACGCGCGTGCAGTCGTCGCTCGCCTTCCTCGATCCCGCGCCCGCGTGATCGACGATCTCGGCCGCGCAGAGCGCGAGCTCGACGCTCTCGGACTCGCCCGTGGTGCAACGATCGCGCGTGTTCCGTGAGTCGCGAAGCGCCGGCGCCGATCCTCGTCACCGGAGCGACCGGATACGTCGGTGGCCGTCTCGTACGGGCACTGCGCGCCGCCGGCATGCCGGTTCGATGCATGGCGCGACGTCCGGAACATCTTCGTTTCAGCGATGGCGTTTCGGTCGTTCGCGGAGACTGCCTCGATCCGACCTCGCTCGCAGCCGCCTGCACCGGCATCCACACGGCCTACTACCTCGTTCACTCGATGGGATCGGGCGACGACTTCGCCAGCCGCGATCGCGAGGCGGCCATCCATTTCGGAGAGGCGGCGCGCGCGGCCGGCGTTCGGCGCATCGTGTACCTCGGAGGCCTCGCTGAGCCGGGCCCCGAACTCTCGCGTCACCTTTCGAGTCGGCACGAAACGGGAGATGCGCTGCGCGCGTCCGGAGTGCCGGTCGTCGAGCTGCGCGCGTCGATCATTCTCGGATCGGGCAGCCTGTCGTTCGAGCTGATCCGTGCCCTCGTCGAACTCCTTCCGGTGATGATCTGCCCGCGCTGGGTTCGCATGCCCGCGCAGCCGATCGCGATCGAAGACGTGCTCTCGTACCTGATCGGCGCCCTCGACCTCGATCCGATCGAAAGCGGCGTCTTCGAGATCGGCGGCGCCGACCGCGTCTCGTACCTCGACATCATGAACGAGTACGCGCGCCAGCGCAGGCTTCGGCGCTGGATGGTTCCGGTTCCCCTGCTGACGCCGTGGCTCTCGAGCCTGTGGCTCGGCCTCACGACCCCCGTCTACGCGCGCGTCGGCCGCAAGCTCATCGAGAGCGTCGCGAACGCGAGCGTCGTCCACGACCAGAGCGCGTTGCACCGGTTCGGCGTCCGACCGATGGGCCTCACGAACGCGATTCGGCGAGCGATCCAGAACGAGGACGAGGAGTGCGCGGTGACGCGCTGGTCCGACGCGATCTCGTCGTCGGGCAAAGAGCCCTCCTGGGGCGGGAGCCGATTCGGATCACGCCTCGTCGACTCGCGGTCCGTACCCGTCGCGGCTCCTGCGCACGCCGCGTTCGACGTGGTCGCGCGCATCGGCGGCGAGAACGGCTGGTACTACGCCAGCTGGCTGTGGAGACTTCGCGGCTTCGTCGATCTGCTCTTCGGCGGCGTCGGAATGCGGCGCGGCCGTCACCATCCCCGATCGCTCGCCGTCGGAGACACGGTCGACTTCTGGCGCGTCGAAGCGATCGAGCCCGGCCGAAGGCTTCGCTTCGCAGCGGAAATGAAACTCCCCGGACGCGCGTGGCTCGAGTTCGAAGTCGAGCCCGCCGGCGCCGGATCGACGATCCGACAGACCGCCGTCTTCGATCCGCTCGGCACCGCCGGCCTGCTCTACTGGTACGCCGTCTACCCGCTTCACGCGCTCATCTTCGCGGGGATGTTGCGGGAGATCGCGAGAGCCGTCGTGCAGTGCGAACCCGCTGCACGAATCTCGATCTGACTGACGAGCGACACCGACGACGTGCCAGGCATCAATGGAGCCGCGGCATGCATGCCGCGGAATCCGTGGTCGAACCCGACCGCGGCGCGATCGTCTTCGGCACGCAGCCGACGCGGGATGCGCGAACAAGCGAGATCGCGCAGCGAGTGCCCCCGCTGCCCCCTGCACGCGGCCGTGCGAGACGTGTGCGATCGCGCACAGCGGTGTGGCCGGGCGCCCTTTGTGCCTGCGCGTTCGGCGCTCGCGTCCGATGCCACGCATCGCGTCTTGCGCCGGGCGCGCGCTCGCTCCGCTTCTGCGTGCGTCTCGATTTCGTCAGCGCCCGCGCCGGCTTTTCGTTGGCGGCTGCGGCGGCGCGACGCGTTCGCGAGCGGCTGACGACAGGGGCGCGCGAGCGCATCCGGTCGCTCGATCTGCGCGGCCTCGGTGGCGTGATTTGTGCACAGTGCATGTCATCGAGAGCACGCGTCGTGGCGGGCCGACACAGTTCGGCGTCGCGAGCGGGGGCACGCGATGAATTTCGGTCGATCGTCGTTCGGCACCGAATCGAACCATCGCGGCGAGGCGGAGGATGCCGCCGCGCCGGCCGGCATCGTCGTGTCGGGCGTGCTCGCCATCTGCCGGCCCGAGCATCTCGTCGAATCGACGGCGGCGATGCGCGAGATGGCCGGCGTGGAGATTCATTTCACCGATCCGCGTGGCCGGCTGGTCGTCACGATCGAAGGTTCGACGACGGAGGACTGTGCGGAGCGGCTCCGCGCGATCCAGCGGCTCCCGCACGTGCTGTCGGCCGAGATGGCCATGCACGTCTTCGAAGACGAGAGGCAGTCATGAGTCAGACACGACGCGAATTCCTGAAGACTGCGGTCGCCGCTTCGGTCGCGGCGGGTTTCGGGTTCCCGCTGGCCGGAGAGGCCTTTGCGCAGGCCTCGGCACTCGATGCCGAAGCGGGCTGGCAGTGGGACAAGTCGGCCTGCCGCTTTTGCGGCGTTGGCTGCGGGCTTCTGGTCGGGACGAAGGAAGGCCGCGTCGTCGCCGTGAAGGGCGATCCGGAGTCTCCGGTCAACCGGGGTCTCGCCTGCGTGAAGGGATATTTCAACGCGAAGATTCAGTACGGGGCCGATCGGCTGACGCAGCCGCTGCTGCGCATGAAGGACGGGAAGTTCGATCGCAAGGGCGACTTCACGCCGGTGAGCTGGGATCAGGCGTTCGACGTGATGGCTCGGAAGTTCAAGGAGTATTACGGGAAGCTCGGCCCGGCGAGCGTATCGATGTTCGGTTCGGGCCAGTTCACGATCGACGAGGGGTATGCGGCCGCGAAGTTGATGAAGGCGGGGTTTCGGTCGAACAACCTCGATCCGAACGCCCGACACTGCATGGCGTCGGCCGTCGCCGCCTTCATGCAGACCTTCGGGATGGACGAGCCGCCCGGCTGCTACGACGACATCGAGTCCGCCGATGCCATCGTCTGCTGGGGCGCGAACATGGCCGAGTGCCATCCCGTCCTCTGGTCGCGCGTTGCCGATCGCAAGCTCGGTCACCCCGCGACGCGCGTGGTGAATCTGACCACGTTCCGAAACCGCACGAGCGACCTCGCGGATCTCGAGCTCGTCTTCCGGCCGCAGACCGATCTCGCCATCATGAACTTCATCGCGCGGCACATGATCGCGACGAAGCGCGTGAACGAAGCCTTCGTGAAGGCGCACTGTGTGTTTGCGACCGGCCCGACCGACATCGGATACGGGCTGCCCGACGATCATCCGCTCGAACAGGGCCAGGCGAACCGGGGCACCCCGGACGCCCACTGGACGATCACCGCCGAAGAGTTCAAGCAGGCGGTCGAGCCGTACACGGCCGAGCACGTGAGCACGCTGTCCGGCGTTCCCAAAGAAGCGCTGCTCGAACTGGCCGAGATCTACGCGAATCCGAAGACGCGGGTGCTCTCGTTCTGGACCATGGGGTTCAATCAGCACGTGCGCGGCACCTGGGTCAACGAGCAGGCCTACATGCTGCACCTGCTCGGCGGCAAGATTTCGACCCCGGGCTCGGGCGCGTTTTCTCTCACCGGACAGCCTTCGGCCTGCGGAACGGCCCGCGAGGTGGGCGTGTTCGCGCATCGGCTTCCCGCGGACATGGTGGTGACGAACCCCGCGCATCGCGAAACGACGGAGAAGCTCTGGAATCTGCCGGCGCGAACGCTGAATCCGAAGATCGGCACCCACGCGGTCGCGATGATGCGCCAGTTGAAGTCGGGGCAGGTGCGCTTCTTCTGGTCGCTGGTGACCAATCCATTTCAGGACTTCCCGAACCTGAACGCCTTCATCGAGAGTGTGCGCGCGGGCGACAACTTCATCGTCGTCTCCGACGCATATCCCACGGTGTCGGCGAAACTCGCCGACCTCGTCCTTCCGTCGGCGATGATCTTCGAGAAGTGGGGCGCCTATGGAAACTCGGAGCGCCGCACGCAGCACTGGCGCCAGCAGGTGAAGG
>CAZDHU010000192.1:0-23264 GCA_964505355.1 uncultured Myxococcaceae bacterium | reverse complement strand
TCCTCTTTCGACGTCGACCGCGATCGCGCTCGGCGGCACGGTGCGAGCGCTCGCCGATCGAGGCGCGAAGCGTGAGGGCGTCGAGGCCGATTCGTCGCCCGGCGTGCTCTGCGCATCGGGACTGATCGCTGGCGGCGCGATCGCGGGTCTGTTCTCTGCCGCACTGGCCGGGATCGAAGTCGCGGCCACCGATGCCGCCGGGCAGCCTCACCCGGTGTCGTTGCTCCGGCACTACGGACTCGAACTCGCTCCGCGTCTGTTCGGTGACGAGATCGCGCAGCGTCTGATCGCCGACTCCAACTGGTCGGTCGCGCCGTTTCTCGTGCTCGCACTCCTGCTCGGCGTGGTGGCGTCGCGGCGCGCGGCAACCGGACCGACGAACGACTGAACCGGGAGAGCGCACGGACCCGCGTGAGCGTCTTCGACGTCTCGCCGAGTCGCCGAACGATCGCGTCGCGACCGAGAATCGCCGGCGCGCACGTGGCGTGCGCGATGGCACGAGCGCCGTTTCCGAACTCCCGCTCAGCTCCGCGGCCAGCGATAGATCGCTTCCACCACGCGCCCATCGTCGAGATGTCGGACGTCGTCGCAGATCGAACGCACGAGTGCGATTCCGCGGCCACTTCGCCCCTCGTTGCTCCCGAGAGACGTTCCCGTCGCGCCGGCGCCGAATCCACGACCGCTGTCGCTCAGCCGAATCGACAACAGTCCGCGTCCGGCTTCGACGATGTGCTCGCATTCGAGACGGACGAATCCCGACTCGAGCGCGTCGAGCCGTCGCGTGCGCTCCTCGTAGTAGCGACGGAATCCGTCCGGACCGGCCTTGAGCGCGGAATCGAGGCCCAGCACGCCATGTTCGAGCGCGTTCGAAAAAAGCTCGGCGATCACGAGGTAGAGCTTTTCGCGATGCTTTTGCAGCGCCTGGATCTCGAGCAGCCCCTGCATCGCGAGCGGCACGGGATCGACGGTGCGCAGCGCTTCCGGACCGAGCTCGATCACGGTGCGCCAGGGCATCGGCGCTCGCTCCGGTGCTTCCGCGGCGGCCGCTGCATCCGCGACTCCGAGCGCATCGCCCAACTCCAGTTCGAGCAGCGTGAGGTCGTCGTTCTGTTCTTCACCACCGCGAAACACGCTGATCGACTTGCAGATCGCGTCGAACACGGCCTCGTTCGAGGCTTCTCCGTCGATCAACTGCTCGATGCGTTCGCTGCCGAAGAGCGATCCGTCGGCACCGCGTGCCTCGATCAATCCATCGGAGTACGCATAGAGCCGCTCGCCGGCGCTGACGGCGAACGTTTCGACCGAAACGTCGAACTCGTCGTCGCCGACGATCGCGAGCGGCAGATGGGTCGAACGAATCCGGTGACGCAACCCGCCGTCGCCTCCCCGCACCAGCAGATCCGGCACGCCGCCGTTCCACACCGTCACCTGGCCGCGCAACGGGTCGGTGTCGATCATCACGCAGGCGCAGAACAAACCGGTCGGAAGCACCCGGCGCAGCTTCCGGTTCGCCTCCAGCGCGAGATCCGCCAGCGAGAATCCCTTGCGCGTCATGCCGTAGAAGATGTCCGAAAGCGGCAGCGCCCCCATCGCGGCCGAGAGGCCGTGTCCGGTGAAGTCCCCGAGCATCGCGCGGATGCCGCCCCAGGGCGTCGGCGCCACGAGCAGCAGGTCGCCGTTGAAGATCGACATCGGGGAGAGCAGCTTGCGAACGCCGGGCAGCGCGCCGCCCGCCGATCTCATCATGCGCTGAAACAGTTTCTCCGCGACGCGTTGCTCTTCCTGCAGCCGGGCATGGAATCGCTCGATCTCGTCGCGTTGCTGCTGCACGGTTCGATATAGCGATCGGATGCGAATCAGCGCATCGAGCTTCGCGTACAGGAGAACTTTGCTGAACGGCTTGGTGAGGAAATCGTCTCCGCCGACCTCGACGCAGCGGGCGAGCAGCGCGTCGTCCGTTTCGGCGGTCAGGAAGATGACGGGGGTGAACCGGTCGCCCGACAGCAGTTTGATCCGACGGGTCGCTTCGTAGCCGTCGATGCCGGGTAGCCCGATGTCCATCCAGACGACGTCGGGCTGTTCGCTCGCGAATCGCTCGACGCCCTCTTCACCGCTCGCGCTCTCGAAGACTTCGCATCCCGTGCGTTCGAGCGCCCGGCGCAGGAGTTTCCGGCTCGTGGTGTCGTCCTCGACCACCAGCGCCCGGATCCGCGAGGGCCCCGCGCCGCTCATGCGACCGTGAAGAGTTTTTCGAAGTTCGAAATCGTCAGGATGCTGCGAATCTCGGGCCGGCAGTTGATGATGCGGATCTTCGAGCCGTCGTTGTTCATGTGCTCGCGCAGCACGAGCATCATGCCGAGCGCCGAACTGTCCACGTAGTCGACTTTGCCGAGATCGATCACCACGGTCTTGTCGGGAGTCGCCTCGGTCTCGTAGGCGCGCCGGAAATCGGCCTGCTGTCCGAAGTCGAAGCGGCCGCTGATCGCGATCGTCACCGATGCGCCGTCGGGCCCCGGTCGGGTGCTGACCGCCATTCGCGTTCTCCTTCGATCGCCGCCCGGATCGTGCCGGGCGATCCGGAGTGCGCCGGGCCCGTCGCGCGCGGCTCCCTCGACACGCGTGAGCGCTGCGTACGACTCGTTTCGGCGGTCGCAGGAAATCCTTGACCCGCCGCGATTCCCGAAGCGCGGGGGATGCAACTCCGGCGCGACGTCGGGTTCAGCCGCGCTTGCCGGCCCTCCTCGCGGCCGGCCGATCGAGGCAGCGCCCGAGCCAGGCCTCGACCCAGGGCCAGCCCGAGAGGTCGATCCGCAGCATGCGCGCCCACGAAAGGACGGAGGCGACCGCGAGGTCGGCGACACCGAACTGTGTCCCGACGAGGACGGGCCGCCCCCGCAGCGCACCTTCCAGCACGTCGAGCGGCTTCGAAAGCCGTGCTTTCGCGTCGGCCGCCTTCGCGGGATCGCGCCCGGCGGGGGGCAGCATGGCGCCGTGCATCAACAGCACGAGCAGGGGTTCCTCCAGCTCGGTGATCGCCCAAAAGCTCCACTGAAACGCCCGCCCTTCGTCTTCGACGCTCGACGGCCAGAGCCCGCCTCCGTACTTGCGGGCGAGATAGAGCGTGATCGCGAGTGATTCGAACAGCGTCACGTCGCCATCGACCAGGGCGGGGATGTGACCGTTCGGGTTGATGGCGAGAAACTCGGGCGTGCGGGTATCGCCGGTCGCGAAGTGGGTGGGGATGTTCCGATACGGGAGGCCGAGCTCTTCCAGCATCCAGAGCGGCCGAAATGCGCGGGACATCGGAATGCCGTAGAGCTCGATCACGACGCCTCCTCTCGCGCGCGAGGCGCGTGGCATGGAACATAGCCGCCGCCCGGGGAGCGAAAGCGTGCCGGCGAAGGCCAGAAGGGGAGTTCATGAACGACGGTCCGGACGAGCGCAATCGAAGCTGGCTGCGCGGAGCGATCGAGAAATCGTTGCTCGAGCCGGTGTACGCCATGCGCTGGCGATATCTGCCGCTGCTCATGATCTATTTCGCGTACGGCGCGAGCGGCGTGACCGGCATCGCCGAGTCGTTCTGGATCAAGGAAGAGCTCGGACTGCCGGCCGAAACGCTGGTCGCGATCGGCGTCTGGCTCACCGTTCCGTGGACGGTGAAGATGGTCGTCGGTCAACTGGTCGATGGAGTGTCGATCTTCGGTTCGCGGCGTCACGCATACGTCTTTCTCGGCGCCGGCCTCGTCGCTGCGGGCTACTCGATGCTGGCTCTCGCGGCCGGCCAGCGGATCTCGTTCGCGAGCCCCGAAGCGATGTACGTCACGGCCTCGATCCTCAGCGTGCTGGGATTCGTCATCCAGGACGTCGTCGCCGACACGATGAGCACCGAAGTCGTTTCGCGCGAGGACGAGCACGGCGCGGCGCGTCCCGAAGCGGACGTGCGCAGCGATCTCGGCATGGTGCAGGTGCTCGGCCGGCTCTCGATGATGCTCTGCATGGTTCTCACTTCGTATCTGGGCGGCTGGCTCGCCGAGCATCTGGCTCGCGAGACCGTCTTCTGGATCGGCCTTTCGGTGCCTTTCGTCTCGATGCTCGGCGCCGTCTTCGTTCGTCCCGACACGGTCGAACCGGGTCCGATCGACTGGCGTGTGCTCGGGGGCGGCATCGCCTTCGGCGCCTTCACGGTCGGCATGGGGCTCGGGCAGGTGCCGTTCGGTCAGGAGATCGTCTTCACCGTGTCGATGCTGGTCGTTCTTTCGCTGCTTCGCGTGACGATCGCGGAGATCGACGAGCGAACCCGTCGCACGATCTGGATCGCGGCCCTCGTGATCTTCGTCTTTCGGGCCATGCCGGGCGTCGGCCCGGCGAGCCAGTGGTGGCAGATCGACGTGCTCGGCTTCGACGAGGAGTTCTTTGGCCGCCTCGCGGCCGTGGGCAGCCTGCTCGCGATCGCGGGCATGTGGTTCGGCAGCGATTTCGTCACGCGCAAGCCCGTCTCTTCGGTGCTCGCCGGCCTGACCGTGGTCGGAACGCTGCTGTCACTGCCCACCGTCGGGATGTACTACGGACTGCACGAATGGACGCAGCAGCAGTTCGGCTTTGGCGCCCGAACCATCGCGCTGGTCGACACCGCCGTGAGTTCTCCCTTCGCACAGCTCTCGATGATTCCGATGTTGACGCTGATCGCGGTGAACGCGCCCGCCGGACGCCGCGCCACCTGGTTCGCGCTGATGGCGTCGCTGATGAACCTCGCGCTCAGCGCGGCAGGGCTGGTGACGAAGTACCTGAATCGAGTCTACGAGGTGCCGCGCGGACAGTACGACGTGCTCGGCGATTTGATGCTCGTCGTGATCGGTGCGGGTTTGATCGTGCCTCTCGCCACGATCGCGTTCGCGGGGCGCTGGTTGAGCCAGAGCCGCGCGGAAGCGGTGACGGGGGATCCGGGCGTCGCGCGCGAGTAGCGCAGGCGCCGGACGAACGGATCGCGGGCGGCACCGCCGCCTTCGCCTCGGCGCGCGCGGTTTCGAGGCCGCGCGCGAGCTCGGCGAGCAGTTCGCGCCGCATCTCCGGCGAGATCGTGTGCCCGACGCCATCGAACGCGCGCAGCGACGCGTCGAACCCGGCGTGCACGAGGCGCTCGACGAGGCGTCTCGTCGGCTGCACCGGAAGCAGCGGGTCGCGATCCCCGTGCAGTGCGCGGATCGGCGTCGTCGCTCCCGCCGGCGCGCGCGCCGGCCAGAGCGCGAGCGGCAACCATCCGGCGACGGGCACGAAACGCACCGCGAGATCCGGACGCGTCACACCGACCGCGAAGCTCGTCATCCCGCCCTGCGAAAATCCCGTGAGCACCGGACGCCCCGAGACGTCTGGATCGCAGGGCAGACCTTCGAGCAGCGTCACGAGTAGATCGCGCGCACGGATCAATCCGCGAGCGACGTCATCGCGATCGACGTCTCGCGACGGGATCGGAAACCACGACCAGCCGGGTCCCGCGCGATCGGGCCCGCGCGGCAAAATCACGCGAGCCCGCTCGGACCATCCCTCGAACAGCTCCGCCAGATGCTCGGGCGTTCCGCCGAGCCCGTGAACGGCCACCACGACCGGCAATGATTCGCCCGCGTTCGCACCGCCCGTGATTCGTTCGATCGTCTCCAGCGGGCGATCATCGGCGCGAGCAACGAGCGCGTTCGACGACAGCAGCGCGAGAATCGACGCCCGCGCGAGCTGGCGAATCGTGAACGCAGATCGTCTGCGCCGCGCGCCGTCGCGGCCGACTTCGACGAGTGCGGTGGATCGATCGGCCATCCGCGCAGACTGCGCGGCCCCGCCCGTCGCGGCAAGGGCGACGGACGAAATACGTGCCTCGCGCCCGGCGGCGTTGCGCGCGTCTCGCCCGACATGCGCCGAACACGACCGCACGAGACGGCCCACCGTCGAGGGCCGGGCTACCGTCCCGCCATGCCTCGTGCACTCGTCTTCGTGACCGGCGCCTCGCGCGGAATCGGGCTCGAACTCGCGCGATCGGTTCCGTTTTCGCCGGCCCGCGTGATCGATGCCAGCCGCTCGGGTGCCCCGCCGCAGTCGTGCTCGCCCGCCGAACATCTCGCCTGTGATCTCGCGACGCCCGAGGGCTGGGACACGCTCTCTGCGGCCTTCGAACGCGAAATCGGACGATTCGAGGGCGAGCGCGTGATCTTCTTCCACAACGCCGGAACACTGACACCGATCGGTTTCGCCGGAGAGGTCGAGGCGGCGCCTCATCGGCGCAACGTGTTGCTCAACAGCGCCGCGCCGCAGGTGCTCGGCGACGCGTTTCTGCGTGCGATCCGCAATCGTGGCACGCGCGGCGACCTCGTCTTCGTCAGTTCGGGCGCCGCCCACAGCCTCTACGAGGGATGGTCGTCGTATGGCGCGGGGAAGGCCGCGGTCGATCAGTGGACGCGCACTGCCGGCGCCGAGCAGGTGCGGCGCGGTGCTCCCGTCCGCGTCCTTTCCGTCGCGCCCGGCGTGGTCGCGACGGAGATGCAGCGCGAGATCCGCGAGACCCCGGCAATCGATTTTCCCGCGGTCGATCGATTCGTGGCGCTGCTGGCCGAGGGTGAGCTGCGCGCACCGTGCGACGTCGCGCGGGATCTCTGGCGCCTCGTGCTCGACGACGAGGTGGCCTCGGGCAGCGTCCTCGATCTTCGGAACCGCTGACCCGATTACCGGAAACAACGTGACGCAGCGCCTTCGAGGGCCACGCGGAGCGGACGTCACGCGCAGCCGCGGCCGAGAGGCCGCGACGAGCCATGGAGAGCCGCGTGGCGGTCGACGGCGCATGCTCCGAACACGTGGATCACGTTTCCGATGACCCGCTGCGCGAGGCGCGGCCCTTCGCAGCCCGTGGCGGCGCGATCGGCCACGCGCGCGTCGCCGCCACGAAGTGCCCGGGGTAGGATGCGCGCCGAGGAGGATCCGAGGCATGACGTCCGCGCTCCAGTCCCTGATCGCGACCGGCACGAAGCTCTGGCTCGACTCGATCGACCCCGAGCTCGTGCGAAAGAACCGCGCGCTCGGCGCGACCGGAGCCACCTCCAATCCGATCATCGTCGGCGATCTGCTGACGACCGGACGGTTCGACGACAGCATGGCCGAACTCTTTCGCGGCGGGCTCGACGACGAGGCAGTGGCCTGGGCCCTGACCGATCGGCTGGTGCGGGATGCGCAGCGCGTCTTCGAACCGGTCTTCGAACAGACACAGGGCAACGACGGGTACGTCAGCTTCGAAGTCGATCCGCTGCTCGAAGACCCGATCCTCGGTCCGCCGCATGCCGAACGCGTGCGGCGCTACGTCGAGCTCGGCGCAAAGTGGGCCGCAGGCCATCGAAATCGCATGATCAAGGTGCCGGCGACCGCGGCCGGCCTCGACGCGCTCGAAGATCTCGCGGCGGCCGGCGTCACCCTCAACGTCACGTTGATCTTCACGCCCCGACAGGTTCGCGCCGCACGCGACGCGGTCTGGCGCGGTGCGCAGCGCCGGCCGGGCGGCGTCGCCGGACTCAAGAGCGTCTATTCGATCTTCGTCTCGCGCGTCGACGTCTACACCGAGAAGCACGTCTCGCAGCTCTCCGAGCGAGCGCAGGGCATGGTCGGAATCGTGAACGCGCAGCAAATCTGGGCGGAGAATCGCGCGTTCTGGGCCGAGAAGAATCTGCCGCTCGCGCAGGAGATGATCTTCGCCAGCACCGGCACGAAGAAGCCCGCCGACCCGCCGGATCGCTACGTCGCGGCGCTCGCGGGCAGCGACATTCAGACCAACCCGCCCGCCACCAACGACGCCGTCGAAGCCGGCGGCGCGCGTTACGAGCGGCGCATCGATCGCCTCCCGCCGGCGGCGGTGGTCGAAGAGATCGCGCGCGAGGTGGATCTCCGGAAGCTCGAAGACGTCCTGATGGGCGAAGGCATCGCGAAGTTCTCCGAACCGCATCAGGCGCTGCTGCGCCTGATCGCCGGCAAGCGCGCCGCGCTGCGCTGAATGTCGAACCGACCGGACCGCGCCGCGCTCTACCCGTTCGTTTCGCGCGGACAGGGGCCGCCGCTCGTGATCGCCCGCAGCGAAGGCGCGTGGCTCGTCACCGATGCGGGGACGCGGATTCTCGACGCCGCGGGAGGCGCGATCGTCTGCAACGTCGGACACGGGCGCGCCGAGCTGGCCGAGGTCGCGCGCGAAGCGTTGTCGGCGATCGACTACGTGGTGCCCCCCTTTGGTACCGAAAGCCGGATCGCGCTCGCCGAACGGCTGCGTGAACACTGGCTGCCCGCATCGCTGACTCGAATGGTCTTCACCAGCGGCGGCTCGGACGCGGTGGACGCCGCCATCCGCATCGCGAGACAACACCACGTCTGTGCGGGGCGCAGCGGACGCTGGAAGGTGATCGGCCGTCGTCTTTCGTATCACGGCACCACGCTCGCGACGCTCTCGGTCGGCCACCACGAGAAACGCAGCCACGGACTCGAGCCCCTGCTGACCGCGCACCCGAAGATTCCGTGCTGCCACCCCGCGTACTGCGACCGTTGTCTCGACACCAACGTGTGTACGCTCGCCTGCGCCGACGCGCTGGAAGAAGTGATTCTGCGCGAGGGCGCGGAGACCGTGGCGGCATTCATCGGAGAACCCGTCGGCGGCTCGACCACGGGCGCGATGGTTCCGCCGGCGGGTTACTGGCCGCGCATCGCCGAAATCTGCCGCCGCCACGGCGTTCTGCTGATCGCCGACGAAGTGATGACGGGATTCGGTCGCACCGGCCGTCGGTTCGCGGTCGAGCACTTCGGCATCACGCCCGATCTTCTCGTGGGAGGGAAAGGCCTGGCAGGCGGCTACGCGCCGATCGGCGCCGTCTTCGCCACCGACGAGGTCGTCGCGCCGATCGCCGCACGAGGCGAGGACGTGATGTTCTACACCTACTCCGCGCATCCCGCGGCGTGTGCGATCGCCGAGCGCGTGCTCGGGATTCTCGAACGCGAACGGCTCGTCGAACGCGCCGCGCAGATGGGAACCGCGCTCGCGCAGCGGCTCGCGAAGCTGCGCGATCATCCGTGCGTGGCCGACACGCGCGGACTCGGACTGCTGCAGGCGGTCGAACTGGTGCGTCATCGCTCGCCGCGAACGCCCTTTCCGAAGGAGGCCGGCATCGTCGGCCGCGTCGTCGCAATCGGTCTTTCCCAGGGCGTCTTCTTCTATCCCGGCGGCGGCCATCCCGCACCGGACGTCATCTGCCTCGGTCCGCCGTTCACCATCACCGAGGACGAACTCGATCTCGCCATCGACGTGCTGCGCCGGTCGATCGACGCCGCCACGGCCTGACCGTGCAGCCGCTCTTCGACGCCGTGCGCCGGGCGGCCTCGCCCGCGAGCTGGTCGCGTGGCGTCGAGCTGGTGCGCGCGCAGGCGGTTCTTCGCGAGCGCTCGGATCACGCCGACGAGATCGCGCTGCGCGTGGTGACGCGTGGCGGCCTCGCGAGTTTTCTCGTCACGCTGCAACCGGACGACCGTGAGTGGTCGTGCGACTGCTCGGGACACGACGATCCCTGTGAGCACGTCGCCGCGGCGGTGATCGCGCTTCGACAGGGTTCCGTCGCCAGCGCTCCCCTCCCCGAATCGGCGGGCGACGCTCCGACACCGATCGGTGTCACCGGGACGAAGAGCGAAGGGCGGCCGGTGGCGGGCGCGCCGGCGCGCGAGAACGCGTTGTCACGCACGGCCCTTCCGCCGGGTCGCCTTCGTTACCGGCTGAGTCGCACGGGAGACGGGCTCTCACTCGAACGCGTCGTCGTACAGATCGATCCCGAAGCTCGCGAACGCGAGACCGTGCTGGCGTCGACGCTCGCCGCAGTGGCCCTCGGCCGGGTGGAGGGTCCGCGCTTCGTCGCGACCGATGGTGATTTGCGCGTCGAACGAGCGCTCGGCTCGCGGCTGCGCGGGCCCATGCCGCGCGAAGCGATGCATCGCCTGTTGCCTGCGCTCGCGTCCTGCGACGACGTTCGACTCGACGGCGAACCAATCACCGCGAGCGAGGCGAGTCTGTCGCCGCGAATCCTGGTCGAGGACGCGGGCGACGGCTTCCGGGTTCGCGTCGTGCCCGATTCTCGCATCGACGAACGACTCGGGCATGGGGTGGTGCGTTGCGGATCGGTGATTCATCCGCTCGGCGAACTGCTGCTGAACGCTCGCGAGCGGGAGGACTATCAACAGGGAAAGGTCTTTTCCGCGGACGAGGCGGCGCGACTGGTGGCAGAGGTTCTGCCCGATCTCGAGCGCAGACTTCCAGTCGATCGACGAACCCGCCGGCTTCCCGGAACGCGTCGCGAGCCGCCGCGGATCGTGATCGAGACTCGGCGTGAAGGAGATGCGCTGGTCGTGCTGCCTCTGCTCGTCTACGGCACGCCCCCCGTCGCACGGATCGACGGGGGACGTCTGGTTCCGCTCGGCGGACCGCTTCCACTGCGGGACGAAGCGGCCGAGTCACGACTGGTGCGCAGGCTCGAACGCGATCTCGCGCTGGCTCCGGGACATCGCGAACACGCCACCGGCGAACGCGCGCTGGAACTCGCGGCGCGACTCGCCGCGTTTGGCGACGGGGTCGAAGCGGACGCGCTGCAGGAGTTCGTCCGCGCGCCTGCGCTCGCAGTTCGGTTTGCCGTCAGCGGCGACGATTTCACGCTCGACTTCGACAGCAGCGTCGGAAGCGGCGCGCCTCGCGCTCCGGCCGGAGGTGCCGCGGCGGTGCTTCGCGCGTGGCGCAACGGGGATTCGCTGGTGCCGCTCGTCGGCGGCGGGTTCGCACCGCTCCCGGTCGACTGGCTCGCGCGACACGGAACGCGTGTTGCGGATCTACTCGCGGCGAAGTCCGCGCGGGGAACCCTGCCGCGTGCCGCCTTGCCCGATCTCGCCGCGCTCTGCGCCGAGACGGGATCGCCTCCGCCGCCGGGTTTCTCGCGTTTGCGTGCCCTGATCGACGACTTCGCCGGCATCCCGGACGCCACGCTGCCGGCCGATTTGACGGCGGCGTTGCGCCCCTACCAGCGGCGCGGCGTGGCGTGGCTTTGCTTCTTGCGCGAGGCCGGACTCGGCGGGCTGCTCGCCGACGACATGGGGCTCGGCAAGACGCTGCAAGCGCTGTGCGCGCTGCCCGCATCGGATGCCGCCCGGCGCCCGCGCACCCTCGTCGTCGCGCCGACCAGCGTCGTTCACAACTGGGCCGCCGAGATCGCGCGCTTTCGTCCTTCGCTTCGCGTCTGTCTGTATCACGGCCCAAAGCGTTCGCTCGATCCCGACGCAGACGTCGTACTGACCACCTACGCATTGCTCCGCCTCGACTCGGAACGACTCGAGGCCGAAGCGTTCGATGCGGCGATTCTCGACGAAGCGCAGCAGATCAAGAACCCCGACAGCCAGGTCGCGCGTGCTGCGCATCGGCTTCGCGCGAACTTTCGGATCGCGCTCACCGGAACACCGGTCGAGAACCGGCTCGACGAACTGTGGAGCGAAATGGAGTTCGCGAACCCCGGCCTGCTGGGATCGCGAAGCGATTTCGAGCAGCGGTTCGCCCGCCCGATCGACGCCGGAGACACCGCTGCCGCGATGCGGTTGCGAGACCGGCTGCGCCCGTTCCTGCTGCGACGACGCAAACGCGAGGTGGCGCCCGAGTTGCCGCCCCGCACCGACGTCGTGCTGGGATTCGAACTCGACGCCGAGGAGCGCGCCGTCTACGACGCCGTCCATGCCGCGACGAGGCGTGACGTGGTCGCCCGGCTGGCCGAGGGAGGCAGCGTGCTCGCCGCTCTCGAAGCGCTGCTTCGACTCCGGCAGGCCGCGTGCCACGCGGCGCTGGTTCCCGGGCAGTCTGCCACGCGCTCGTCGAAGCTCGATCTGCTTCGCGACGAGCTCGAAAACGTCGTCGCGGATGGACACCGCGCGCTCGTCTTCTCGCAATGGACCTCGCTGCTCGATCTGGCCGAGCCCCTGCTCGCGGACGCACGGATCGATCACCTCCGGCTCGACGGTTCGACGCGTGATCGCGCGGGCGTCGTCGCACGATTTCAGGACGAGAGCGGCCCGCCGGTGTTGCTGGTTTCGCTGCGCGCCGGAGGCACGGGGCTCAACCTGACGGCGGCCGATCACGTCTTCTTGCTCGATCCGTGGTGGAACCCGGCAGTCGAAGACCAGGCGGCCGATCGCGCGCACCGGATCGGTCAGGAGCGCCCGGTGGTCGTCTACCGAATGGTGGCGAAAGACACTGTCGAAGAACGCATTCTCGCGCTGCAAGACCGAAAGCGTGCGCTCGGCGAACTCGCGCTCGGTGCGGCCGATGCTGCGACCGGCCTCACGCGGAGCGACCTGCTTTCACTGCTCGAATGATGCGGGATCCCTGCGCCCGGGCGACGACGCGATCGCTTCCTCGTGTTTCACGAAGAATGCGGCGATTGCCGTCCCCGTTCGCGTAGAATCGGCGCGTTCTCTGCGGGAGACGGCGATGAAACGCTTCCTCTACGGCTTCTTTCTCGTCGTCGGAACGCTCTCGATTCTATGGGGTGCGCTGGGGCTCGTGGCGCGCCATTCGGGCGGTCCACTCGGACCGATTCCCGGCGCTGCGCTGCGCGGCGAGCTCACGCGCGACTCCGAACCCGATCTCGCTCGCGTCTCCGAACTCCCCGAGGTGCAGCTCGAAGTCTCGCCCGACGCACCGCGTTCGATGAACGTGTGGGTGGTCGTGGTCGGCGGCCGAATCTTCGTTCCTTCCGCGCTTGCGCCGTGGAAACTCTGGCCGACGTTGCTCCAGCAGGACGACCGTTCGATGCTGCGCGTCGGGGGCCGCCTCTACGAACGCAGCGCGCAGCGCGTCGACGACCCTGTCCTGCGCGCGCGACTCGCCGAAGCGGTCGCGAAGAAGTACGGGATCTCGGGCGGCGAGAGCGAACGCACCTGGTTCTTCGAGCTTCGTCCGGTCCCCGACGTCCCGCGCTGAGTTCGACCCGCTCCCGCGAATGAACTCGGCCGAAAGGAAGCCAGCGGCAGGGCGAGAGTTTCCGGGGCTCTCACCGGGTTGCCGAGAACAGCGTGACGCAGCGCCGGCGAGGGCCACGCGGAGCGGAAGTCACGCGCAGCCGCGGCCGAGAGGCCGCGGCGAGCCATGGAGCACAGCGTGGCCCGTGCCGGCGCCTGCTCCGCCTCTCGTGGATCGCATTTCCGGTGACCCTGTCAGGAGACGGAACGCGGATCCTCGTCGTCGCCCGACGTCGATCGCACGCTCGCGTCGCGCCCGCGCGCACGATCGATTGCGGCGTCCGCGTGACGCCGCACCACCGCGAGCCAGCGCCGCGCCCATGCGAACTCGAGGCCGAGAATCGCGAGACCCGCCGGGATCACGATCAAGGCCGGCCCCGGCAGCACGATCATCGCAATGCCGATCGCGACCACCGTCGCACCGACGACGGTGATCACGATTCGCCGTGCGTGACGTAATCCGGTTTCGAGAACGCTCTTCACGGGGCTCGAGGAAACTCCGCTGGCACACTGACGCACGCCGTTCGCGCCGGCAAGACACGCCACTGCGAAGTGCGTTCAGCGCATCGAGTCGAGGCGAAAGACACGGCGCGCGTTGTCCGACAGGAAGAGCTGCTTCGTCTCGTCGCCGAGTTCGAGCGCGTCGATCCCGGCGAGGCACGCCGACGCCGTCAGCATGGGATGGTTGGTGCCGAACATCACCTTCCGGGCACCGTGGCCTCGCAGATACGCGACCAGTTCGGACGGGTAGCGCGTCGCCTTCCAGGCCGACGTGTCGATGTAGACGTTGGGAAACTTCCGCGCGAGCAAGAGCATTTCTCCCGTCCACGGCGCGCCGATGTGTCCGGCCACGATCGTCAGTTCCGGGAACTCGAGTGCGACGTGCTCGAGATAGGGAATCGGCCGGCCGGTCTCGGACGACCGCAGCGGCCCGGTGTGTCCGACCTGCGTACAGAACGGAATCCCGAGTTCGATGCACTCGGCGTACAACGGGTAGTAGCGACGATCGTCCGGCGGAAGTTCCCAGAGCCAGGGGACGATCCGAAGCGCGCGAAACCCGAGGTTCCGCACGCAGCGCCGCAGCTCGCGCACGGCCTCCATCGGTCGCGAGAGATCGACCGAGGCGACGCCGCGCAAGCGATCGGGATGGGCCTGCACGAAGGACGCGACCTCGTCATTGTGAATCAGCGTGCCGTGCGGCCCCCACCAGGCCGACAGCAAACCGATTTCCACCTGCGCCTGATCCATCGCGTGCAGCGTGAGCGACAGGGGAAAGTCGGCGATCGAGTCCTGACGCGTCCAGCGGAGAAGCGACTCGAAGAACGGCTGCTCGAGGAATCTTCGCGTGGGATGCTGCATCCAGGCGTCGACGATGCCGGCCACCGCTCAATCCTCCCGACCGATGGCGCTCGCACGCATCGAATCGAGTGCTCTTCCGATTCGGAAGAGAATTGGAATCATGCCGACGAGAACCACGACGCAGAGAGGGCCGGCCCAGATCATCCGATCGAAGTCGATCGCGCGATCGTGAAATCCCACGCGAAGAAGCGCGCTGCACACCGGAAGGTTGAACGCCAGCGCGGTCAGGGTTCCCGGAGCGAGTTCGCGAAACACCAGCGAGGCCAGCAGGTGAGGAACGACCACGTTGAGCAGCATCGCGCACGCGTAGCCACCCAGCAGATGCGCGGCAAGACTCTGCGGCCCTGCGCGCGCGGCGAGCCCGGCGACGAGCCACGCCAGCAGCGTGAGCACGACGACCGCAAACCGAAACTCGAACTCCCCGACGACGGGAAGCGAGACGCCCGCGCGCGTGCAGCGTCCCTCGCCTCCTCCCCGTTCGAGCGGCCGCGCGCCCGCGCGCGTGCAGCGTCCCTCGCGAGCGCGCCGGGACCAGGCCGGCAGAAAGACGGCTTCCTCGACGTTGTGAAGCGTCACCGAAATCGCGAAGCACCAGCCGAGAGTCGAATACGAGATCGGCATGCTTCGGCTCTGGTAGCACGACTCGATCGGGCCCGACTCGTGCGATCCGCTCAGCGCGCCGGCGCGTTCGTTCCCGCGCTCGCCCGCCGGGATCCCGACCCGGTCGGATCCGAAATCGCCAGCAACCAGGCGATGCCGAGCACGATCGCCACGTCCGCCAGATTGAAGATCCCGCTTCGGATCGGGCCGATTCCGACGTTCAGAAAATCGATCACGCGGCCTCGCAGGACGCGATCGACGAGATTCGAAGCGCCTCCGGCCACGATGAACGCGAGGGCGAGCCGCGAAGAACGCGGCCAGCGCTGCCGTGCCGCCACGACGACGAGCGTCAGCAGAAGAATCGACGTGGCGACCGAAAAGAGCGCCGTTCGCGCCCACGCCGGAAGCGCCGCGCCGAGGCTCAGAAACGCTCCGACGTTCTCCGCGTACTCGAGCCGCAGCAAACCGCCGAGAAACGTCTTCGACGGTTCATCGAGCAGATGCACGACGGCGAAGTGCTTCGACGTTTGGTCACATCCGATGACGATGGCGGCGATCGCAAGCAGCGCGATGCCCGACACACCACGGCGCAGACCCCGGCGACGGTCGGGCACACTCCTCACGCGTTCCTCCTCGGGTTCCGTTCGCGGGACGTGCGTCGAATCGACACGCGCGGCGTGCTTCGCCGATCTCCGCACACTCACACGCCCGCGAAGTCCGTGGCGAACAGTGCTGGCGCTCCGCCCGTGTGCAGGAAGACGACGCGCCCCGCGATTCGCCCTTCGCGCGCCGCAGCGACGAGGCCGGCGAGCGCCTTGCCGCTGTAGACGGGATCGAGGACGAGCCCTTCGGTGCGTGCGGCGAGTCGCAGCGCCGAGCGACACTCTTCTGTGACGGCCGCGTAGTGCGGTCCGGTGTGATCGACGACGTGAAGCGTGCCGGTCGGCGCGGGGCGACCGCAGAGTGCTGCCGTCTCTCGCGCGAGTTCGGGGATGCGTTCGAGGTGAGGGCGCGGCGGGCGCGCCACGTCGACACCGAGCACGTTCACCGCTGGCGGCAGTCCGACCAGCAGCCCGGCGTGCGTGCCACCGCTGCCGTCCGCGAGCACGATCCAGTCCGGAGGCACGTCGCACTGGGCCATCAGCTCGTCGGCCGCATCGACGTAGCCGAGCGCACCGATCGGAGAGGCGCCGCCGATGGGCATCGGATAGGCGCGAGGACCGAGCTGCTCCGCGATTTCGTTCACCCGACTCTCCAGCACGCGCCAGTCGTGCGCGCCGGCGAACTCGATGGTGGCGCCGAAGAGGTGGTCGAGAATCAGATTCCCGCTGTACGCGGCTGGCGCCTCGCCCGCCAGTACGAGGTGACAGCCGAAACCGAACTTCGCGGCGGCGCCCGCCGTCATCCGCGCGAAGTTCGATTGGGCGCCCCCGGCGGTCACCAGCACGTCGCATCCGCGCGCGATCGCGTCGGCGATCAGGTGGGCGAGTTTTCGCGCCTTGTTGCCACCGAGCGCGAGGCCCGTGAGATCGTCCCGCTTCACCCGCAGTTCGAGCCCGAGCGCCTCGGAGAGCCGCGGCGCGTAATCGAGCGGCGTCGGCGTCACGCAGAGCGCGGCCGGAGTGTTCGCCGGCATGCAGATTCCTCCGACCGGTGGCCGTTCCCGAGGGATGCCGGCCACTCATCACCAGTTTCGTCTGGACTCGTGTCAGCGGGGGCTTTCGTAAAAGATGTAGTCGCGAAATCCGGCACCTCGAAATAGACCTTCTTCTCGCCCGGATCCGCCTGCAGGTTCTGATTCTCGTCGAGCACGCCGTAGCCGTAGCGATACGCACGAGGCGCGTCATCGCGCGTGCCGAGTGCCGTCGACAGCTTGTCGATGTGCACGAAGCGTTTGACCAGTTCGTGGCCCGCATAGACGTCGAGCACACCGTCCGTGCCGGTCCAGTTTTGGATCGAGCGACCGATCTGATTCTGGGTTTCCTGTGTGCATCCCGCGCCGGCGACCAGCAGGACGAACGCGACTCCGACGCGCGCGAAGCGGATCATGATTCGCCCTCCACGACTCTGTGGAGCGCATCGTGTCACGGACGCGCGGGACGGACCAGAGCGCGGTCGCGTGGAGTCGGCCGGAGCCGATTGATCGGCGAGCCATCGACGCTCACCGCCCGCTGCGACGCATTGCCTCGGACCGGCGCAATCGGTCGCAGCCGGCGCGCGGGCTCGCTTCGAAGCCGGCTCCGGGACAGCCGCCTCCGGCTGAACCCGGTCGCGGGCTTGCTCCCTTGCGTAACTCTTCGAGAACACGGCCGTTCGTGACTTCTCGCCGCAGGCTCGCGCCGGTGCACGAGCTCCCGCGCAGCCCTTCGTTCCGCTCCGGAAAATCCCGGGAATCGTCACAGATTCGCTCTTGCCCCGCGGGTACGGCGCATGCATTGTCCCCTCGGGTGAAGCATTGGGCGTCACCGTTCGAGACTCCTGCTCCGGGAGACTCGGCCGATGTGCCCGGAGGAGACAGTGCAGCCCCCATCGACCTGCAGCACCGCCGCGACGCAGCGCGTCCGGCGAGAGAAGGAACTCGCAGAGTGCGCCCCCCCATGCAGTTGCACGTATTGTCGTTCGAAGGACCGGACGGATACGCGAGAGCCGGTGGCATCGCGAGCCGGATCGAAGGCCTGATCGAATCGTTCGAAGCCCTCGGCCACGACACCCATCTCTGGTTCGTCGGCGACCCCGAGCAGGCGGGCTACGAGCGTCGCGGCAATCTCCACCTCCACCGCTGGTGCCAGTGGATCAGCCGCTTCCATCCGGGCGGCGTCTACGACGGTGAGAACGGCAAGCAGGTCGATTATTCGGCCTCGCTACCGCCGATTCTGATGTTCGACGTGTTGCGCCCGCATCTACGCAGCGGCGGCGTCGCGACCATTCTCGCCGAGGAGTGGCATACCGCGAACGCCGTGCTGCACCTCGACTGGTTGCTGCGTCGCGAAGGACTGCGCGACCGCGTGAACCTGCTCTGGAACGCGAACAACGTCTTCGGCTTCGAGTGCATCGACTGGACGCGACTGAAGAACGCGGCCGTCATCACCACCGTCAGCCGGTGGATGAAGCACGTGATGGCGCCGCTCGGTGTCGACGCGATCGTGGTTCCGAACGGATTGCCGGCGCACGCCTACCTGCCCGCGGATGCCGGGGCCGTGGCCGCGCTGAAGAGTCGTCTGCGCGACCGCGTGGTGCTGACCAAGATGGCGCGTTTCGATCCCGACAAGCGCTGGCTCGGCGCGGTCGGCATCATTCGCGAGTTGAAACAGCGCGGTCTGCGCCCGTTGCTGGTGGCGCGAGGCGGATCGGAGTCGCACGGACACGAGGTGATGCAGGCCGCGCACGCGGCCGGGCTGCGCATCGTCGATCGCAACGGTGCTGCGCGCGGCATCGAAGGGCTGGTCGGCCGGCTCGACGACGTCGATCGGGTGGACGTCGTCAACCTGCAGGTTCCGGTGGATGCCGACAGCCGTCGCGTTCTCTTCCAGGCCTCGAACGCCGTGCTCGCCAACAGCGAGCGCGAACCCTTCGGACTGGTGGGGCTCGAAACGATGGCGGCCGGCGGACTCGCCTGCACGGGGATCTCCGGCGAGGACTACGCCGTCCCGGGCCGCAACGCGCTGGTGCTGCAAACCGACGACCCCCGCGAGTTCGTCGGCCTCTGGCAGCGCCTGCGTGCGAATCCCGCCGATGAACGCGCGCTGCGCCGTTCGGGTCGCGCGACGGCGAATCAGTACGCGTGGCCCGAAGTGATTCGCCGCAACTTCCTGCCCCGGCTCGAGCTGCTGCAGGAGGCGTAGCCCGGCGCTGCACGCGACAGCGCGTCAGTCGGCGAACTCGACCAGCACCGGCGCGTGATCGCTCGGCTGCTTTCCCTTGCGCTCGTTGCGATCGATCTCGGCGCCGAGACTTCGCGCGGCGAGCGTCTCGGTCACGAAGACGTGATCGATGCGCAGGCCGTCGTTGCGCGGAAAGCCGAGCTGCCGGTAGTCCCACCACGAGTAGAGCCCTCGTTCTTCGTGATGCCGCCGGAAGGCGTCGACGAAGCCGAGTGCGCGAATCCGGTCCAGTGCAACTCGTGCGTCGGGGTGGCAGAGCACACTGTCGCGCCAGGCTTCGACGTGTTCGACGTCGCGATCTTCGGGGGCGACGTTGAAGTCGCCGCACAGTGCGACGGACTCGGACGCGCCGAGCGTCGCGGCGAGATGCGCGCGCAAGCGCTCCAGCCAGGCGAGCTTGTAGGCCCACTTTTCCGATCCCACTTCGCCGCCGTTGGGAACGTACGCCGAGAAGATTCGAACGCCGCGAATCGTCGCCTCGATCAGCCGCGCCTGCGGGTCGGTGTCTCCATCGCCCATCGCGCGACGCACGTTCGCCGGCTCGTCGCGCGAGAGGATGGCCACGCCGTTGTACGTCTTCTGGCCGTGCGTCGCCGCGTGATAGCCGAGCGACTTCACGGCCGCGACCGGGAACGCGTCGTCGGTCACCTTCGACTCTTGCAAACAGAGCACGTCGGGACGCTTCGCGGACAACCAGGCCAGCAGTCGCGCTTCGCGCGCGCGAACCGAGTTCACGTTCCAGGTGGCGATGCGCAGCGGCATGGCGATAGCTTCGCCGCCGTGCGCCGGCTCGCAACGCCCCCGGCGCCGGAGGATGCGTGACCCAGAAGGCGCTCGACGAACTGATTGCGATTCTCGACCTCGAAGAACTCGAGGTGAACATCTTTCGCGGCCGAAGTCCGCAGGAAGAACGGCAGCGCGTCTTCGGAGGACAGGTGGCCGGGCAGGCGCTCGTCGCGGCCTGTCGCACGGTCGAAGAACGCGTCGTGCATTCTCTGCATGCGTATTTTCTGCGGCCGGGTGACCCGAAGATTCCGATCCTCTACGAAGTCGATCGGATTCGTGACGGCAAGAGTTTCACCACGCGGCGCGTGGTCGCGATTCAGCACGGGAAGGCGATCTTCCATCTGCAGTGCTCGTTTCAGGCGATCGAAAGCGGCCTCGATCATCAGGCGCCGATGCCCGACGCACCCGATCCCGACACGCTCGGTGATGGCAAGGGGCAGCGTGCGAAGATCGTCGAGGAGCTCCCCGAACCGATTCGAAGCTGGTGGTTGCGCCCGCGTCCGATCGACATTCGTCCCGTTCGGTTCATTCATCCCATGCAGCCGCAGAAGCAGGATCCGCATCAGCAGGTCTGGGTCCGCGCTCATGGTCGTTTGCCCGATGATCCGCTGCTGCACCAGTGCGTCCTCACCTATGCCTCGGACATGACGCTGCTCGACACCGCCACGCTGCCGCATGCCGTGTCGTGGTGGGATCCACGATTTCAGATGGCGAGCCTCGATCATGCGATGTGGTTTCACCGTCCGTTCCGTGCCGACGAGTGGTTGCTCTACGCGCAGGAGAGTCCGTCCGCGTCGGGTGCGCGCGGACTCGCGACCGGACACTTCCATACGCGGGACGGTCGTCTCGTGGTTTCGGTGGTGCAGGAAGGACTGATCCGGATGCGGGCGAGCTGATCCCGCGCGGCGAGTCCCCGGCGAACACTCGCGCGACGCCGCCGTTCAGCGCGCTTTGAAGCGGTTCTTCGTGCGCAGCTCTCGACAGCGCGCGATTTCTCGCGACGTGGGATTGGCCGGCGAAAGCACGCGACCGCGCTCACAGACGAGTTCGCGCGAGTTCGTTCCTTCGCGCCGCTCCTCTTCGAGGCGGCTGGCTTCGCGACACGAGATCCAGCGATTCCGGTAGAAGCAGCGCTCCTCGCCGGAGTCGCCCTCTCGATCGTTCTGCCGCGCGCCGTCGACCGGCACGCCGGGGCCGCCGCACAGATCGACGCAGCCACGCCCCCACGGATCCACCACCACGCGGCTTCCCTCGAGACACAGGCAGTAGCTCGCTGCCGGGGCGTCGGAGGCGCCGGCGAGGAGAGCGCCGCAGAAGAGCGCGATCGCGATCCCGTTCCGCGGGCGATTTCGCGAGGGGCGAGGTCCGGGCTTCATGGGATCCCGATCGGCGAGGCGGACCGGGGCCTGTAGCGCGAGTGTCGCCCCGGATCTCGGGCGTCAGCGCCGCCGGCGCGGCAGCACCCGCTCGACCTCGTGCACGGTCTCGATCGCCGGCGGCGCGCCGTCGCCGTGCTGTTGCGCCGGCGCGATCCAGACTGCGTGCATGCCCAGCCGTCTCGCGGCAACCACGTTCGCGCGCGTGTCGTCGACGAAAAAACACTCCTCGCCGCGTGCTCCGCAGCGCGCGAGCGCTGCCGCGAACGCCGCAGGACGAGGCTTGGGCACGTAGTCGAGATCTTCGAGTGCGATCACCGCTTCGAAGCTTTCGTGAAGACCGAGCAGCGAGAGAACGCGCGCGGCATGGGCGCGCGGCGCGTTGGTGAAGACGAAGCGCCGGCCGGGAATCCGCGCGAGCAGATCGCGAAGGCGAAGATCGGGCTGCAACAAGTCCGAAAGATCGGCGTCGTGCACGACGTCGAGATAGTGCGCGGGATCGATCCGATGCCGCGCCATCAACCCGTGCATCGTCGTCCCGTGCGCATCCCGCAGTTCGTTGCGGAGTTGGTCGACCTCCGTCTCCGGAATCCCGACGTGCTCGCGAAGATAGTCGTTGATGCGCGCGTCGAGCCGCGCGAGCACCCCGTTGTCGACGGGGTAGAGCGTTCCGTCGAGATCGAAGAGCAGCGTGTCCATTCGCCGGCAACGTAGAACATCTCGCCGCGCAGACGGTCCGCAGCGGCGGGCGGACCCGCGTCCGCGAGGTTCCGCGAGCGCCGGCCCGTTCGGGCCGCGTCTCCTAGACTGCGCCCGATGTCGACCTTCACGCTCGCCTGTCTCGCCACGCTGTTCTGTGTCGGGCTTCTTCTCTTCGCCGAATGGCGCGAGTCCAGAAGACTGCGCTGGCTGGCGAAGCCGCTCGCGTCGACCGGATTTCTCGTGGCGGCAATCGCCGCCGGCGCGCTCGACTCGCGTCATGGCCACCTGGTTCTGATCGCGCTCGTCTTCGGCATGCTCGGCGACGTGCTGCTGATTCCCGCCGCGAGCACGGCGTTTCTCGCCGGCCTTGCGAGCTTTCTGCTCGGCCACGTGGTCTTCGCGCTGGCATTTCTGGCCCGCGGCGTCGATGCGCCGATGCTGTTCGGCGCCGCCGCGCTACTCGCCCTTCCGGCCGCGCTCTGCTGGCGCTGGCTCGCGCCGCACGTGCCGGCGAAGATGCGCGTCGCCGTGATCGCGTACATCGGCGTGATCTCGATCATGGTGGCGGCCGCGGCGGGCACGCTGCGCCGCCCAGGAGGCGGCGTGATCCTGCTCGGTGCCGTGATGTTCTTTCTCTCCGATCTCGCGGTCGCACGACAGCGCTTCGTCGAGCGAACCGTCTACAACAAACTCTGGGGACTTCCGCTCTACTACGGCGGTCAACTGGTGCTGGCGGGAAGCGTGTCGATCGCATCCGCCGCGGGCTGATCGCGACGGGCGATCTTCCGAGCGAACGGGAGCGTGCGATGCGTGCCGAGGCAATCTTCGTTCGTGCAACCGGCGGCCCCGAGGTCCTCGAGGC
Organism: uncultured Myxococcaceae bacterium; assembly: GCA_964505355.1. Taxonomy (GTDB): domain Bacteria; phylum Myxococcota_A; class UBA9160; order UBA9160; family UBA9160; genus CAZDHU01. The sequence goes on along the minus strand of CAZDHU010000192.1, from coordinate 654 downwards.
CGGTGCACTCGCGTCCGAGGGTCCGGCGGCGGGCGAATCGATCGTGCGCGTCGTCGCGGCGGGTGTGAACTTCATCGACGTCTACTTTCGAACCGGGCTCTACCCGCGCCCGCTGCCCTTCATCGCCGGTCTCGAAGGCGCGGGCGTGGTCGAGGCCGTGGCGCCGAACGTTTCCGATCTTCGCCCCGGGGATCGCGTGGCATGGGCATCGGTCCCGGGTTCGTATGCGACGCACGTCCGGGCGCCGGTCGATCGGCTGGTGCGCGTACCCGATGGTGTTTCCGACGAGATCGCAGCCGCCGCGATGCTGCAGGGGATGACCGCGCACTATCTCGTGCACGGCGTGCGCGAGACGAAACCGGGCGAAGTGGCGCTCGTTCACGCCGCGGCCGGAGGGGCCGGCCTGTTGCTGGTGCAGATGCTGGCAGGCGCGGGCGTTCGCGTGATCGGAACCTGCTCGACCGAAGAGAAGGCGTCTCTCGTGCGCAGCGCCGGTGCGAGCGACGTGATCCTCTACACGCGCGACGACTTCACCGAATCCGTCCGTCGCACGACCGGCGGACGAGGGGTCGACGTGGTCTACGACTCGGTGGGACGAACGACCTTCGACGGCAGCCTGCGCGCACTGCGCCCGCGTGGTCTTTGCGTGCTCTT
>CAZDHU010000191.1:0-3150 GCA_964505355.1 uncultured Myxococcaceae bacterium | reverse complement strand
CGATCGCTTGACTTCTGTCTTACGCCGATTTACCACCGGAATTGGTAGTCCCAGCCGGACACCAATCAAGTTATCAGTGTCCTTGAGCCCGTCAAAACCAGGCACACTCCCGATAATGTTGTCACGGCCAAAAATACTCCGCTCGCGTACGTAAAACGCAGACAGTCGCAAGTTTGGAGTTCGTTCGGCGAGGGCCAGACCACGTTTCGCGAGCTCAACTTGTTGATTTAACTGCGATCGTCGAATTTCTGATCGATTGGCAATCGCGAGCGAAACTACACTGTCGTCAGAAATGGGCAGTGGGCGAAGAGTCGCCTCCTGAACCAAATCAACAGAATCTGTAACTGAAACTCCTAGAAGTGTAGACATTTGGTCTCTTGCTGCGTACAATTCGACAGCTGCAGTCGCCAGATCTGCCTCTTGTGCAACATATTCCAAGTTTAGAAAAGTGAAGTCAGAGGCTGGGATGAGCCCACTTCGCGATCTTACTTCAGCTGAGTCGCGTAGCGAAGCTGCAAGGCTGTCTGCGTGACTACTCAACGCAAAACGCTCGACCGCGATTCCGACCGTGGAGTATGCAAATCTCACTTCCCGAATTAAGGCAAGTTCAAGTGCCGCGATCTCTTGTTCGGCGACTCTAAGATTGGCATCCACAATTGCTCGTCGCTTCGCACGTTGTCCACCAACCTCGACTTCTTGACTGAGGGAAAGTTGAAACGATCCCTCTCCAGACCCGGAAGTCAAGGCGTCGGTGCTTCGATCTATTTCCAACTCCGGATTTGATGGGAATGTCAGGCCAGCTTCGAATATTTGGCTCCCGACGACTGGTAAATTGAGGCGCCTCGCCTGCAGATCCTTGTTATTCTCAAAGGCAAACTGAAAAGCCTCGCTAAGCGACATCACTCGATTTCTGGCCTGTATCTCTGTCGATGATACTAACAGTATCGCGACTAATGACAATAATAGGCGCATAGACGACTTTCCTTCTCCTGTGTAGATAAAAACGCACGTTTCGATGATACTGAAGTTTGTACGTTCCGTGTCTTGCTAACCAACTACAAAATTCTCCATTTTGTCATTCTCTGTTTGATCGTGATGAACCCTTAGTTGTTACCGTCTCTTGTTGAGCTAATGCACTTCGTTGCATGATCTCATTCGCATCTTAAAGCCTTCAAATCCTGTCCTGCCTCGCTTGCCCGATGAAATCAGAGTTCAGTTGCGCTTCCGTGAAGGGCGATTCGGGTTTTTCATGGTGGACTAATGGCAGTGCCGTCGCGAGATCTTTCTTCTCTTCGGTATCGATCACTTCTTCGGATCGGTTTGTCTCATCTCTAAGACTGTGTGATAACTTCAAATGCTTTGGAAATACGAGAGCAAATTCGAGCAGTCTATTTTTATCCCAGACAAAGCGGACATCGCCAAAGTGATTGTTCATGATTTTGATCACCGGGATCAAATCATGTTCGAAATAATTGTCGGTCTCTGCCAACTCATTTAAGTAGGAATATGACCCGGGCAGCCGAATTCCTTGAGTTGTTGCGCCAATCCAGCTCTCCGTTTCTGAATCCCCGCTGTAGAACTTGAGTTCCTTTTTCGAACCCTTGGGCTCTCCCACTATTCCAACTAATTTGCGCAATGCCAGGACAATTTCTTCTTCGTTGGCGTAAACTGGTTTCACACGTCGAATACCATCTGTCGAGACACGGATTCCTATCAATCTGAGAGCACTGCTGATTTCACTCGCGAATTCGTCCAGCAGGTCGTGGAGGTTCACTTGCCTAAGTTTGAATTTGTTTCTTTCCACGATAGAGATCAGATCGTTGCGAAGGCTTTCAATCATGGCCACATTACTCTGCATCTTTCCTGCGCAGAAACTAATACTGGAGTCATATCTCGAAGCGGGTTCAAGTGCTATGAGCATTCCTTTCATACCCTTAATGGGACCTTTAAGCGATTTGATCAGCGATTTTGCCAAGCTCCCGAATAAAGCCGCCTTTTCGAATGACTGGAGCTGTCGCTGATGCTTCACCTTTTGATCGAAGAGCGCGCCCGCCGCTATGCCCAAAATCAAGAACAGCACAATTTCGAGAATCTGATTGATCTGGTAAGTTGGGTGCATTTGCCATGTTACCAATACATGCGGGATGTAGAGAACGCTGCTGGATACTGCAGCAATTGTTCCGCCCTTGCGACCAAATTGGTAGGCCGCCAGCAGTATCGGGACATGATAAAGTCGCTGGAGTATGTTATGGGTCACATTTTGATGAGCCGAAACCAGATAGTGCGCGAGGGAAATTATGACTATCAGTCCAGCAATTATGAGAATCCGCGTTTGATCCGAGCGTAACGGATTGGACATGTTCATTGACATCCATCGTTGAGTTGCTTGGATCTGAAGATGATCTGGATCCCGTCGGTTCTTTCTGTTCAATCGATCTCCTAATCTTACTAATGATATTCAGCCGCCGGATTCGACTCGCCGACCGCGGATCATTGAACCACTAACATCCTGTGAGCGCCAAGGTGCTGACGAGAGCCGATTTGAAAGTAATAAATCCCCGGCGACACTTTTGTGCCAGTTTCATCTCGACGGTCCCAAACCACCCGATACCTGCCCCTACCCAAAGCGTAGTTCACAAGCGTCTTCACCTTACGCCCGTATCTGTCAAATATGACCAAATCCACCACTGATTTGCTCGGAAGGACGAATTCGATTGTCGTTGAAATCTGAAATGGATTCGGATAATTTTGAAACACGGCAAAATTGTTTAGTTCATTCGGATCGTTGACCGAAACAGTGTCAAGCTGACTCGATCTCGGGAACAGTAAACTGTCCGGAGTTGCGCTTTGGGCCGCGACGCTGGATGTTCGAGAATACACTGAAACCAAAATTGCGAGACTTACTAGGATCATTGGCTTCATATCATCAGTTCTCTTTTCTTCAACTCACTTTTAATACAGCACTTTCCATGCCAAGATTTTTCTACGAGTCGTCCAATTATAAGCATCTGGCTACCAACTGCTTACGTCTCGAACATGTTCTTGCTTTCACTCTTGGGAAATCGGGGGTGGAGAAGATTGAAGGCTATTCTTCAACATTGATGAATAATGTCCATTATTGGAATCTACCGTGGCGGCCGATACTATTGA
>CAZDHU010000190.1:0-24867 GCA_964505355.1 uncultured Myxococcaceae bacterium | reverse complement strand
GCACGAAGATCGTCGTGGTGGCTCCCGATCTGAATGCCACTTCGATTCACGCCGATCTGTGGATGAACCCGAAACCGGGCACGGACGCCGCGCTGGCTCTCGGCGCGGCGCAGGTGATCATCGCGAACGGGCTTTACGACTCCGCGTACGTCAGGGAACAAACCGACCTGCCGCTCCTCGTGCGCAGCGACACCGGCCGTTTCGTGCGCGAGTCGGACCTGCGCAAGGGAGGTTCCGACTCGGCATTCTTCGTCTGGGATTCGAAGCGAGGGGCTCCCGTTCTCGCTCCCGGCAGCGGACGAAGCACGCGTCTCGACGACGGAGACGTCGCAGCCGACCTGACGTTCACCGGCACGATCTCGCTCGGCGGCGAGCCGGTCACCGTCCGCACGGTGTTCTCATTGCTGCGCGAGCGACTCGACGCGAACCATCGCCCCGAGCAGGTCGCGGAGATCACCGGCGTCGCGGCCACCACCATCCGCCGCTTCGCACGCGATTTCGCCAGCGCCCGCGCGGCGCTGATTCTGGCGGAACTCGGCCAGTGCAAGTTCCTCCACGGCGATCTCGCCCAGCGCGCGCAGATTTTGCTCGCCGCGCTCACCGGAAACATCGGGCGCGCGGGCGGCGGCTGGCGGGGAAATGGAACCTTCGCGATGGAGGGCTTCGCTCTCCTCACCAGCCTGGAACGGCTCGGACTGACCGACGTTCTCGCGTTCGGGGCAAAGGCGTTTCTTCGGCCGGAGGAGGCCACGAAGTTCGTGACCGGCCATTTCGTGCCGGGCACCATCTGGCACGAGATTCACGGCGGACTGAACGAGACGTCGGTCGACCCGCGCTACGGCGACCCAGCCGCGCCGCGCCCCACGGCCGAGTACCTGCGCGAAGCGATCGAGAAGAAGTGGTTTCCCGTCGTCCCCCCGGCCGACCGTCCGCCGCAGGTGATGATCTCGATCTTCGGCAACATCCTGCGCCAGTCTCGCAACAACGAGCGCCTGCTCGAGAAGCTGTGGCCGAAGTTGAAACTCGTCGTCGACGTCACCTACCGCATGAGCGAGACCTCACGCTGGTCGGACATCGTGCTGCCCGCAGCCATCTGGTACGAGAAGATGGATCTCAAGTCGCTGGTGTCGTATGTCCCCTTCGTTCATTTGGGTGATCGCGCAGTTCCGCCGCTCGCCGAATCGAAACCGGAGTGGGAAATCTTCGCGCTGCTCGCCGAATCCGTCGCTCGCGAGGCGCAGCGGCGAAATCTTCAGCCGTACGCGGACATCACGGACACGAATCGAGACGCGCGTCGTCTCGGCGAGGCGTTCACCGACCGGGGACGACTGAGTGCCACCGACGAAGAGAAGGCACTGAAGTTCATCCTTGGTTACTCGTCGCCGGTGAAAGGCGTCGGGCTCGAGGAATTGCGGCGCGACGGGGTCGCGCGTTTTCACAGCACGGGGGCGGACGGCGTCGCGGGCTACTTCAGCGACTACGAGCCGAACGAGCCGTTGGTCCCCCACCGGTGGTTCGTCGAGCAGAAGAAACCCTGGCCGACGCTGACGGGTCGCCAGCAGTTCTACGTCGATCATCCGTGGTTTCTCGAATGCAAGGAGGCGTTGCCGGCCTACAAGTCTCCGCCGGCCGCAGGGGGCGAGTACCCGCTCGTTCTCAGCGGCGGTCACACGCGCTGGAGCATTCATTCGCAGTGGCGCGATCAAGCCGCCATGTTGCGGCTGCAGCGTGGCGAGCCGGTGGTCTATCTGAGCACGCGCGACGCAGCAGAGCGGCAGATCGACGACCACGATCTCGTTCGTGTCCGCAACGATCTCGGTGGATTCGTTCTGCGGGCCAAGATCGCCAGCTATGTGCGCCCCGGTCAGATTCTGGTCTACCACGCGTGGGAGCCGTACCAGTTCCGCGGCGGACGCAGCGATCACGCCGTGATCCCCACCCCCCTCAAGCCGACGTCGCTGGTCGGAGGCTACGGACATCTGAGCTGGAAGTTCGGACACTGGGAGCCCAATCAGGTCGACCGCGACACCCGTGTCGAGGTCGAGCGCGTCTCGCCGACGTGAACCCAATCGCAGACCGCCGTCGGGCGACGAGAACGCTCGCCGGGCAGGGACGACTCTCGGACTGATTCGGCCCGGACGCGCCGCCGTGCGGGACACCGCTGCGCGAACGAGGAACTCGCGCAGCGGCGGTGCCGTCGCCTTGGCTGCGCTACCACCGTCCTCAGACCGAACCCGACGCGCCTCCGGACCCGCCGGCAGACCCCGCACCGCGCATCGTTCCCGTCGCCAGCGCGATCATGCTGGTCAGGTCCGCGAGATTGGCGGGCACCACGAGCGTGTTCGCTTCTTTCGCCAGCTTGCCGAACTCCGCGATCCACTGTTCGGCGAGTCGCAACTGCATCGCGCGCACGCCACCTTCGGCGCGCAGCGCTTCGGCCACCACCCGCAGACCGTCGGCCGTCGCGCGTGAGACGGCGAGAATCGCCTCCGCCTGTCCGTGCGCTTCGTTGATCTGCTGCTCGCGGTGCGCCTCGGACTCCTTGATCACGCGCTGCTTCTCGCCTTCCGACGTGTTGATGCGTGCGTCGCGTTCACCTTCGGAGGTGAGAATCAACGCCCGTTTCTCGCGCTCGGCGCGCATTTGTTTCTCCATCGCCGAAAGCACGTCGCGCGGCGGCGTGATGTTCTTGATCTCGTAACGCAGCACCTTCACTCCCCAGGGCGAAGTGGCCTTGTCGAGTTCGGTCACGACCTGCGTGTTGATCGTCGTTCGCTCTTCGAAGGTGCGGTCGAGGTCGATCTTGCCGATCTCGCTGCGCAGCGTCGTCTGCGCCAGTTGCTCGACGGCGAGCGCATAGCTGCCGATGCCGTACGAAGCCTGCGCGGGATCGAGCAGCTTGAGATAGAGGATCCCGTCCACGGTGACCTGCACGTTGTCTTTGGTGATGCAGACCTGTTCCGCGATGTCGACCGCCTGTTCTTTCAACGTGTGGCGATAGGCGACGCGGTCGATGAACGGAACGAGCACGTGAAACCCGGCGTGCAGCGTCCTGCTGTACTTGCCGAGTCGCTCGACGATGAATGCCTGCTGCTGGGGAACGATGGTCGCCGTCTTCGCGACTACGATCACGGCCAGCAACGCGAGGGCCAGTACGACGACGACGGCCGCCCCTTCCATTCTCAGGCCTCCTTGCCAATCGAGAGCACGAGTCCCGCGACACGCCGCACCGCGCAGCGATCGCCCGGCACCAGCGCGACGGTGCCGGCGTTCTCGACCGTCCAGCTCGATCCGCGCAGTTCGCCCCGGCCCTGCTGGCCGGGTTCGATGGCGGTCTCGACGTGGACGATCTCTCCCACGAGTTCGTCGCGCGGCTCGGATTCGGCTGCCTGCAGACGTCCCATCAGACGCGGCCGAATCAGGACCAGCGAAACGATGGAGAGCACGGAAAAGAGCAGCCACTGCAACCAGACCGGTCCGGACAGACCGAGCAGACCGGCGAGCCCGAGCACCAGCGCTCCAATGCCGAAGAACAGCAAGAAGAAGCCGCCTGGCGTGAGCACTTCACCACCGAGCAGCACGAGTCCGAGCAGCGACCAGCCCCACCACGGCATGCCGAACCCCCTTCGCCCAGTCTACGTCGGTCGACCGCCGATCGAATCGGATTCTCCCTCGATTCGAGAAAAACGGCCCGCGGCGAGCACCGTTTCCACCAGAGCGGGCAACGCATCGGGCCGCGCGCAGAGCGCCACCGCGCCCGCTGCCTCCAGCTCGTGCTCGCTGCCGAAGCCCCAGACGACGCCGATCGTTCGCACGCGGCATCGCGTCGCGGCGCGCACGTCGTGTTCGCGGTCTCCGATCATCAACGTGTCCGCGGGATCGAGCCCGTACCCCGCGATCAAGTCCGCGAGCAGGTCGGCCTTGTCGTCTCGCGAGGCGTCGAGGCCGGCGCCCCGGATGGCGGCAAACCGCGAGGCCAGCGCGAAGTGCGCGAGAATCCGCTCGGCGAACGGCTGCGCTTTGGAGGTCGCGACGAACAGACGATGCCCGCGTCGTTCGAGCTGCCCGAGCGCTTCGACGATGCCCGGGTAGAGGGCGTTTTCCTGCCAGCCGCCGCTCGCGTAACGCTCGCGATAGAGCGCGACGGCGCGCTCGACGCGGGCGTCGTCCGCCGTCGCGAGCAGCGTGCGAAACGTCTCGCGCAGCGGCGGACCGATCATCCCGCGCAGCGAGTCGCGATCTGGAACCGGAGATTCGAGCGCGCGGCACGCGTGTTCGATCGAGCGTGCGACGCCGTCCAGCGGATCGCTCAGCGTTCCGTCGAGATCGAAGACCAGCGCGCTCACGCGGAGCCGGCGTTCGCGCGCGAAATCTTCTTGTCGAGCGACGCACGAAACCGCGCGGTGTCGATCACCACGCGCTCGTGAACCCCGCGCGTGATCTCGTCGACGCCATCGTGCGCCGAGACTTCGAAACGAAGTCGCCGGCCGTCGACGGCGACGAGGCGCACGCTCACCGTCACCACGAAACCCGGCGGCGTGGCGGCACTGTGCGAGAGATCGACGTGCGTGCCGACGCTCTGCTCCGCCGGGCCATCGAGATGGGGTTCCAGCAGCTCGAGACACGCCCATTCGACGAGTCCCACCAGAAAGCCGGTGGCAAAGACACGCGGCATGACGGTGAATCCCGGAGCTTCGGGGTAAAGCTCGGGAACGGTCTTGCGGTCGGTGACGGTGAACCGAAGCACGTGCTCGAGCCCCGGTCGCAGACTGTCTCTCACCCCTCTCTCCTCGTGCTGCGCGCAGGCTACGCCACGGCCGCGTGCGGCGCGATGCGGCGTCGAGTCGCGGGCGCTGTCGGCCGATGAGGATCCGGGGGCGTGATGCGAGAGCGGGGTCGCGACTGGATCCGTGAGCTCGTGGTCGGCGTCGCGGTCGGGGCCGCGGCGCTGCTCTCGATCCATTTTGGCGCGCTCCGATCCGTCGAACGTCTCGCCGGCGATGCAATGCTCCGTCTCGCCGCGACGACGCCGGCCTTGCCGCCGCCGGGGGGCGCGGACATCGCGATCGTCGCCATCGACGCGCAGAGCCTGCGTGAAATTCCGGACTGGCCGTGGCCCCGGCGCCTTCATGCCGAAGCCACACGACGCCTCGCCGCCGCCGGCGCGCGCGTGATCGCCTTCGACATCGACTTCTCGACCGCACGCGAGGCGAGCGGCGACGCGGAGTTCGCCGGCGCGATCGGGGAGAGCGGGCGCGTCGTGCTCGCGACCTTCAAGCAGCGCTCCGAGTTGCCGGGCGGCATCGAGCTCGAAATCGCGAACGTTCCCATCGATACGATCGGCCGGAACGCCTTCGGAAACGGAAGCGTGCTGATTCCGGTGGACGAGGACGGCATCGTGCGCCGCGCGAACCGGGAGAGCGAGATCGGCGGGGTTCGCATTCCCTCGCTCGGCGCGGTGGCGCTGGCCGCGGCCACCGGCCAGACGCCGCTTCCGGCCGAAACGGAGTCGTTCGCGCTCGACTATCGACGCGTCTCCCCGTTTCCGATGCTCTCGATCGCCGACGTGATCGCCGGCCGCTTCGACCCGCGCGAGGTCTCGGGCCGCGTCGTCTTCGTCGGCGCCACGGCGGCCGAGTTTCAGGACCTCTGGTCGACGCCGCTCGGCCCGGCGCGCCCGGGGGTGCTGCTGCAGGCGCTCGGCTATCGAACACTCGCCGCCGCACGGCACGGGGAGGCGGTGCTCACCAACGCGACGCCGACGACGCGGATGATCGTCGCCGGACTGCTCTCGCTGCTGGTCACACTGCTCGGCCTCGCACCGCACGCCGTCCGACTGGCCGCGCTCGCATCGCTTTCACTGGCGATTCCAGCGGGTGCGCTGTTCGCGATCACGCGATTCGGTGTCGCTCTCGAACCCGTGACACCGATCGGTGTCATCGCCCTTCACTACGTGCTCGGGCTCGAGGGTCTGCGCCGTCGTTTCGGGGCCCGCCTTGCCGAGCGCGAGCTGTCGCTGAGCGCGCTCTTTCGAGTCGGCGAGATGACGAGCTCGTCCTCCGCCGGGGACGGCGGCCTCTCGCTGGCGCTCGCGCTGCTCGGGGATTTGATGGGAGCCTCGGGCGTGGCGCTGCGGCGGGCCACTGCGCAGGGGACACGCGACCGGCTCGCGATCGACGAGCAGGCGGTCGAGTGGCGGCGCGCGAACGCCGCAGCGGCCCCGGCCATCGGCGATCCGGCCATCGGCGATCCGGCCATCGCCGCCGAAGTGCTCGGCACGCGCACGCTGCGCGTTTTCGAAGGCCATCTGCCGGGCGCGCCGAAACGCACAGGACTCGCTGCCTACCTCCCACTCTACGCGCAGGAAACGCCGGTCGGCGTGCTCGTGATCGAACGCGACGATCCACGACCGCTCGATGCGACGCAGATCCGCACGCTCGGCGCGATCGGTACGCAGCTCGCGCTGTCGATCGAGAATCTTCGCCTGCTGGAGGGGCTGCGCGTCACGTTCGACACGTCGGTGGCGGCGATCGCAACCGCGATCGAAGCGCGCGACGGCTACACCGAGGCGCATTGCCGGCGGCTCGCGGATCTCTCGGTGCTGATGGCCGGCCGGCTCGGCCTATCGGAACGAGAGACCGAGGCGATCCGCCACGGAGCGCTGTTGCACGACGTCGGCAAGATCGGGATTCGGGACGCGATCCTGCTCAAACCCGGACGGTTCACGCCCGAAGATCGCGAAGAGATGAATCGGCACCCCGAGATCGGGCACCGCATCATCAGTGGCATTCACGGAATCGGGAAGACGACCCTCGACTGCATCCGACACCACCACGAATGGTGGGATGGCAGTGGATACCCGGACGGTCTCGCCGGGACGGAGATCCCGCTGGCCGCGCGAATCGTCTCGGTCGTCGATGTCTGGGATGCGCTCGCGACGGTGCGCCCTTACAAGACCGCGCTGCCGCCGGGCGAGGTGCGGGATTTCTTGCAGAAGAAGAAAGGGGTCCAGTTCGACCCTTCGCTGGTCGATCTCCTGATCGGGGTTCTCGACGACGAGTGGGGCGAATCTTCGTCCTGACGCGCGAGAGCCCGTGGGGCCTCGCGATGATCCGCCGCGCCTTCCACATCATCGCCCGTGGCCGCAGGCCGATGCTCTGCGTCGCTGCCGCAGCGATCGCTGCACTCGCACCCTCGCGAGCGGCTCCCGCACCGCAGGTCACGAGTCTCGCCGTCGAGTGGATACGCCAGCAGGTCGCGTCGAATCCCGACGATCCGCATCTGCACCGGGCGCTCGCGCGCGGCCTTTCGCAGGCCGGAGACGATGCCGGCGCCGCCGCGGAATGGAAGAGGATCGCTGCGCGCTGGCCGGAGATTCGCGACGACGTCTTCGTCGAACTCGGCCGCGCCTGTCATGCGGCCGGTGACGATGCCTGTGCGCAGGCTGCCTTCGAGCAGGCGGCGTCTCGCGATCCCGCATCCGGGCTGGTTCAGCTCTGGCTCGGTCTCTCGCTTCGTCGCCTCGGACGCAGCGAAGAAGCCGATCGCGCCTTCACCCGCGCCGCCGAACTCGCGCCCGCACTGCAACAGGAAACCCTGCTGCTGCGCGGCACCGAGCATCTCGCGCAGGGGGATTCGGAAGCGGGCGAGCGACTTTTGCAGCAGGCGATCGAACTCGATCCCACGACGGAAACGGCGCGGCGCGCACAGCTCTTGCTGCCACAGCGCGCGCCACTCGCCGGAGAAAGTCGATTCTCGCTCTTCGGACACGTCGGAACGGAGTACGACAGCAACCTGACGCTCGACAGCGGACTCGATCTCGGCCGCGGAACCGACGATCGCGACGACGTGCGCGGCGTCTTCGGTGCGGGCGGTGTCGTGCGTCCCTGGCAGAGCGAACACGGCTCTCTCGCGCTGGGCTATCGAATCGACGGCTCGGCCCACGTCGATCGCCTCGACTACGACCTGCAGAGCCATCTCGTGTTTGGTTCGCTCCTCTGGTCGGTGAACGACCGCGCGACGCTGCGGCTCGACGGCCTCTTCTCGCACCAGCGACTCGGTGATGCGCGCTATCTGCAAACGCGCACGGTGCGTCCGAATCTCTTCATCGGTTTCGGCGAGACGATCGGAGTGTCCCGGCTCTACGCCGATCTCGAACGCCGCAGCGACTACGAAGAGCCGACGCTGTCTTCGCTCGATCAGGACGGTCTCTCGATCGGCGGCGGTTTCGAACACACCACGCCGCTCCCGGGCTGGAACGGCGGCAGCGTGACGCTCGGCGGTCGTTACGCGCGCTTCGCCAGCGGCGCAGACCGCGACGTCTTTCGCTTCGGCCCGGCCTACGACGACACGCGCTGGGATGCCGAGGCGTCACTCGCGCTTCCGCTGCACTTCGACGTCTCGCTCGTCGCGAGCGCGAGTTTCGGCTTCGAACACTACCGGCACGCGAACGTGATCGATTTCTTGACCGATGACGGGATCGGAGATGCACGCCCCGAACGGCGGCACGACGTGGTGGCGGAGTACGCGATCGGGCTGTCGCGGCCGCTGCGCGAGCATTTCTTTCTCGACCTCGGATACCGCTTCACGAAACGCTCGTCGAACGTCGACCTCTACGCGTACGACCGGCACGTCGTCGGCCTGACGCTGCGTTTCGCGATGAACTAGGAGCGAATGCGGACAGCGGCCGGCGACACGAGGCGCCGCGGCTGTCGCCGGACACGAGAGGAGAAGCGTCATGATCGAGTCGATTCATCCCCCCCGAACCCGCGCGCGAAACGCGTGCGCGCCGGTGTTCGGAATCGTTCTCGCGCTCGCACTCGCCGGAATCGCGTCGGCCGCACCGCACCTCACCGTTGTGGTGGGCAGCGTCGAGGTCGGGCGCGGCGAGCCGTCGCAATGGGAAATGGCGAGCGAGGGCACCGTGCTCGCAGCAGGCGACAGCGTGCGAACGGGGCGCGGGGCACGCGCCGAAATCGATCTCGGCGGAGCGACTGCGCGTCTGTTCGAAAACTCACTGCTGCATCTGCCGCCCGATGGTCTGCGCGCCGCCGGCGCCGCGACCGTCGACCTCGGTCGCGGCGATGCCCTCTTCGAGGTGCAAAAGCGCGCTCCTGCCGATCCCTTCGAAGTGCGAACCTCGGAGATCGTCGCCAGCGTGAAGGGCACCCGATTCGCGGTGCAGCTCGGTGCGATGGCCTCGGTCAGCGTCTTCAGCGGCCTCGTGGGCGTTCGCCCGCCCGGCGCGGACCTCGCGAATGAAATGCTCGTGCGGCCGGGCTTCGCCGCCATCGGTTCCGCACGCTCGAACTACGAACTCTCGCCGACGCCGGCGATCGACCCCTGGCAGGGCTGGCAGCAGAACGCGACTCCGCCGGCCGCCCCCGAAGCTCCGCCTGGCACCGCCGGGCACGACGCGCCGACCGCACTGCAGGATGCAAAGGACGCGGCGCTGCGCGCGAGCGCTCCGGAAGTGATCGGTGCCGTACTCGATCGGCGCGGTGACCGGAGTGCGCGCGATGGCGCGAACGACGGCCCCAGGTCCCGCAGGTCGCGACGCGCCCACACGCGCGCAGCCGGCGCCGGCGCGGACGCCGGATCCGGAGTCGATTCCGTCGAGCTCGCGGGCAACGAGAACGTCGGAGCCGTTCCCGCCGTCGCCGTCGACCCCGTCTCGGTCGCCGGCCGCAGCGGAGTCGGTCGCAGCGTTCGCGAGCAGATCGCGGAGACCGTCCTCAATGGCGGTCTGCCGAGCGCCGCGGCGGCCGCGGCCGCGCACCGAACTCCGATGTCGCTGCAATTGCTCACCTCGCCGAATCGCGTGCTGGTGATGAGCCCGGGCGGACAACTGGCGCTGCTGAGCCGCGGCGACGTGGTGAGCGTGATCGCGAGCGGCGATCCCGGATCGCTACCGATCCCGCTGCTGACGGCGCTCTCCAACAACGGCGTCGACCCGATCGCCTTCGCCAAACACGTGCGCACCATGTTCCCCTGATCGAAGCGCGGCCGCGTCAACGCAGGATGGCCGGGTCGAGATCGACGCCCGCCGGGCAGTGATCCGACCCCGTCACCTGCGGTTGCAAGAACGCAGCGCGAACGAACGGCATCGCCGATCGCGAAGCGAGGACGTAATCGATCCGCCAGCCGATGTTGCGTGCGCGCACGCCGAAGCGCTGACTCCACCAGGAGTAGTGCCCGGGCCCGGACTCGAAGGCACGAAAGGTGTCGACGAAACCGGCGTCGAGCCAGCGACCAAACTCCGCACGCTCTTCGGGAAGACACCCGCTCGTCTTCGCGTTCTCTTTCGGGCGCGCGAGGTCGATCTCGCGATGCGCCGTGTTGAAGTCTCCCATCACCAGCACGCGCCGTCCCCCGCGACGCCAGGTCGATAGACGCTCGAGCAGCGCCTGCTGAAAATCGAGCTTGAAGGGAACGCGCGAGTTGTCGCGATCGCGTCCGCTGCCGTTCGGCACGTAGACGTTGACGATCACCAGCCGTCCGAAGCGCGCGACTTGAAGTCGCCCCTCGGCATCGAAACGCGAATCGCCGAGCGAGGTCTCGACCGCGTCGGGTTCGAGCTTCGCGAGCAGCGCCACGCCGCTGTAACCGGCTCGCTGCGCGGCGACGTGATGCGCGAACCAGCCGTCGGGTCGCGCGAGTGCCGGCGGCAGATCTTCGGCGCGTGCGCGCACTTCCTGCAACCCGACGACGTCCGCGCCCGCGCTCGCGAGCCATCCCGCGAACCCCTTCTGCGCGCAAGCGCGAAGTCCGTTCACGTTCCACGAGAGGAAGCGGAGGCGATCCGGCGCGCGCCCGAGATCGGCGGGACGCCCGCCGGTTCCGGGTGTTCGAGCAGCGGACGAGCGCGAGCGGGTGCGAGACACGAAGCGAACGTAACTCCCGCGCGGCCGGATGTTCTCCGGCCCGCGCGAGGTCGCGCACGGGTCAGCGCGTGGCCGGCGGCGCCTCGCCCGAACGCACGCCGTCGAGGAGCCGCTGTCGTTCGCCGGCGGGCAGATCTCGCAGGCGCTGCCACTGCTCGCGCAGACGCGTCTTTTCTTCGGGCGTCATTTGCTTCCAGCGCTCGGCGTTGCGCTCGATCCGTGCGCGCTCTTCGGGCGAGAGCGTTCGCAGAGCGGTGAGACGCTCCTGCAGTGCGCGTCGATCGGCAGGAGAAAGCGCGCGATAGCGCTGCAATCGGTCCGCGAGCGCGCGTCGTTCTGCGTCGGGCAGCGCCTGCAACCGCTGCCGCACGGCGAATCGTTCCGCGGGCTTCAGGTTCTTCCAGCCGTCGAGCAACTTCGCCCGTTCTTCCGGCGGAAGCTGACGCAGGCTCTCGCGCAGTGCTCGTCGCTCGGCGAGGCGTTCGCGCTGTTCCGCCGGCAACGAATCGAGACGCTGCTCGCGTCGCGCGCGCACGCGCTCGCGCACCGCTTCGCGCTGCTCGGGGGTCATCGATCGCCAGCGCTCCCGCATCTTCGTCCGTGCTTCCGGCGGAAGCTCGCGCCAGCGCTCGCCCGGCCGAGCGGACGGAGCGGCCGGGCGAGGCTCGGCCGATTCGGGAGACACGCCAGACGGCTCTTCCGCAACGCCGGATGCCGGCAAGACGAGGATCCCCGCCAGCAGCGCCAGCGCGCATCCCGCGCCCCGGAGCCGATCGCGAGATTGCAGCCTCACGACCGCTTCTCCGCCGCGAGCGCTTCGATCAGCTCGAGGTTTTCGATCAGCTCGAGGTCTTCGACGGTCTCGAGCGCTTCGGCGACCGCGAGTTCGTCGTCGGTGGCACTCTCCAGCAGATCCGGGCTGGCGCCGGCGTTCGGCGCCCGTTCGATCGCAACACCACGCGGTGTCGGCCGAACGGACTCTTGCGCCACGACGGGTGATTCCGCGACTTCGGGAACGGCGGGCGCGGGGTCGGGCGCGGGGACGATGCTCGACGCCGCCGTCTCGGTCGGCGCGGATTCCGGCGCCGCCGGCGCCGCCGGCGAGCGAAGCGGAGAACTCGAACGCAGGCGGACCACGAGCACGATTGCGGCCGCCGCGGCCACCAGCAGAGCCACCGCGCGACGGGCACGCCGCGGCAAGACGAGGGGCCGCTCCGATCTCGCGAACGTCGCCGCGCCCGTGCGCGCGCGAAGCGCCGGCAGCGCCGCACCCCGATCGGTCGCGCGCTCGCGATGCTCGTGCAAGGCGGCCGTCGCCTGCGAGAACGCAACCAGCCGCGCCGCGCAGCGCCCACACCCCGCGAGATGCGCCTGCACGGCCCGCGCGCGCGCTTCGTCGAGTTCTCCGTCGAGCAGTGCGGAGAGATCTTCGTCGAAGTCGACGCAGTACGGTGTCGGATCGTTCATGATCTCGCCCTTCCCGAATCACGCGGATGTCCTTCGACGGGCAGCCGGTCGGCCAGCGCGACGCGTGCGCGATGAACCAGCGCCTTCACGCTCTTCTCCGTCGTCCCGAGTTCGACGGCCACCTGCGCGTACGACTGGCCGTCGACTACCGCTCGCCACAGCGCCTCGCGCTGTCGCTTCGGGAGTTCGGCGAGCGCCGCATCGACCGCTGCCCCGACGCGTTTCGCATCGATCTGCGCGCCGGGGTCCGGAAGATCCGACGCGAGGTCGAGGTACGACTGCGCGGCACCGTCGTCGTCGAGGCTTCGGTGCGGACGCGCGTTCGCGGGGCGGCGCAGTTCGTTGAGCGCGAGGTGGGTCGCGATGGTGTAGATCCAGCTGCTGAACTTCGCCTCTGGCTGATAGCGCGAGCGCGCCCGATGGACCCGGGAGAAGGTCTCCTGCAACAGTTCTTCCGCGACGGCGCGTCTTCGCACGATGCGCTCCAGATGACGCAGCAGGGGCCCGCCGTGTCGCCGGTAGAGCCGGTCGAACGCACCGGCATCGCCGTCGCGGACGGCGAGCATCAGACGCGCGTCTTCATCGCTGGAGGCGCCCGCATCGCTGCTGCCCGTCTCGTCGCCCACGCTGGCTGAACCTCTCGGCGGCTCTCCAGAGAAACCGGCCGGCGAGCGAAAGGTTGCGCGCGACGCTCGCGGCCGGTTCAGCCCCGTGCCTGCGCGGCGCGCAACTCGCGAAGAAACTCCACGACCGCGCGATCGAAGGCCTCGGGCTGGTCGAGGTTGACGACGTGGCCCGCCTCGGGGATCACCACCCGCCGCGCGTTCGGAAGTTTTGCGGCCATCACCTCGGACGCGCGCAGGTAGGCCTCGTCCTCGGCACCGACGATCACCAGCGACGGGGCGGTGATCCGCGGGAGATCGTCGATCACGCACGGAGCCGGACCCGCGACGCGACGGCCGAACGCGGCCACCGCGGC
This sequence comes from uncultured Myxococcaceae bacterium, assembly GCA_964505355.1. Classification (GTDB taxonomy): domain Bacteria; phylum Myxococcota_A; class UBA9160; order UBA9160; family UBA9160; genus CAZDHU01. The sequence goes on along the minus strand of CAZDHU010000190.1, from coordinate 11,538 downwards.
TCCGTCCTGGGCGGCGATCGCCGCCGCGGCCGCACGCGCCGCCGGAGATTCCGGAACTCGACCGATCGCCGTCACCGCACCACGGCTCTCGATCAACGACCCCATGCCTTCGCGCTCGAAGCGCTGCCCCATGCGGTCGATCTGCGTGGTCCAGCGCTGCTGTGCCTCCGGATTCTTGAAGCCCGGCCCGCTGTCGATCAACAGCAGCGCACGCGTTCGCCCGGGATGCCGAAGCGCGAAGTGCAGCGAGACGAGTCCGCCGAGCGAAAGGCCACCCACCACCGCGGGCACACCGGGCGCCGCGTGATCGAGCACCGCGAGCAGGTCTTCCACCACTCGATCGATCGAGTCCGACGCGGGGTCTTTCGAGGCCTGCGAAAGGCCGTGCCCGCGATAGTCCCAGAGCACGACTCGTGCACCGGCCGCGACGAGCGGCTCGACCTGGGGGCGAAAGTTTTCGTGGGTGGTCGCGAATCCGCAGGAAAGAACGAGCGGGATCCCGTCGCCATGGACTTCGGCGTAGAGCGCGACGCCGTCGCTCGCGATCACCGGGGTCACGACTTCTTCTCCGCCAGCTTCTTTTTCAGCGCGGCCGCCATTTGATCGATCTGTTCCTGCATCGGTGTACGAATGGTGAACTCCGGCACGAGAGCTTTGGTCCGTCCGTCCATCTCGATTCTCACCCGCGTTCCCTCGCCGCGCGGCTCGAACGTGACGGAGCCGCGCAGCTCTCTCCAGACGCGACCATCGCACACCTTTTCGAAGCAGAGGTTGCCGTCGCTCGCACGATCGAAGTGGAAGGTGGCGACGCCTTCGCGGCCGAGCGCGCGATATCGCGTCTCGGTGGTGCGCCGCGTTCCGCGACTCGCGACGATCGTGGTCTCGGTGTCGGGAAAGAGATCGACGAGCGCGCGATCGTCCTCCAGCACCGCCGCGGCTTCGTCGCGCGGCCTCTTGACGTCGAACTGTTTTTCGAGGTGCAAGGGGGAAGCCTCCTCAGTGGATCTCGACGGCGAACGGTGGCAACAGCAGCGGCGCACTGACCGGTGCTACCGCCAGCCAGGCGACCGCCCGCTGCAGCAGCGGCGGCAGCACCGGCAGGCCCACCGCCTGCGTCGCGGCACGCACCGCGACCCCTTCGAGCATTTCGCCGATTTGCTGCGCGAGCGGTTTGGGCGCCGGATACGGCACCAGCGCGACGTCGGCGTCGGGTGTGAGCTTCAGCTTCTCGCGCCCTTTGGCGACCGCCGCACGAACCCCGCCGAGCCCGTCGACGAGCCCGATTTCGAGCGCCTGCGCACCGGTCCAGACACGACCGCGCCCGATTTCGTCGACCCGCTCGGCGCTCAGGTTTCGACCTTTCGCGACGCGATCGACGAACTGCTCGTAGACGCTGCGCACCTCGGCCGCGAGCCGCGCGCGCGTCCCGTCCGAGAGCGGCAGCCCCGAGAGCAGCAGGTCGGCGTGTTCGCCGCGCTGCAACGACGCGTATCCGATGCCGAGCTTTTCGAGTGCACCGGCCAGCATCGGTCGCAGCACGAAGACTCCGATCGATCCGGTCAGCGTATTGGGCTGCGCGACGATGGCATCGGCGCCGCACGCGACGTAGTAGCCGCCCGACGCCGCGAGATCGGACATCGACACGATCACGGGCTTTTTCTCGCGTGCCTGTTGCACGGCGTGCCAGACGATGTCCGAAGCGAGTGCCGAACCGCCCGGGCTGTCGACGCGCAATACGATGGCGTCGATCGATTCGTCCGCCGCGGCCTCGCGAATCGATTTCGAGACCGTCTCGGAGGCGAGTTCGTCGCGCTGGCGAATCGATTGATCGGCCTCGCCGACCACGACGGGCCCCGTGCCGTAGATCAGCGCGAAGCGCGCGACCGGCGCGAAGCCGAGACTCGCGGGATCGATTGCCGCGTACGCCGCGGCCTTCACCTGCGGCCGATCTCCCAGCTTCGCGAACACCTCGTCGACGAAGGCGATGCCGTCGATCAATCCGTGCGCCTTCAGCTCGTCCGGTGTGTGCAGCGCGGCATCGATCGCCGCCTGCACCTTCGTCCCGTCGAGCGAGCGCGATGCCGCCACGGCCTCGATGAAATGCCGCGACACGCCGTCGAGCAGCGCGTTCGCCATCTCGCGGTGCGGCTCCGACATTTCCTTCGCGGTGTAGATCTCGGCTGCGCTCTTGAACTCGCCGATGCGTTCGACGTCGAACGCGACGCCGAGTTTTTCCCAGAGCCCGCCGAGGAAGAGATACTCGGCGGCGAGACCGAGAAACGGCGAGCGCGTGCCCGGCGACACCCAGACTTCGTCCGCGGCCGACGCGATGTAGTACTCGAGGTTGCCGCCGAAGCTCTCGATCTCGAGGTGCGCGACCGGGTGCCGGCCAGCGTCGTGCAGCGCACGAATTGCATCCCGCAGTTCGTCGGCCTTGCCCCATCCCATCGCGACCGATCGCACCTTCAGCACCACGGAATGGATTCGCGCATCCCGCTCGGCGAGCCGCAGCAATCCGATCAGCGACGCGAGCGGGTGACGCGCTTCGCCGAAGAGTCGGGCAAGCGGAGAGACGTCCGGGACGTCGACCCATTCGCCGCCGATCTCGACCACCAGCACGCTGCCCGGTGCGACCTCGGGGGCGAGCGGAATCGACGGTCGCAGCAGCCAGCCCCCGATCACGAGCGCGGCGACCAGCAGCAGGATCCAGCGAAACCTGCCCATCGATTCCTCCTGGCCGCATCGGGAGCGGCGGGTCGTAGAGTATCCTAAGCCGATGGCCCGAGAGGTCTACATCGCCGGCGTCGGCCTGACCAAGGTCGATCTCACGGGACGCATCTTCGGGTCGATCTTCGACCTCTTCGGCGAGGCATACCGGAGCGCATTACAGGATTCTCCGATCCGCACCTTCGACGCCCTGCAGATCGGGGTGATGGACAGCGAGGAGTTCGAGAATCGGGCCAACGTCGCCGCCAAGGTGGCCGATCATCTTCGCCTGACGGGAATCCCGGCGATTCGCAGCGAGACCGCCTCCTCGACCGGCGCGGCCGCGTTTCACGAGGCGCACTACAAGGTCGCGTCGGGTCAGTTCGAAAGCGTGCTCGTGCTCTGCGGCGAGCGAATGAAAACGGTGACGACCGAGGTCGCGACCGCGATCATGTCGAAGACGGTCGATCCCGAGGAACGCCGCTTCGGCTTCACGATGCCCGCGCTGATCGCACTCGTCACGCAGGCGTGGTTTCGCGAACGCAAGCGGCGCGGCGAACAGGTCGCGCAGGTGCTCGCCCGGCTCATGCACCGCGCACACTGTTTCGGCGCGGACAATCCGCTGGCCGCGTTCCACGACCGCCCGGAACCGATCGAGGCCTACTTCGACGGATCGAAGAATCTGCCGGTCGCGACACCGCTGACCCGCAAGGATTGCTCGCCGATCTGCGACGGCGCGGCGGCCGTGGTGCTGACCTCGAAGCCGCAGGCCGTGCGCGTCGCGGGCCTCGGTTCGGCGACCGATACCTCGTCGATCCTCGATCGCGTGACGCTTTCGCATCTGGCGGCGACCCGGCGCGCGGCACAGATCGCCTACTGGCGAGCGGGAATCGCGCGTCCGCGAGAACTCGAAGGCGTGGTGGTCGAGGCGCACGACGCCTTCAACAGTCTGCTGCCGATCGATCTCTCCGATCTCGGCCTGGTCGATGCGGACGAAGCCGTGGAGGCGCTGGTCGGCAGCCTGCGCGGGCATCCCGGCGACCCGTACGCCAACCCCGTGACGGGTGTCCGCGGTCGCATCCCCGCCAATCTCTCGGGAGGGCTCAAGGCACGCGGGCACCCCGTCGGTGGAACGGGACTCTTTCAGATTTGCGAAACCGTGTTGCAGATCATGGAGCGCTTTCCGAATCCGAAGGCACAGGTGCCAAACGCGCGGATCGGGATCGCGCAGTCGATCGGTGGCCCCGGCAACAACGTCTACGTCACGATCGTCGAACGCACGGGAAATCCGCGCGTGCACCAGCCCGTTCCGCGCCCGCGCACGCGCTTCGAGGCCAGCAGCGAACGCCGCGACGCGAGCAGCCCGCCGCGCGTGCACGGCGCGAGTGCAGTGGTCGAGGCTGCGACCACGATTCACGTGACTGCGGGCGGCGAGCCCGGACCGGTGCACGTCGCGCTGGTGCGAATCGACGGACGCCGCGTGTTCGCCAAACTCGATGCTCCGCTCGAAGAAGGCCAGCCGATCGAAGACGTGCTGGCGGGCCGCACGGTGCGTTTGCTGGTCAAAGACGACGGCGATCAGTACTTCTCGATTCCCCGCGGACGAAGTTTCGATCTCTCACGCCTCGCCTCGCTGGTTCGCCGCACCGTCGGCTTCGGCGGCGCGACCGATGCGGCCGATCTTTCGGCGCCGAAATCTGGTTCGCGCGAGGGCGGCGACGGGATTTGATCGCCGGTTCAGACGTCCTCGTCGGGACGCGTCGCCCAAAAGGCCCAGAGAATGAAGAGAAACTGGAACGGCAGACGGATGTAGAGCGCCGCCAGCGGGAAACCGCGCGCGACGAAGAGATCGGGCTCGAGCGCCATCTGCACGTTCGCGGGGTAGACCGCCACCAGCAGCGCCACCAGACCGAGGCCGGCGAGCCGACGGGTTTGCGGCAGCAGCGCGCCGACCCCGCCGAGGATTTCGAAGACCCCGCTCAGCGCCACCAGCTCGGCGTGCCAGGGCAGCCACGGCGGCATCATCGGCAAATAGAAATCGGGGTTGCGGAAGTGATTGCTGCCGGCCCCGATCATGCCGGCGGACAGCACGAGCAGCGCGATCGCGCGCACGCGACTGCGGGGAACGAGCGCCACGACGACTCCTCCGGCGCGATTGGCCGCGCATCGCTCGTTCGCTTGTAGCACGCGAACCACGCGGTGCGGGCCGAACCCGGGACGGACGTCGCTCCGCGTCGATCGGCAGCGCCGCGCCCCGGCGACTGTGCGACTCTGCGCGTCGCCGCGACGATCTGCGGCGAGGGGGGAACGATGGCCTTGCACCGCAACTTCGAAGGCCGCGTCGTGGTGGTGACCGGCGGCGGCAGCGGGCTCGGCGCCGCGTTTGCGCGCCGCTTCGCGCGCGCCGGCGCACGGCTCGCGTTGCTCGATCTCGATCTGTCCGGCGCCCGCGCACTGGCCGACGAACTCGCTCGAAACGGCGTCGACGCCCTCGCGCTCGAATGCGACGTGCGGGACGAGGCGGCGTGCGGGCGCGCGATCGCGGCGGTGATGGACCGCTTCGGAAGCATCGACGTGCTCGTCAACAACGCCGGACTCACCCATCGCAGCGCCTTCGCGGACACGGACACCGCCGTCATCCGCCGCGTGATGGAGGTCAACTTCTTCGGTGCGGTGCACTGCACGAAGGCCGCGCTGCCGGGTTTGCTCGCACGCAAGGGACTGGTGATCGCGATCAGCTCGATCGCCGGCCTCGCGCCGCTGCACGGACGCACGGGGTACGCCGCGAGTAAACACGCCATTCAGGGTTTCTTTTCTTCGCTGCGCGGCGAGCTGTCGGAGCGCGGCGTCGGCGTGCTGATCGTCTGCCCCGGATTCACCGCGACCGGAATCGCCGTCCACGCGCTCGACGCCGACGGACAGCCGACCCGACATCCGCAGTCCACCGTGGGCCGCATCGCGACACCGGAAAGTGTCGCCGACGCCGTCTTCGCCGCCGCCGAACGCGACCAATCGATGCTCGTGCTCAGCACGGTGGGCCGCGTCACCTGGTGGCTGCAGCGCCTCGCCCCGGCGCTCTACGAGCGGATCATGGTTCGCTCGCTGAAACGCGAACTCGAGCGCGGCTGAGCGACGAAGAACCGTTCGGCTCGCCGCTGCCCGCGGGCTCGACGTTCTTGCCGTCGACACCGAACGCGCGACGCACCTTGCCACGCGCGAACTCTTTCCAGGTTCGCCGCAGCGCGCGACGCGCGTCGACGGCCCGGCGATCGCACACCGCGAGCAGCGCGCCGGCCGCGAGAACGCCGCGCCGCGACAGCCGGCGCCCCGGCGCCGAATCGATGCTCGCAAGGATCCGTTCGCCGGCGACACAGGCGTCGTTGAAGTGGCCGAACCGGTCCTGCAGCTCGCGCATCGGCTTCGCGGCCGCGACGATCGGAACCGGCAATACGTCTTCGAGCGATTCCACCGCGTAGCGCAGGCGCTTGAGCGCGAGACGAAGTGCGTGCACGTCCTCGATTGGAGCATCGCGCGCGATCGCCGCTTCGCGGGCGAAGACGCGCTCGGCTTCGCCCGCGACGAGAAGCGGCGCGCGCTCGCCGATCGGATCCCGCGCTTCATCGGCGCGTATCGCGCGACACGCGATCGCGAACCGCTCGAAGCGTTCTTCGGCCGCCAGACGGACGGGCGACGCCAGCCAGTCGAGCAGCCGCGCGCGGGCGCGCTTTCGTTCGTCGCGCAGCAGCGCCTCGATCGCTCGCGCATCGTCTCGAAGCGACGGCGGGAGATCGGAGACGAGTTCCGCGAACTGTCCGATCAGCACGTCGAGATCGCGCACGTCTCCGAGCCGTTCGGCCGTTCGTCTGGTCATCCTGCGCTGCGCGGCGAACGCACGCTGCGGCAGCACGTCGCGGAAGAGCCGCAGCGTGGCGCGCAGCCGGCGCGTCGCGACCCGCATCCGGTGGACGCCCTCCGGATCTTCGCCGAGACGCGCCTCGGGTTCGGCCCGTCGCAGTGCCGCGAGCTGCGCACACAGGATGCGCGACGCGGCCTCGCGCAGCGGCAGCTCGGGAGACGAGTGTGGCGACGGCGGCGACGCCGGCCCGACACCGATCCGGGTAAGCGCGCGGCCGAGTTTGTCTTCACGCGAGGGCGCGAGGCCGAGTGCGTCGAACGCGCGGGCGAGGCGCCGCAGCGCCGCCTCGTCGCCATCGGCCGACTCGACTTCGACCTCGGTGAAGGTTTCTTCGCGACTGCCCGCGCGCAGCGACACGCGATCGAATGCGAGTTCGATCTGCGCACCCGAGGCGTCGCGCAGCGGACACCGCGTGCGCTCGTTGACGAGCACGACGATCTCGCGCAGCGGCCGGGCGAGAGCATACGGTTCGACGCGGTGACGCATCGACGCGGGCAGTGCCGCCGCCACGTTCGGCAACGGCGAGCCCGCCGCCAGCGGGATCTCGAGTTCGAGCCGCCGCCAGAGCGCGGCGCGCACGCCTCGGCCCCGCGGCCGCGTGCGAACTTTGAGGCCGAGTTCGGACACACCCGCGCACACCCGCACGCGAAGGCCGAGCCCCGCCTGCGCGAGATCGAATCCCTCCGTATCGAGATAGTGGTCCTGATGGGTTCGCTGCGTCGACGGAGCACACGTGAAACCGGCGGCTCGCGCAGCCGCAACGAGTTCGGCGAGGCCCGTGCCGGCGGTCGCGATCCATTTGAGTTCGGTTTCGAGGTGAGGGGTCGGTTGCGTGTTCGCGACGCGCGCCGCAGGCGCCGTACTTCGATCGTCCGTGCCGCGGCTGCGCCCTTGCCGGCCGCTCACGACACGATCTCCACCGGCAGGCCGAAGACCTCGGAGAAGAGCGCCCCCTTACGACGGATCGCCCAGCGCTCGAGCGCGAGGTCGCCCGCCTTCGCGTCTTCGGGAACGAGCTTCAACCCGACGCTGCGCCTGTCGAGGCGCAGGTCGATTCGCGCCACGCGTGCCTGGTGCTCGCGGTCGAGCGCGTCGGCGATGCGCAGGATCGCCGCGAGTCTCAGCACGACGTCGCGATCTTCGCGCGAGAGCACGTCGAACCCGGGATGCGTGCGCTTCGGATGGCTGCGACGGTGATACCGCGCCACCAGCCCCACCAGCTCGCGCTCGTCGGCGGCGAGGCCCACGAGATCGCTCGCGCGAATCAGGTAGTAGGAATGCTTGTGATGCCCCGAGGCGGCGATGAAGGTCCCGATGTCGTGCAGGATCGCCGCCGCCTCGAGCAGCACCCGCTCTTCGGCGCCGAGGCCGTGCAGCTCCGCCAGTTGATCGAAGAGACTCACGGCGAGCTCGCGCACCTGTTCGGCGTGCTGCAGCTCGGCGTGGTACTTGCGCGCGAGCGCCCGGGCGCCGGCGAGCACCGTGTCGCGCCGATCGGCCGCGATCGCACCGACCAGTTGCCCCGCCACCATCTCGCGCACGAGGCCATCACGCAGACCGACGCGCGGCACCAGCAACCGATCGACGCGCGCCACCCGGGCGAGGCGGAAGTAGACCACCGCCGCCGGCAGGATCACGTCGGCCCGATCGCGCGAAAGACCGAGCCGTTCGACACGCTCGGTGAACGGCATCTGCGCGAGGCGCTGAATCCATTCCGCGAGCGTCGCGAGCGGCAACACGTCGATGCCGTTCTCGCTGCGCAGCGAGCCCGCACGCGACGCGAGTTCGGCCAGCGTCTCGACGTTGCCGCCGGTCGCCAGAAAGCGGTCGATCCGGTCGCCGCCGAGCCGCTCTCCGATTCGCTGATCGAGGCTGCCCACGTATTGATCGAGCAGCTCGAGCAGCGACGTCGACCCGTCACCCGGCACGTCGCGCGTCAGCGCTTCGAGCAGGCGGATCGCACCGAGGCGATAGGAATCGCTGAGGGCGATCTGGCCGTTCTCGATCAATGTGACCTCGACGCTGCCACCGCCGAGATCGACCACCAGCGACCGGCCTCGCGAGAGATCGACCCGCGCTTCCACCGCGCGGGTCAGCAGGTACGCCTCTTCGGTGCCCGAAATCACCTCGAGCCGAATGCCCGACGCCTGTTCGATCCGTTCCACCACCGCGTCGCGGTTGGTGGCCTCGCGAACCGCCGCCGTGGCCACCGCGCGAATCGCCCGCACACCGAAGCGATCGCAGGAGAGTCGAAACCGGCGCATCGCTTCGACCCCGGCGGCGATCGACGTCTCGGGGATCGAGCCGGTCAGAAAGACGTCCTGCCCGAGACGGACGGGCTCGCGCGTCGCTTCGAGAGCGACCGGCCCGGCGCCGGTCTCGCGCACTTCGATCACCAGCAGCCGCAGCGCGTTCGAACCGACGTCGGCCACGCCGAATCGCGCGGGCAACGAAAGCGGCGTCGATGCCTGCGGCGATCGCGAACGCGGCACGCTGCGTCCCTCCGAATCCGGCGAACCGGCGACACCGGAAACGCGCTCCGGGGCGCGGGGGCACGATCGGCTGCTTCCGTCGCCGCTGGCCGAATCATTCACGAGCGCCGATGGCGATCACGGTCGCCACCGGCCTCGTGCACGTTCCGGGTCAGAAGACGATCACCCCGCGCGCGTTCACGCCCTGATTCATGTCGTCGAAGGCGCGATTGACGTCTTCGATCCGGTAGGTGGCCGTCACCAGTTCGTCGAGCTTCAGCCGGTGTTCTTTGTAGAGCGAGAGCAGCCGCGGGAAGTCGATGCTCGGCCTTGCCGACCCGTACATCGATCCCATCAGCACCTTTTCCTGGAACGGCATCATGAACGCGCCGAGCTGCACCACGTCCGACATCTTCGAAACGCCGACGACGACCGCCGTGCCGCCCTTGCGCACGCAGTTGTAGGTCTGCGCAATGGTGGTCGCGAGACCGATGCACTCGAACGCGTAGTCCGCACCGCCGCCGGTGAGTTCCATGATGCGCTGCACGGGATCGCCGCCGGTCGAGGGATTGACGACGTGCGTGGCGCCGAACTGCTGCGCCATGCCGAGCTTCTTGTCGGCCATGTCGATGGCGATGATCTTCGAGGCTCCGGCGAGCGCCGCGCCCTGAATCGCATTGAGGCCGATGCCGCCGGCTCCGAAGATCGCGACCTGCGATCCCGGCTCGATCTTCGCGGTGTTGATCGCGGCTCCGACGCCCGTCATCACCGCGCAGCCGACCAGCGCGGCCTTGTCGAGCGGAACGTCGGCATCGATCTTGATCACGTTCTCGCGCGGCATCGTCGCGTATTCGGCCATCACCGCGACCCCGGCGAAGTGATTCAGCTCCTTGCCATCCTTGTCCTTCAGCCGTCGCGTCCCGTCGGGCAGCGTCATGGCCGCCTTCTGCGCAGCGTCACAAAGCGCCGGTCGGCCCATCACGCAGTAGCGGCAGCGGCCGCAAATCGCGACCCACGAGACCACGACGTGATCGCCGACCGCGAAGTCCATCACTCCCTCGCCGACTTCGCAGATCACGCCGGCCGCTTCGTGTCCGAGCACCACCGGCGGCGGCATCGGAATCGTGCCGTTGGTCGCCGAATAGTCGCTGTGACAGACCCCGCAGGCCTTGATCTGCACCATCACCTCGCCGCGACGGGGCGATTCGACCTGGACCTGCTCGACGACGACGGGCTTGTTCCATTCACGGCAAACGACGGCGCGGGCCAGTTTTCCCATGATTCGAAGTTCCTTTTCGAGGTCGGGCTTTGGCGGGCCCGTGTGGGGGAGGAAGTGGGCGAGTCTACGAGACGGCTGACGAGCGTGTCAAAGACAGCCCCCGGGGTCGCGGCACTTATACTGGCGGGGATGCGAGGAGTCGCCCGATGAAGATCCGCCCCTTCCGCGCCGAGGACGCGGCCGCGCTGGTCGAGCTGTCGATGGCGTGCCGCCGCAGCGAATCCGACTTCGTGTTGAACCCGGCGTGGGAGTGCGAGGACGACCTGTTCGCCGAGTTCAGGCGTCATCGCATCGAGCCCGCGGAACATCTCTGGGTGGCCGACCCGGGTGCCGGGCGGCCCGCCGGCCTGGTCGGCTTCCTGAGAGAACCGGGATGGACGACCGCTGGCCTGCTGGTGCCGATCGTCGGTCGAGGCGACCGCGGGCACGGCCTCGGCGGCGAACTGCTTCGCGCCGCGCTGGCCTACGGCGCCGACGAACTCGGACTGAAGGTGATCTCGGCCGCGATCGGAACCCGAAACCACGCGGGCTACACGCTGCTCGCGTCGGCGGGCTTTCGTCCGGTCCGCCAGCATCTGCTGATGCGCTGTGACGCGCCGCCGAAAGCGACGCTTCCTGCAATCGCGGGGCTCGAAGTGGTGCGGGCAGGCCCCGAACACGCGCCGGGCGTGCTCTCCGTCTACGAGTCCTGTGGTTTCGAGCCGCGCTCGCTCGAAGCCGAAGAGACGCTGCTGGTCGATCCCCTGCGTCCGACGCTGGTCGCGCTGCTCGAGGGGCGGACGGTGGGCTTCGTCGAACTGGAGACCCACCTCCGTAAGCGGGCCTGGGTGGCGTACGTCGGCGTCAGCAACGATCTGCGCGATCGCGGCCTTGGCTCGGCCCTCGTCGCCCGCGCGCTCGATGAGCAGTTCGCGTCCGGCATCGAGCAGGCTCTTCTGCTGCTCTCACCGGCCAACCGCACCGCACTCCGAGCCTATGAACACGCCGGCTTCCGCCGTCACCGGGTGATCGACGTCCTCGAACGCGGCCTCTAAGCGATCGGCCGCAGGCCGATCGCGCCTCCCGCGACAGCTGCGCACCGCAGGACGCGAAGCGTCCCCAAGCGATCGGCGGCAGGCCGATCGCGCCTCTTCGCGACAGCTGCGCACCGCAGGACGCGAAGCGTC
>CAZDHU010000189.1:0-1519 GCA_964505355.1 uncultured Myxococcaceae bacterium | reverse complement strand
GCCACGATCCACAACCTGCACTTCTACCTGTCGCTGATGGCGCAGATGCGCGCGGCGATCGAGGCCGGTGAATTCGACGGGTTCGCCCGCCGCTTCGCGGCCGACCGGGCCCGCGGGATCGACTGAGGTCCGGCCCCGCGCCGTCGCTGCCAGCCGGGAAAAAAGGGGCCCGCGAACGCGGGCCCTGATCCCTGGCTGGTATCGCGACGATACATGCAACGAGCGTGCCAGCGCGCCGACCTGCCTGCCATATCAGGCACTTGCGGTCGTCCGGCCCCTCGCCACGGGTTCGCGGCCGGCGCGCGAGGGCGCCGCCGGCAAGCCTGCCGACGTGAGCAAAGTCACGGTTGCTATAATCCCCGGTCGTTCAAGGGAGGCCCCTCCGTGTTCATTTCCAGCGCATACGCCCAGGCCGCGGGCGGCACCGAGCAGCAGATCATCGGCTTCCTGCCGATCATCCTGATGTTCGTCGTGCTGTACTTCCTGATGATCCGCCCGCAGATGAAGCGCGCCAAGGAGCACAAGACGATGCTCGAGGCGCTGAAGAAGGGCGACGAGGTCGTCACCTCGGGCGGCCTGGTCGGGCGGATCACGAAGGTCGCCGAAGGCTACGTCACGATCGAGGTCGCGCGCGCCCCCGACTCGAAGGGCGGCGATTCGGCGATCGAGATGACGTTCCAGAAGGCCGCGGTGCAGACGCTGCTGCCGAACGGCACGATCAAGGCGATCTGAGCAGGGCAATCCGTGCGGGCCCGAGGGCGCCCCAACCAGGCAGCCGAATGAATCGTTATCCGGTCTGGAAGTACGCGATCATCGCGATGGCGCTGGTCTTTGGCCTGCTGTACACGCTGCCGAACTTCTTCGGCGAGGCCCCGGCCGTCCAGGTGTCGAGCGGCAAGGCGACGCTGAAGATCGAGCCTTCGATGCTCGGGCGCGTCGAATCGGTGCTCGACGGGGCCGGAATCGCCAACACCGGCCTGTTCTTCGACGGCAACTCGGTCAAGGCGCGCTTCCGCGACACCGACACGCAGCTGCGCGCGAAGGATGCGCTGGCGAAGGCGCTGAACCCCGATCCGTCCGACCCGAGCTGGATCGTCGCGCTGAACCTGCTGTCGAATTCGCCGAACTGGCTCACCAGCCTGCGCGCGCTGCCGATGTATCTCGGCCTGGACCTGCGCGGCGGCGTGCACTTCCTGCTTCAGGTCGACATGAAGCAGGCGCTGTCGAAGCGGATCGACGGCACCGCCGGTGACCTGCGCACGCTGATGCGCGACCGCAACCTGCGCCACGCGGGGATCACCCGTGCGGGCGACGCGATCGAAATCCGCTTCCGCGACGCCGAGACCCGCGAGCGGGCTCGCGCGGCCATCGCCGACACGGTGCCCGACCTCGCGCTGGTCGAGGCGACCGACGGGGCCGACCTGAAGCTCGTCGCCACCTTCCGCCCGCAGGCGGCGCAGCGCATCCAGGAAAACGCGATCCGCCAGAACATCACGACGCTGAGCAACCGCATCAACGA
>CAZDHU010000188.1:0-6997 GCA_964505355.1 uncultured Myxococcaceae bacterium | reverse complement strand
CTACGGACGAAACTCCGACAGTCCGCTGCCCGTGCTCGCGCCGGCCACCCCGGGCGACGGCTTCGGCATCATGATCGAAGCGTTTCAGATGGCCGTTCGTCACATGACGCCGGTGGTCGTGCTTTCGGACGGGTTTCTCGCCAACAGCGCCGAGCCCTGGAAGATTCCCGACGTCGCGACGCTGCCCCGCACCGAGGTGCGTTACCAGCCCGCGGGCACCGAACCCTATCGGCCGTACGTGCGCGACCCCGAGACGCTCGCACGAGGCTGGGCGATCCCGGGCACACCGGGCCTCGAACACCGGGTGGGCGGCATCGAGAAGGAAGACGGCTCGGGCAACATTTCCTACAGCCCGACCAATCACGAACGCATGGTGCACCTGCGTGCCGAGAAGGTGGAGCGCATCGCCCGCGAGCTTCCGCCGGCGGAGGTGCGCGGCAGCGACGAGGGCGATCTGCTCGTGATCGGTTGGGGCGGCACGTTCGGTGCGATCACGTCCGCGGTCGAAGAGGCGCGCGCGAAGGGCCTCGACGTCTCGAGCCTGCACCTCCGACATCTGAACCCGTTCCCGCCGAATCTCGGCGAGGTACTGAAGCGCTTCCGCCGCTTCCTCGTGCCCGAACACAATCTCGGTCATCTCGCGCTTCTGCTGCGCGGGAAGTTCCTGATCGACGCCGAGAGTTTGTCGAAGGTGCAGGGCCAGCCGTTCAAGGTGGGCGAGATCCGCCAGCGAATCGAATCGATCCTCGGCGCGGGAAGCGCTGCGAAGGGAGCCCGATCATGACCGAGGCCCGGCCGGCAGCGGCGGCCACCCGCAAAGATTTCGTCTCCGATCAGGACGTGCGCTGGTGTCCGGGTTGCGGCGACTATTCGATTCTCGCCAACGTGCAGAAGGTGATGCCCGAACTCGGCGTCGCGCGCGAGAACATCGTGTTCGTTTCGGGGATCGGTTGTTCGAGCCGCTTCCCCTACTACATGAACACCTTCGGCTTTCATACCATCCACGGGCGCGCGCCGTCGATCGCGTCGGGCATCAAAGCGAGCCGGCCGGAACTCTCGGTCTGGGTGGTGACGGGCGACGGAGACGCACTGTCGATCGGCGGCAATCATCTCCTGCACACCCTGCGGCGCAACATCGATCTGCAGATCCTTCTTTTCAACAACCGGATCTACGGCCTGACCAAGGGCCAGTATTCGCCGACGTCACGGCTCGGAGTGACGTCGAAATCGACGCCGCTCGGGTCGATCGATCATCCGCTCGATCCCGTGCGGTTCGCGCTCGGGGCCGGCGCGACCTTCGTGGCGCGCACGATCGACGTCGACGCTCGCCACCTGCAGGAGATGCTGCACCGGGCGCACGCGCACCGCGGAACGGCGTTCATCGAGATCCTGCAGAACTGCGTGGTCTACAACGACGGCGAGTGGGCGGAGATGGAAGATCGCGCGACGCGACCCGACTCGACGCTGCTGCTCGAACACGGCAAGCCGCTGGTCTTCGGTTCGCCGGGTGCGCGGCGCGGAATCCGCATCGACGGCGGCGTGCCGTCGACCGTGCCGCTGCGGGACGACGAAGATCCGCTCGCGGCCGGTGTCGCGGTGCACGACGAACATCACCAGACGCCGGCCTACGCGTTCGCGCTCGGCACGCTGCAACGGCCGGAGTTTCCGCTGCCCGTGGGCGTCTTCCGCGCCGTCGACAGCCCCTCCTACGAAGTGATGCTGAACGCGCAGATCGAGCAGGCACGGGCGAAGCGGGGCCCCGGAGACCTCGCCGCACTGCTCGCGTCCGGCGACACCTGGACCGTCGCGGACTGACCCGCGCGACGCACCGGCTCGGTCGATTGGCGAGGCTCTCGCTCGCCCTCGGCTGGCTCGCGTGCAGCGCCGATGAACCGGCCGCGCCGGCGCGTTCGGCGCCCGTGCCTCCGCTCGTCGTCGCGCGGGACGCACGCGAACCCTGCGCCGAGCACGACCCGCTGCGCCGGCCGTTCTTCGGCGACACGCACGTGCACACCGGCTTCTCGCAGGATGCGAGCACGCAGGACGTTCGCAGCACGCCGCGCGACGCGCATCGATTCGCACGCGGCGAGCCGCTCGGGCTCCCGCCGTACGACGCAGCCGGCCGGCCGCAGCGCACGCTGCAACTGCGCCGTCCGCTCGACTTCGCGATCGTCACCGATCACGCCGAACAGTTCGGCGAGGTGCGCCTGTGCACGACGCCCGGCTCGCCGGCCTACGACGCATTCGTGTGTCGGATGCTGCGCGACTGGCCGCGCGTTGCGTTCTTCGTGATGAACACGAAGACCAACTTTTTCTCCCGGCCGACGCGCTTTGAATTTTGCGGTCCGGACGGAGTGCTCTGCCGCGACGCCGCGCGCGGCCCGTGGCAAGAGACGCGCGACGCCGCCGAAGAGGCCTACGACCGAAGCCCGCGCTGCCGCTACACCAGCTTCACGGGCTACGAGTGGACGGGATCGGCGGGCTCTCGAAATCTGCATCGCAACGTGATCTTCCGCGGGACGGCGGTGCCCGACGTGCCGACCACCTACCTCGAAGCGAACACGGCCGAAGCGCTGTGGGACGCGCTGCGCCGCGACTGTCTCGACGCCGGGACGGGCTGCGACGTCCTCACCATCCCGCACAACTCGAATCTCTCGGGCGGACTACTTTTCGAAACCGTGCGCGCGGACGGCCGCCCGCTGACTCGTGACGATGCGGAGACGCGTGCGTTCTTCGAACCGCTCGCCGAAGTGATGCAGCACAAGGGCGATTCGGAATGTCGCCTCGGCGCGGGAACCGCCGACGAGCTCTGCGACTTCGAGCAGCTTCCGTACGATGCGTTCGCCGGGAAGTACGTTCCGCTGCTGGCCGGCGCGCCCCCGGCGGCGAGCTATTTACGCGACGTGTTGAAGCAGGGGCTACGCGTCGAGGCCGCGACCGGCGCGAATCCGTTCCGCTTCGGCCTCGTCGCGAGCACGGATACGCATCTCGGTGCGGCGGGCGCAACCGACGAAGATCGACATCCCGGCCATGGCGGCGCAGGCATGCCCGCGGCCGGCGGAACTCCACGCGGATTGCCCGACGATCTCGAGTTCGGCCCGGGAGGGCTCGCGGTGATCTGGGCGGAAGAGAACTCGCGCGAGTCGCTCTTCGCGGCCATGCGACGCCGAGAAACCTACGGCACCAGTGGTACGCGGCCGATCGTTCGCTTCTTCGGTGGCCGTTCGCTGCCGCCCGATCTGTGCGAACGAAACGACTTTGCGCGCGCGGGTTACGCGCACGGCGTGCCGATGGGCGGCGTGATCGAATCCGCGGGAACTCCGGACGACGAACGCCCGCCCTCGTTCGCGGTCTTCGCACTCGCGGATCCCGGTACGGCCGACCGGCCGGGCACCGCGCTGCAACGCATCCAGATCGTGAAGGGATGGCTCGAGAACGGCGAGCTGCACGAGCGCGTGATCGACGTGGCGGGAGACGCGAACGGCGGGGCCAGCGTCGATCCCGCGGACTGCCTTCCGCGCGGGCCGGGCTTTGCGTCGCTCTGCGCCCGCTTTACCGACGAAGACGCCGATCCCGCGCAGCGCGCCTTCTACTACGCACGCGTGCTCGAGAATCCGAGCTGTCGCTGGAGCGCCCATCTCTGCCTCGCAGCGCAGGTCGATTGCACGCGTCCGGCGAGCATCGCGCCGGGCTTTGCCGCGTGCTGCGCCCCCGAGCATCACCCGACGATTCAAGAGCGGGCCTGGACGTCTCCGATCTGGCTCGAACCTTCACGGCCCGCGAACGAAGAACCACGCGATCTCGAGAACGAACCGTGAAGCCTCGCCGCGCGACGGGCCGACCGGTGGTTCGCTTCTTCGCGATCGGTGCGCTGTGCTTCGCGAGCGAGCAGGCGCTGCGGCCCGACCCCGTCTTCGAGGCGCCGCTCTGCGCACGCGAACGCGCGGCGTGTGACGACGACGACCTGCTCGCCGAAGCCGCGCGACGACTCGGCGTCCATCAGCGAGATCCCGTCGTTCGACGCCGGTTGATCGCGAACCTTCGTGCGCTCGGTGCATCTCCGGATCTCTCCGATCGCGCGCTCTTCGCCGAGGCGCTCGCGCTCGGCATGCAGGAGACCGATCCCGTCGCGCGACGCCGGCTGGCGGGTGTGATGCGACGGCGGATCGCGGCCGGGGTCCGCGAGCACGAATGCGCGCGTGACGGCGACGTGTCGCTCTCGTCTCCGACGGCCGGCGTCACCAGCATCGCCGGGGCGACACCGGACCGTGTACGGCTCGAACAACGCTTCTTCGATGCGGCGGCCCGCGGCGACCGGGCGAAGGGCGATGCGCGCGGGGCACTCGACGCGCTTCGCACGACGAGCGAGCGCGATCGAAGCTCCCTCCCTGCGCACGACGCGACCGAATCGGTGCGCGTCCGGGGCGATCCACATCTCGCCGACCTGTCGGATTCCGCCTTCTCCCTCCAGGCGCTCGCTCGCTGGTTCGGCGAGCCGATTGCGCGCGCGATCTTCGAAGCACCCGTCGGCCGCTGGATCGGCCCCCTGCCCTCCGCGGCGGGCTGGCATCTCTTTCGAGTTCGTGCGCGGGAGTTCGATCCCGGCGGCGCGCCGAGCGCGCACGACGAACTCCGGCGACGACGCGACGCGTGTGTCGAGGCGCGCGTGCGTGCGGTGATCGCGGTGCTGCGCGCACAGATCGAGCGCCGCCCGTGAACGTCACGCTCACCGCGCGCCTCCGCATCCTGCGCGTCGCCACTCTCTTCGCCATCGCGAGTTCGGCGGCGACGGCGCATCCGCTCTCGCCAGCGCTGCTCACCTTGCGTGAATCCGCGGAGGGCCGGCTGACCGCGACGCTGCGCACGCCGCTTCCCGCGACCCGCGGCGTTCGCATCGAGCCCGTGCTGCCCGGTCGCTGCCACGCGCTCGATCCCGCGACCCTGCGCGTCGAAGAACAGGCGCTCGCGGTCGAAGCATCCTTCGACTGCGCGGGCGGGCTCGCCGGCGAAACGATCACTGCTTCGGGAATCGACGGCAGCGTGGCCCAGCTCCTGATCCACTTCGAGCGAGACGATGGCTCCGTCGCCGAGGGTCTACTCGCCGCGCACCGTCCGCGATTCACGGTGCCGGCGCGCAGCGGGACCGTCGATCTGCTTCGCGATCAGTTCCTCCTCGGTGCAACCCACCTGCTCGGCGGGATCGACCACCTGCTCTTTCTCGCCGGGCTCGCGCTCGCCGTTCGCGGCCGCAGGCTCGTGCTGGCGATCAGCGCATTCACCGCCGGGCATGCGGCCAGTCTGTCGTGGGTCGTGTCGCGGAACGTTCTGCCCGCTCCCGCACTCGTCGAGACGGCGATCGCGGCCACGCTGGTCGCCCTTGCGGTCTCGCTCGCCGCGCCTCGCGAGTGCGGAACGCGCGGCCCGGAACGCCATCCGGCGCTCTGGCCCTTCGGCTTCGGCCTCGTTCACGGACTCGGCTTCGCCTCGTCGCTCGCGCGGGTCGGACTTCCGCGCCACGCACTCGTCCCGGCGCTCGCCTCGTTTCACGTCGGCATCGAGATCACGCAGCTCGGCCTCGTGATCGCCGCGCTGCCGCTCGCGAGTGCGTTCCGGCGACACGTTCCGGGATCGGAGGCTCTCTTCCGCGGCCTCTGCACGAACGCGATCGGAGCGGTCGGTGCCTGGCTCGTTCTCGATCGCGCGGCGCTCTGGATCGCTCGCGGCTGATCGATCCGCGCCGCGCGCGCACGCACCGAAACGGGCGATCGACCGCCGGCGGATCTCAGCGCGCACTTCGCCGGCGCCCCTTCGGTTCTGCGCCCCAGTCATGGATCGCAAATCGCACGGCCCCGACGAACTCTCGATCGAGGAAGGGCGCGAAGGTGAGAAAGCTTTGCCACGCGCCCTGCGTGATGTCTGCTCGATCGATGCGGGAGCGCGCGCGCGCGGTGCTGACGAACGGAAGCCATCCCATCCAGAGAATCACGGCGTTGGTCGCGAGCGCTTTGAGATCGTCGTCGAAACCTCGAAGGTTCATGTCGCCCTGATCGCGCAGCCGGCGAAAGAGCACCCCGAACTGCTCGATCAACCAGGCCTCGAGTTCGCGATCGCGAGCGCCGAGCAGCGGATCGCGCTCCAGCAGTTCGCTGCGATCGCGGAAGAAGAAGCGGTAGTCCCAGAGGCTGCGCGCACCGCAGAGGTGATAGGCGCCGACGTCGGCCGGGGTGATCTCGCGGTTCTCGGGCAGTGCGAGCGAATCGCGAGCCGCCGCTTCGACCCGCGGAAAGAGCTCGCGGATGATCTCTTCCTTGTTGCGAAAGTGATAGTAGAGATTGCCCGGGCTGATCCCGAGATGCGCCGCGATGTGGTTGGTGGTCACGCGCGGGGCGCCGTTCTCGTTGAAGAGCGCGAGCCCCGCTTCGACGATTCGTTCCCGGTTTCCCACGCCGCTCCTTCCGCCCGCCACAAATTCGTTGACACGCTCGTGCCGGAAGAGTATTGACTCGACCGACTAGAGTAAATGCTCTTTTGCCGCCCCCGCGGCCGATGGGAGGGTTTCGTGACCGATCACCCCCGCGACGCACGCCGCACCGAAGGCGCCTGGGCCGACCGTTACCGCGCGAAGTGGAACTGGGACAGCGTGACCTACGGCAGCCATTCGGTCGATTGTTATCCCGGCGGCTGTTCGTGGCACGTCTTCGTGAAGGACGGAAAGGTCGTGCGCGAAGAGCAGGCGAGTCTGCACGCGCCCGTCGAGGCCGGCATTCCCGACATGAATCCGATGGGATGCCAGAAAGGTGCGTGCTGGAGCCACTGCCACTACTCGCCGGATCGCGTCACCCAACCCCTGAAGCGTGTCGGCGAACGCGGCGACGGGAAGTTCGTGCCCGTCTCGTGGAACGAGGCATTGACCGAGATCGCCGACGGCATGCTCGACGCGATCACCGAACAGGGCCCGGAGTCGGTGCTCACGCTGCTCACGCCCGAAGTCGGTGCG
>CAZDHU010000187.1:0-20190 GCA_964505355.1 uncultured Myxococcaceae bacterium | reverse complement strand
TCGCGGCCTTCGCCTTCGCCGCGTCGCACTCCGCGCGCGTCAGCATGAGAAACCCCTTGCCCCCGCAGCCGTTCTGGCCTTTGCACGAGTTCGACACCGACTTGCACTCACTGTGTCCCTTGCACGAGTTCACGCCCTCGCAGCGGATCTTCGCCTCGGCTCCCGGCTCTTCGGCGCGGGCCGCGCCGGCGAAGCCGGCGAGTACGAGGGCAGCCGCCGCCGAGGCGACGAGCGAACTTCGATTCTTCACGAACTTTCCTTTCATCGTGGCGCGAGGCCACGGACCACGAGGCGCCGCTCCACCTGGATGCCGGCCCGTCTGTTTCGAACGACGAGCAATACGACGCAGGCACCGAAGCGGTTACACGGTCTCGAACGAGCCCGTGTCGGGATGGAAGGCGTCAGGCCGGCTGCAGGTTCTGGCCGGCGATGGCCGCGCGGAGACGAACGTCGTCCCGGTGTCTGCGATCCGGGCAGCGCTGCGCGGCCAGGGTCGACGCCGTGTGCGCTCCGTTTCCGCACCGACCGCCGGCGGGTCGCTCGACGCGTTCTCGAGAAGCTTCGCGAAGAAGAGAATCACCCGGCCGACGTTTTCGACCGACACGATCTCGTCCACGCCGGGCGCCCGGCCACGTCCACCATCGTCACGGCGAGCGGCGAGAAGCGATCGACGCCCGGCGTGACTGCGCGGAGAAGACGCACGCACGACGCGAGCCGCTGGCGAGGTCGCCAGTCGCGTGGCGTCAGTTGCGCCCGTAGATGCGTGGCCGCTCGAAACGAAAGAAGCCGCCGCGCTCTTCGGCTTCGAGGGTCGAGGCCTCGTGCGCGAAATACTCCTCGCGAAGCGCTCGCAGTTCGGCCTCCAGCGCTTCGCCCTCGAACGTCGAAGCGATTCGCGATCGCTCCCGCATGTAGGCGAGCCCGTTCTGCCAGCGCTCTTCGTGCCGGCGGTCGATCTCCTCCATGCGCGCGACCTCCTGCTCGTCGAAGCCGAGCTCGCGTCGAATGTGGTGGAGCGCTCGATTGCGTGCGGACGGCGACATTTCCGACAGCTCGCGCTGCACGCCCGGCATGCGCAGGAAGACCTCCGCCAGCATCGACCGCTGCGAGAGAATCGGTGCACTCGGGTCACGTTCCTGCGCGGAGCGCACCGCGTCGCGATAGCGCTCGAGTCGCGCATCGAGCGCGAGGGCTTCGTCTTCGCCGATTCGCGTGATGGACTCGCGCAGCGTCCGTTCCTGCGCATCCGCGGAACGCGCCACTTCTGCGACAAAGCGCGCCTCGTCGTCGGTCGTTCCGTGTTTCGACGCCTTTTCCGTCGGTTTCGCCGGCGGAGAAGGCGCACCCGTCGGGCCACGATTCGCGGCGACGTCGGGCGGCGCGAGCGCCGCAACTGGACTCGGTGATTCGCGCAATACGAACCGCGTGGCGAGGAAGGTGGCGGTGGTGATGGCCAGCGCAGAGATCGCGAGTTTGAGGAGATGCATCGAGACGATCTCCACGAGGGTGCGGGCAGTCGGCCCGCACCCTGCGGAACAGGCGCTGAAACGGCCTAGATCTTCGTTCGAAGCACCGGCCAGATCAGGTCGGCGAGCTTCTTCGAACCGGTCGAGTTCGGATGCACTCCATCCGACGTGATGTCGCTGTCGCGAATGGTCGAGCGCGGATCGAGGAAGGTGCAGTTCACGACCGAGTTCTGGCAGGCGAGAGCGAGCTTGCCGTCGCCGTAGACGATGGCTTCTTCGAGGTCGTCGGCGAGAATCAGGCCGTTCTTCGTGTAGTAGTAACCGAGGTAGATCACCTGCGTGACGCCGTCGGCATACAACCCGTTGAGTAGATCGACGCCGTCGACGTAGATCTCGTCGATGAAGCTCTTGCAGGTCGACGAGAGCCGGCCGAACTCGTACCACTGCGTCATGCAGTCGTACGGATCGAACGCGATCGCCGGAATCAGAATGTCGTTGCCGCCTCCGTCCATCACCACCACGGTGCTGTTCGGATCGTCCGCGTTCGCGGTGGCGATCTGCTGTTCGACGGAGGGCGCGATCAGTCCGCCGACCAGCTCCGCACCCGAGGTCGTGTAGTTGCGGAACGTGCCGCCCGCGTAGCCGTGCAACACCTGCTGGATCCCGCCCGAAAGCGCAAAAATCGAATCGCCGAAGAACACGACCCGGTCGTCGTTCGCATCACGAATCCACGGCTTGCTCATCAATACGCCGAGCCCGCAGCCCGAGAGCCCGGCGAGCAACAGCGTGCCCGCCACTCCGATGCTGAACGTCTTTTGAATCGAACGCTGGCGCATCGCACCTCCCCTCGTCTGGCCGACGCGAACGGGCGGCGGCCGGTCCACCCCGGTTCCCTCCCCCATGGAGACACCGGGTCGTGCGCGCGCATCCTAAACACAGCCGGCGGGCGTCGTCTACGAGAAGTTCTTCGCTCCCGCGCGCCGTCGGGGCGTGCGCCCCGTCGCGTCCCGGAGGACGTTCGGCAACGAACACCGCGCGCAAATCACGGAAGCCTGCGAAATTTGTGGCGCGCCGGGAGGGATTCGAACCCCCGACCCTCAGGTTCGAAGCCTGATGCTCTATCCAGCTGAGCTACCGGCGCCTTGGGTGACCCGAACGTAACCGCGAGGGGCTTCTGCTCGCCAGCGGGGCCCGGGTCGCGCGTCCGCTCGCGAGTCCGGTCGTTGCGGGCCTACCGTGCAGCGCGGATGGCCGCGATGAGCGCTCGCGTGCTGGCGCTGCGGATCGAGGAGGACTCGAGTGGGAACGGGCGGGGTCGGGGATTTCGTCACCGGCGAGGCGAACGTCGTCGGGCAGGCCACGGCGCTTCTCGCGACGCTCGGTCGCGCGCCGGAGGGCAGTATCTCGACGCGCATCGAAGTTCACGGTGCCGATCCCGTGCTCGCGACACGGTTTCGTGTCGGTGAAGCGGTCGCTGCGGCGCTGATCGCCGTCGGAGTCGCGAGTGGCGATCTCTGGTCGTTGCGGGGCGGGCGTCCCCAACGGCTTTCGATCGACGTGCGCGCCGCGGCGATGTCGCTGCTTTCGTTTCTGTTGCAGCGCGTGCCGGGAGTCGCCATCGCGCGCGAGATGACCGCGACGACCGCGTTGTACCGCGCGCGCGACGGGGGGTGGGTGCACCTGCACGGTGGATTCCCTCACCTTCACGAGGGCACGCTGGCGCTGCTCGGCTGCGCCGCCGATGCGGCGTCCGTCGCCCGCGCGGTGGCGGGGCGCGACGCACAGGAGCTCGAGGACGCGCTGGCCGACGCGCGTCTCTGCGGTGCACGGCTGCGCAGCGCTGCGGAGTGGCGCGCGCATCCGCAGGGCGTTGCGCTTTCGCGGGCGCCGGTGGTCGAGCTGATTCGGATTGGGGAGGCCGAGCCGACGCCGCGATACGGTCGGCAGGCCGCTCCTGCGGCGAGGCACGCGAATCGAATCGATTCGCCCGCGGGTTTGGCGAACGGGATCGTCGAAGATTCCACGGCGCGTCCGCTCGGCGGCGTCCGCGTGCTCGATTTGACGCGCGTGCTCGCCGGTCCGACCTGTGCGCGCACGCTGGCCGAGCACGGCGCGGACGTGCTGCACGTTCGAAGTCCGAATCTTCCCTTCATCGAGCCTTTCGTGATCGACACCAACGTCGGCAAGCGTTCGTGTCATCTCGATCTCGAACGACCCGATGATGTCGCCCGTTTGCATCGGCTCGTCTCCCGCGCCGACGTGTTCGCGCAGAGCTATCGCACCGGCTCGCTCGCGCGACGCGGCTTCTCGCCCGAGGCGCTGGCCGAGCGGCGACCCGGCATCGTCGTCGTCTCGCTCGATTGTTACGGGCACGATGGCCCGTGGGCGGCGCGTCCGGGCTGGGAGCAGCTCGCACAGACCGTGACCGGCATGGCACACGAACACGGGGGAACCGAGAACGCGTCGATCGTGCCGGCCGCCGTCACCGACTACGTGACCGGTCATCTCGCTGCGCTGGGAGTGATGCGTGCGCTCGCGCGCCGGGTGGACGAAGGCGGGAGCTGGCAGGTGCGCGTGTCGCTCGCACGTACGGCGACGTGGATTTCGTCGCTGCCCCGGGTCGCGCCCGACGCGACACCAACCGGTGTCGATCCGGCCCTGCTCGCCGCGCATCGGATCGAGATGGAGACGGCGTGGGGTCGGATCGAACGGCTCGCGCCGGCGTTGAAGATGAGCGAGACGCCGCCGCACTGGTCGCTGCCGCCGGTTCCGCTCGGGACGCACGCACCGGGGTGGTGTTGACGAGCGCCGCGTCGAGTCTGCCGCGGATGACGTCTGGGCCGGGTGGGCGGAGGCGCGGGACGCGAGGCTCCGGGCTCTCGCGCTCGGATCCCGCGCCGGCCCGACCCGGATTGCCCTGGGTGTGGAGAGGGAGGTCGAACTCCCCGGGTCGTAGCCGGCGCGTTCACCGACGATCAACCGGACTGAACGCGTGGCTCCGGGGAAGGTTCCATCGGCCGCGGTTTTGATAGGCTGGGATCATGTGCGATTCGCTCGTCGCCGTCGGGCCGATGGCCGCCGATGGCATCACCGTGTTTGCCAAAAATAGCGACCGCAAGGTCGGAGAATGTCAGCCGTTCGTGCAGGTGCCCGGCGCGATTCATCCACCCGGCGCGAGCGTTTGCTGCACGCACATCGAAATCCCCCAGGTCGCCGAAACCTATCGGGTGATGGGGCATTCGCCGTGGTGGGTCTGGGGCTTCGAGCACGGCGTCAACGAGCACGCGGTCGCAATTGGAAACGAGACCGTGTTCTCCAAAGAGCCCGTCGAAGAGCAGCCCGGCCTGATCGGGATGGATCTCGTTCGGCTCGGGCTCGAGCGTGGACGCACGGCACGCGAAGCACTCGAAGTGATCGCAACCGCGCTCGAAACCCACGGCCAGGGCGGACCGGCGCTGGCGCCGGGCGGCAGCGGCTACCACAACGGCTTCCTGCTCGCCGATCCGGCGGAGGCATGGATCCTTCAGACTTCGGGGCGCCGCTGGGCCGCGCGCCGGACGAAGCTCGACGCGATCTCCAACCATCTCTCGCTCGGGGCCGACTGGGAGATCGGCTCACGCGACCTCGACGTCTTTGCGCGCGACGCTGGCTGGTGGACGAGCGCCGCGCGGGTCGACGTCGCGGCCGCGTATCGCAACACGGGCGTTCCCGGCCGCATCTCCGAAGGTCGTCTGCGCCGCGGACAGGAGCTGCTCGCTCGTGCGCGAGGACGCGCCGACGTTCGCGTGATGCAGGAGATCTTGCGCGACCACCTCGAGGGAGGCGCGGTACGCCTGCCGGGCTCGACCACGGACGACGAGCGTTACTTCACGCTGTGCATGCACAGCGAGCCGATCGGGACCACGACGGCGAGTCTGGTCGCGCGGCTGGTGCCGGATCGCAGTGCGCCGTGGCCGGTCTGGATTTCGTTCGCGACGCCTTGCACGAGCCTCTTCTTGCCCGTCTATCTCGAAGCGACGATCCCCGTCGCGCTCACGCGTGGAAACGAGACGCCGTCGGACGATTCGTTCTGGTGGACGATGGCGCGTCTGCAGGAGGCGGCGTCGGCCGACTTTCCGCGCCACACGCCGGAGGTGCGCGAGGGCTTCGCGGTGCTCGAGCGCGCGATCGAGGCGGAGCGTCCCGAAGTCGAGCGAAATGCCGCGCGCGCGATCGCGGGCGGGGACGAAGAGGAAGCGTCGCGCCTGCTCTCGGAGTTCATGTCGCGAACCTGCGCGGAGGCCATGAAGCTCGCGCATTTGATTCGTGAGCGGATCGAGGGCTGATCGATCCGCCGAACGCGGAATCGTTCGCGCGTCGATTACGCGGTGCGCTGAGCCGGAACGACGACCGGCGGTGCGCGCCGAACGGATTTCGCCCCCGGGAAATAGTCGTCGCGGAGATCCCAGGGGACGCCGAGTGCGTTGAGGATCTGTCGCTTGGTCGCTTGCCGGCAGATCCGCCCCTTCTCGACCGCGTGAATCGTGCGCGGAGAGACCTCGGCTCTGGCAGCAAGCTCGTCTTGCGTCCAGCCGAGCGCTTGCCGTGCAGCACGAATCCGGTTCATCGCGAGAGGCCCTCCAGCGACTGGGGCTGGTCCGAGCCTAGCTCGCACGATGCGGGCGATGCCAGAGAGCGAGAGGGCGCGGGCGGGTCGAGAGGCATCGCAGCGGGGTCCCGGACGAAGAGCGGAGGGCAGCGCGGCGGTTGGGCGAGGGTCTCGCGCGGCCTCCGCCCGCGTTCGCAAGGCTCGCGCTCAGCGGACCCCGATCGGCAGGTAGTACGCGTCGGGCTGGTGGCGCGCGAGCTGGATCGGCTCGGAAACGGGCGACGATCGGATACGCGCCGGACTCGGGCGGATCTCGTCCGCCGGGCGGAAGTTCCCCGCGAGCACGAAGTTGAATGCCTCGGCATCGTCCGCCTCGATCCCCGAGTGCTGGCCGGCGCCCACGAACAGAACGACGCAGGCCATCGCGAGCAGTGACGAAACCGCTCCCGGGAGCAGCGCCCGGGGGCGAACCGGCAGCGGGCGCCGGCGCGTCCAGCGGGCGAGGACGGAAAGGCGGCGCTCTCCATCGACCTCGCCAGCAGCGGCGGCTGCAGCGATCGCACGAGGCAACAGGCGAAGCAGGGCCTCGGATCGTTCGAGAGCCCGCAGCTCGGAACGGCAGGCCGGGCACCGCTCGAGATGCGCCTGCAGCCGGTCCCGCGTCGCCAGCGGCAGCAAACCGTCCGGCAGCGCCGCAAGCAGTCGGCGTGCCCGCCAGTGCATCACGAGAGCTGCTCCTCCAGCGCTTCGGCGAGAGGTCCCAGCGCGTCTCTCAACTCCTGTCGCCCTCTGCGCAACCAGGTGCCGACGGTGGCCATCGGAACGCCCAGCCGTTCGGCAATCTCGCTGTTCGGAAGATCCTGCACGATGCGCAGTACGAGCGCCTCGCGATGGCGCGGCTTGACGCTGAGCAATGCGGTCGCCACCGCGCCCAGCACCTCGCCCTCGAAGACACGCGTTTCCGGGCCCGCCGGCGCCGCAAACTCGAGCGCCGCGCGGTGGGTTTCGACCAGCCGTTGTTCGAGTGCCTCGCGCCGGCGCCGGCCGCGCAACACGTTCACCGATCCGTTGAGTGCCGCGCGGTAGAGATACGTCCAGAGGCTCGCGGTGCCACGGTAGTCCGCGTCGGGCAGCGCGACGAAGATTCGCTGCACGACGTCTTCGGCATCGCCGCTGTCACCGAGCACCCGGTTTGCGACCGCTTCGAGCCGCGTGCGATAGCGCCGGTGCAGCTCGCCGAGCACGTCCGCGTCGCCGGCGAGCCAGCGCGCATCGATCTCGCGATCGGGCAGGGCTGCGAGCGGGGCGGCGCGCGAGCGACGAGTGCGGGGGCCAGAGCCGGCCACAGATTC
Organism: uncultured Myxococcaceae bacterium; assembly: GCA_964505355.1. GTDB lineage: Bacteria > Myxococcota_A > UBA9160 > UBA9160 > UBA9160 > CAZDHU01. The sequence goes on along the minus strand of CAZDHU010000187.1, from coordinate 12,784 downwards.
CCCCAGAGCCATCAGGGACGCCGCCGGGCGTCCCTGACCTGGAGACAATCCGACGGGGCATGTCATTTCAGCCGTTCAGGACCGAACACCACGCCGGGCGACCGATGCGGCCGCGCGGCGGGCCATCACGTGGGGTGAGCGACGGGGGTCGAACCCGCGACATCCAGGACCACAACCTGGCGCTCTAACCAACTGAGCTACGCCCACCAGAGCCGCCAACCTAGCGACGAGGCGCCGAGGGCTGCAACGCCGCGCCCGACGAGTAACTTCCCGCCGGGCCCCGGTAGCTCAGTCGGAAAGAGCAGTCGCCTTCTAAGCGACGGGTCGCAGGTTCGAATCCTGCCCGGGGCGCCAGCGTCCGTGCCCGCGCGGTCGGCTGACCCGCTGGCCTTTCGTCCGAGGGCCGTAGCGCGTCGCATCATTCTCCGGTCACCGCCCCGCCGGCCGCAGTTCGTCGTTGCACGCCCGCCGGCTGGGCCAGTTGGACGCCGAAAACACGCGCGTCATGATGAACGCGGTGCACGCCGCGCCGGGAGAGATGCGATGACCGCTTCGCGCCGTTTCGAATCGCCGCTTCGTGCGACCGCGCCGTCGCGCGTTCGTCACCTCGTCGCGGTGCTCTCGCTCGGCGCGGTGCTCGCCGCCTGCGGTCGGGGTGCGGTGGTTCCGCCTGCGGAACCCGAACGAGCGGATCCCGCGACGCGGCGTACGACGGAGTCCGGGATCGTGGTTGGCGGAGCCGGTCGCTACGGCAACGACGTCTGGCTCGGGATCCCGTACGCGGCGCCGCCCGTCGGTTCGTTGCGCTGGCGCCCGCCGCGCCCCGCGGCGCCGTGGTCCGGCGAGCGAGAAGCGATTCGATTCGGTTCGCCGTGTCCGCAGTACGCGAGCGCGATGGCCGGAGTTCCCGGCGAAAGCGGTTCGCTGCAGGGCGACGAAGATTGCCTCGTCCTCAATCTCTACGCGCCGCACGCGGCCGCGGTGAAGCCAGCGTCCGGCGGCGAGCCCCTGCCCGTGATGCTGTGGATTCACGGGGGCGGAAACACGATCGGTCACGCCGGCTTTTACGATGGCGGGCGGCTCGCGACCGAGCGGAACGTGATCGTCGTGACGACGCATTATCGGCTGGGGCCGCTCGGCTGGATGCGTTTCGGTGCGCTGCGTGCCGACGCGGCCAGCGCCGCGGAAGCGTCGGGCAACTTTGCGACGCTCGATCTCGTGCGCGCACTCGAATGGGTGCGCGACAACATCGCCGCGTTTGGCGGCGATCCCGCGAACGTGACGATCTTCGGTGAGTCGGCCGGCGGCACCAACGTCTTCTCGCTGCTCCTCGCGCCGCAGGCGAAGGGTCTCTTTCATCGCGCGATCGCGCAGAGCGGCGGCATCCGATTCACGCCGCGCACGGTGGCCGACGCGCCGGCCGACGACGTGACGCCCGAGCAGTCCCGCTACGGACAGTCGGCGTCGCGCGCGGTGACGCGGATGTTCGTGCGCGCCGGGCGTGCGAAGACCGAAGACGACGCGCGCGCGCTCGTCGCCTCGATGCCGGCCGCCGAGCTCGCCGAACGGCTTCGTTCGCTCGCCTGGCGCGACGTGCTCGGCGCGTACGACGTGACGCCGACGGGCATGATTCACATGCACTCGACCTTTGCCGATGGCGCCGTGTTGCCGCCCGATCCGCTCGAACGCTTCGCGAGCGCCGACGGCTGGAACCGCGTGCCGGTGATCGCCGGCACCAACCGCGACGAGAACAAACTCTTTTTGTTCTTCGATCCCGCCAACGTGCGCCGCTGGTTCGGCTTCCTGCCGCGGCTCGTCGACGAGCCGCGCTATCTCGCGAAGGCCGACGCGCTTTCGCGCATGTGGAAAGCGACGGGCGCGGACGAGCCCGCGACGGCGATGCGTCGCGTGCAGTCCGACGTCTTCGTCTATCGCTTCGACTGGGACGAGCAGCCGCGACTTCTCGGCGCCGATCTGTCGACCATGGTCGGTGCGGCACACGGCTTCGAGATTCCGTTCGTCTTCGGTCATTTCGATCTCGGCAAAGAAGGCCGGGTGATGTTCGACGAGGCGAACGCGCCCGGCCGAACCGAGCTGTCGCGCGTGATGCAGTCGTACTGGACGGAGTTCGCGCGTTCGGGGGCGCCCGGCCGCGGTCGAGACGGTGATCTCGCGCCGTGGTCGCCGTTCGAGCCGGGCGAAGGCGAGCCGCCGCGAACCCTGCTGCTCGACACGCCGGACGGTGGCGGCGCGCGCATGACGCCGCTGCACGAGACGCGCGACGGCGTCGTCGCGTCGGTCGGGGCCGACACACGACTTCGCGATTCGCGCGAGCGCTGCGGTGTCTACCGTGATCTCGTCGCCTGGTCGTCGGGCCTCTCGGCTGCGCAGTACACCAGCATCGGAAACGGCGAATGCGCGCCTTACCCGATCGACGTCGCACCCCGGCACTGACGTCGCGCGCTATTCCGCCCAGACGAAACGCACGCCAGCCGGCGTCGTCTCGGGAACCAGCGCGCCGAGATCGAGCACACGTCTCGTTTCCGCGTCGGCGAGCGCGGGCGTGACGCCCGTCGCACGCGAGACCGAATCGACCAGCTCTGCGACCGCGTCACCGCGAAAAGACGGGAACGATTCGACGACGTCGTCGAGCAGCAATTTCCAAAGAAGTTTTTGCCGGCGGCGCATCTCGTAGGTCTTCTTTTCGTATCCCTCGAGCCGGCCCTGCGCGTGCAGGGCGTCCTGGTACTGCATGTAACGACGCACGGTGTCTTCGTACTCGTCGGAGACGGCCTGAATGGCTTCGACGCTCGCGCCGTCGGGCCGGCACACGACGTGGTTGGCGTCGTAGCGCTCCCAGTCGTCGGTCAGAATCTCGAGCCCGTACTCGGCCGCGCGATTTCGAAGTTCGGTGCCGGGGAACGGCGCGAGGATGTGAAAGCCGTAAAGCGATCCGAACTCGTCGCGCAGTTCGTTCGCGAAGGCGACCGTGCGACGCAGCGTCTCCTCGGTTTCGCCCGGCAGACCGATGATGAACGACGCGAGCGCGCTGATGCCTGCGGCCTGCGTCATCCGCATCGCATCCTTCACCTTTTCGAGACTCGAATGCTTCTTCACGCGATCGAGCACCGACTGATCTCCGCTCTCGACGCCGAAACAAATTGCCTGACAGCCGGCGCGAGCCATCGTGTCGACGATTTCCGGAGTGATCGTGTCGACGCGAGAAAACGCATTCCAGCGGATCCCCGTGTCGCGGCGAATCAGATCCCCGCAAACGCCGAGAAAATGCTTTCGGTAGAGCGTGAAGAGATCGTCTTCGATCGTGATCTCCGTGAAGCCGAGCGCGGCGAGCTGCTCGATCTCGTCGACGCAGGCCCGCGGATCGCGATAGCGAACCCGGCGGCCGGTCCACTGTGGCGCCGAGCAAAACACACATTCGTAGGGACAGCCGCGGCTCGTGATCACGCTGGCGTGCGCGTCGAACGCGAGATAGCGCGCCAGCGGCATCCGATGTCGTGCAGGATCGGGCAGCCGATCGAGGTCGTCTTCGGCGGGGCGTGCCGCGGTATGCACGATCCGGCCCGTGCCCGGTTCGCGCAGGACGAGCCCGCGTACGTCGCGCACGTCGCCGCGACCTTCGAGTGCGCCGGCCAGCTCGACGAGAGTTCGTTCGCCTTCGCCGATCGCGATGAAGTCGAGCGGCGGGAGGTCGCGAAACGAACCGTCGATTTCGAACGCGACGTGATGACCGCCCATCACGATCGGCACCGCGGGATCGCATTTGCGGACGTACTCGGCGATTCGCGAGGCGATGTGGTGGTTGAGCGTGACCGACGTGATGCCCACCAGCCCGGGCCGAAAGCGCGCCATGCGCCGCTCGATCCGGTCGGGGGAGGTTCGCGAGAGCAACAGGTCGAGCACCTCGACCTCGTGGCCCGCGGCTTCGAGCGACGCCGCGAGATAGGGCAGGGTGACCAGCAGGCGCGGGAACTCCTCGAACGGGTAGGACGGATTCACGAGCAGGATCCGCAAAGTGACCTCCGGGGTGCAGCGCATCTGCGGTCGGGTGGCAGGGGCGGGCGCATCGTGAACGGACGAGCGGCTCCCATTCTAGGTGGGCGCGAGGCCCGGAGTCACGCGCCCCCGGTCAAGCCCCGAGGCCGGGCAGCCGAATCGGTGAGGAGAGGGAGGTACTGGAATGCCCGAAGGACCGGCGGTCCTGCTCCTCGACGGTGCGGCGCAGCGGCAACACGCTCTGGCCGATCGCGTGCGTTCGTTCGGATTCTCGGCCGTCCGTGCCAAGACGCCCGAAGAGGCCCTCGCGCTGGTCGAGAATCCGCGCTTCGACTTCGGTGCCGTGCTGATTCCGCCCGATCTCCCGGTCGCCGACCTCGCCGGTGCCCTCGCTTCGCTCCGCGAGCGTGCGACCCGACGCCTCGTTTGCATCGCCGTCGGATCACGGCCGGATACCGGTGGCGTCGGACGCATTCGCGACGCCGGCGTCGAACTCGCCGCCTGGAACCCGGTCGACGACGCCACGCTTCGATTTCAGCTCAACCGTGCTCTTTCCGCGTTCGCCTGTGAGACGCTTCGCCGCGAACAGCGGGCGCCGACGGACTGGGTGGTGCGCTTTTTTGCAGGCGGTCGTCAGAAGGACGCGCAGGTCTACTCACTTTCGGCGCGCGGAGCGTTTCTCTCGACCGGCCGGCCCTCGGTTCGCGGCGTCAACGTCGCGGTCGAACTGCCGCTGCTCTCGGAGAACGTCGCAATCGGCGCTCGCGTCCTCTACACGAACGTGCCCGGCAATCTGCAACGATCGACGCTTCCGGTTGGGATGGCGGTCGAGTTCTCGTCGCTGACCGCCGAGGCCGAAGACGGCATCCGCCGCTCGGTTGCTGAACGGGCGATGTCGCTCGTCGTGTAGCGGCCCCCCCGCAGCACTCGGTCTCAGATCCCGATCGAAATTCGGTCCTGCGCTCGGCTCCCGCTTCACGCGAACGCCGCTATTGTGACGCAGTGCAGAATGCGCGCGTCCGGCAGGCTCCCCGTGCTGATGCGCTCGCGTTCGTGACCCTCAAAGGAGAGTGAGATGGCGGCCCGAAAGACGTCGACGACCCGCAAGGCCTCCGCGAAGCGGGGCTCGGGTGCGACGAGGATTGAGCGACTGACCCAGGAGCTTCCGCCGACGCTGGTCGAGTTCCGCAAGCGGATGCAGAAGCAACTCTCGGCGCTGGAAAAGCAGATCGAGCGCGCGCGCACCGATGCACGACGTCAGGCCGCACGCCTGTTGCGCAACGCGAGTCATCAGCTCGGCAAGCTCGAAGCACAGGGCGAGAACGCATTCACGCGTCTCGGTGAGTCGGCGCGCAAAGAGTTGATTCGGCTTCTGCGACAGCTCGAAACGGCGATCACTCCCGCGGGCAAGGCAAAGAAGGCCGTGCGCCGAACTCGGACCGCGGTCAAGAAGACGGTCGAGGCCGCGCCCGACGTCGCGACGAAGGCCATCGACTCCTGATCGAACCGGGCGGCGTCGACCCCGCTCTGCTGACTCACGCGCCCTCGATCGCGCCACTCGACGCGGTCGAGGGCGCGCTCGCCGCTGCGCTGCTGGCGGATGCGTTCGTCGACAATCCACTCAACGTCGCCGTGATCGGCGGCGACGTCGCACGTCGTCGCGCGTTCAACCGCCGGGGCATGAGGGTGCTGCTGCCGTCGGCGCTGCGTCACGGCGTCGTGCTGGCCGCGCGCCGAGCGTGCGAACCCGAGGGAGTCCTGATCGCCAATCCACCCGGCCGTTACCCGTTTCCGCGCCCCGGCCTCGGAGCCATCGCGCGGGCGATGCTGACGCAGGGCCCGCGCGTACTCGCGCGGTGGGCGACCGTCTTCCGCACACTCGACGACGGACATCCGACCGGGCCGCACTGGTACCTCGCGACGCTCGGCGTTCGCGAGGACGCCCGCCGGCGCGGACTCGGACGGTCGTTGCTCGATGCCTTCACGGCGCGGGTCGATGCCGGCGGGCTGCCGGCATGGGTCGAGACCGATCGCGAACGAAACGTCCACTTCTACGAGGGAGCCGGTTTTCGATTCGTGCGCCGGGTCGAGGTGCTCGGCGTACCGGTCTTCTGTCTCGAACGGCCCGCGCGGGTTTCTCTCGCGGCGGGCCTGCGGTAACAACCCCGTCATGTTTGGACGACGACCCGATGCCACGCTGGTGACCGAGGCCTCGCCCGTTCGGCGGTTCATGTCGCTGATCTCGCCGAACCGCGTCGACGGCCTCGTCTACTTCGCTCAGGAAATCGACGTGACCGCCGCGCTGGCGCTGGTCGAGCAGCAAAACGTGAACCGGCCGAAAGAGTCCGAGCGCACGGTGTTTCATCTCATGCTGCGCTCGATTGCGCTCGCGCTTCACGATCGGCCGCGCATGAACCGCTTCACGGCGGGTGGCAAGCTCTGGCAGCGTAGCGGCGTCTGGGTGACGTTCAGCGCGAAGAAACGCATCTCGGACGACGCGCAACTCGTCACCATCAAGCGAGAGTTTCCGGCCGGCGAGACGCTCGATCAGATGACGGACGGAATCCTCGCCCGCCTCGGCGAGGGACGCAGCAGCCGAAAGAGCACCTCCGAAAAAGAGATGAGCGTGCTGCTTCGGCTGCCGACGTTCGCGATCCGCGCGCTGCTCTGGCTCGCGCGTCGCGCCGACGGGCTCGGCCTGCTGCCGGGGGCGATGATCAAGAGCGATCCGCTCTTCACCTCCGCCTTCGTGGCCAATCTGGGCAGCGTCGGTCTCGATGCCGCCTATCACCATCTTTGGGAGCACGGAAGCTGCCCCATCTTCTGCACGGTCGGCCGTCTGCGTGCCGAACCCGACGGTCGCACGCTCGTCACCTTCAAGTGGACCTTCGACGAACGCATCGAGGACGGGCTCTATGCGGCCCGATCGCTCGCGCTGGTGAAGGAGCGGCTCGAAAAACCGGAGCTGCTCTGAGATGGAGCGTCGCGATCCCTACGAGGTGATCGGCGTCGCTCGCGATGCCGACGACGCGACGATCAAGAAGACCTACCGGCGCCTCGCTCGCAAACTGCATCCCGACGTCAACCCCGGGGACAAGGTCGCGGAAGAGAAGTTCAAGGCCCTCTCCGAGGCCTACGCGATTCTGTCCGACCCCGAGAAGCGGCGCGCGTACGACGAGTTCGGCGAAGTCTCGTTGCAGGGCGGATTCGATCCCGAAGCGGCGCGTCGCGCGCGCGATGCATTTGGCTCCCGGTTCGGCGGCGCGCACGGTGGCCGTGGCGGACCGGGCGCAAACTTCGAGTTCGACGTCGACGATCTCGTCGGCGACCTGTTCAGCCGCCGCGGCTGGTCGACCCGCGGCGGGACGGGCGGCGCGGGAATGTTCCGCATGCGCGGGTCCGATCTCGACGCCGTGCTGTCGTTGTCGCTTCGTGACGCGGCACGCGGCGTCGAACAGCGGTTGACCCTGCAACGCCCGCAACCCGATGGATCGTTGCGCAGCGAGACCGTGACGGTGCGTAGTCCGGCCGGCGTCGCCAACGGCGGGCGCATCCGCGTGGCCGGCAAGGGCGGTGCTGGTGCGGGCGGCGGCCCCGCGGGAGATCTGTACGCGACGATTCGGATCGAACCCGATCCCGTGTTTCGGCTCGAAGGGCGCGATTTGCACCTCGACATTCCGATTACCGTTCGCGAGGCCGTGCTCGGCGCGAAGGTCGAAGTTCCGACGCTCGAAGGCCGCGCGACACTGCAGATTCCGCCCGGCACCGACAGTGGCCGGCGGCTTCGTTTGCGCGGCAAGGGAATGCCGCATCCGGGGCGCGGCGCCGCCGGCGATCTCTACGTGACGGTGCAGATCCGGGTGCCGCGCGAACTCGATGCCGACGCGACGCGTGCGCTCGACGAACTCGCGCGCTTCGATCCCGACGATCCGCGGCGGGATCTGTTCCGATGAGCGCCCGCGCGCGCGAGATCCTCGAGTTTCTGGGACAGGAAAGCGACCGGCTGCTCGCCGAACTTCGCGACGAAGGCCTCTTCGAATCGGACGAACTCTCCGCGCCCGAGGCGGACGAGCTGCGCCTCGCAACGCTGCTGATGCGCGAGCTCGGCGTCAATCCGGCGGGCGTCGACGTCGCGCTGCACCTGCGTCGCCGAATGCTGTGCCTCGAAGAGCGGATGCGCAGCGTGCTGCTGCGGCTGCTCGCCGAACTCGACGAGCGATGAAGAGCGTTCGCCACGTGATCACGCTCCGCATCGACGAGCGGATGGCGTTTCGCAACATCACGCCCGAGGTCGAGAAGGTCGTGCGCGAGAGCGGCGTTCGCGACGGGCTCTGCCTCGTCAACTCCATGCACATCACGTCGAGTGTCTTCATCAACGACGACGAGAGCGGTCTTCACGCGGACTATGCCCGCTGGCTCGAGCGGCTGGCGCCGTTCGATGCCGGATCCGACCCGGCCCGCGGCGGCTATCTGCACAACCGCACCGGCGAAGACAACGGCGACGCGCACCACAAACGGCAACTGATGGGCCGCGAGGTCGTGGTGGCCGTGACCGACGGACGGCTCGATTTCGGCACCTTTGAGCAGATCTTCTACGGCGAGTTCGACGGTCGCCGCGAAAAGCGCGTGCTGGTGAAGATCATCGGCGAGTGAACTGGCCGGTTCGGATCGCGGGTCCGGCGTCGCCGTTCCGGAAGCTCGCACGATTTCTGGCTAGACCGGGCCGAAACACCATGCGATCCTGTTCGCGTTCGGTCACCCGACCGCGAGGGGAGAGAGGTCGTGACCACCACCGATCCGCCGCGCGACGGGCTGGCGCCTGTTTCGATGGCCGCGTCTGCTCCGGCCGCACCGGAGGCGACGCCCGCTTCCGCCCCGCCGCCCGATCGCAGCCGCTTTTCGCGCAAGCCCGTCCGCCACGATGACGGGCGGCTGGTCAAGGGTCGGGCCAGTCGCGCCCGCATCCGCGAAGCAGCGCTCTCGCTCTTCCAGCAGCGCGGCTTCGATCGCGCGACGCTGCGCGAGATCGGCCGCGAGGCGGGAATGGGAGCGAGTTCGATCTACCGCCACGTGCGCTCGAAAGAAGAGCTGCTGGTGGACGAACTCGCGCGCTGGCAAGAAGAAGCGTGGACGCGGTTTCGCGCGAGCGACGATCGCACGCAGCCGACGCGCGATCGGATCGCGCGCTTTCTCGACGCGCACCACGAACTGCTGGCCGAGAACCCCGACCTGACGACGATCGCACTCCGCGCGGCGACGCACCCCGAAGCGCGGGTCGCAAAACGTGTGCTCGCGATGCAGGACCGCTCGATCGGCCTGCTCGCCGAGATCTTGCAACGCGGCCGCGCGCGAGGTGATGTGGGACGTGACGCCGACGTGCTGGTCGCCGCGCGCGCCATTCTCTACACGTCGAGCGGCGCGCGCCTCGCGTGGGCCAACGGACAGGTGTCGATGGAGGGCTGCCGCGCGGCGATTGCAGGCGCGGTCGATCTGCTCTTCCGCGGGCTCGCGGGTCCCGCGTCACGCGAAACGAGGAAACCGGGATGACGGCATCGCCCGACGTACTAACCGCGCTGGCCGCCCGCCAGCCTTCGAAACTGGCGGTGGTCGACGATCGACCGGCCCGCGGCGGGCACGCGGCCCGGCTGGCCACGCGCACCTTCGCCGAACTCGAGTCGGATGCGAACCGGCTGGCCCACGCGCTTTCGAAGCTCGGAGTCGGACGCGGAAGTCACGTCGTCTGGTGCGGGCAGAACTCGCTCGGCGTGATGCGCATGATGCACGCCGGACGCAAGCTCGGCGTGGTCGCGGTGCCGCTCAACTATCGTCTGACGCCCGAAGAAGCCGCCTACGTCGTCGACAACAGCGACGCCGTGGCCGCGTGGGTCGACGCCGAGTATGCGGAGCTCTTCGCGACCCTCCGGTCACAGTGCCCGAAGCTCCGGCACGTGCTGGTCTTCGACGGCGCACCGCGGGAAGGCCAGCTCGACGGCGACGCGCTGCTCGCGGACGCCTCGCCCGATCCGTTCGTATCGAGCACGGGTGACGTTGCCGGCGCTGCCGGCATGACGATGATCTACACCAGCGGAACGACTGGAAAGCCGAAGGGCGCCGTGCGCGACAACGCCGGCAGTCCGGCGCAGATGCTCGCGCTGGTCGGCCACATCGGATACGTGCCGGACGACGTCTACCTGACGACGGGGCCGCTCTACCACTCGGGTCCGGGCGGCTTCGCGGTGATCTCGCACCTGCTCGGCAACACGGTCGTCGTGCAGCACCGATTCGACCCCGAAGACTGGCTGCGGCTGGTCGATCGCTGGCGTGTGACGTCGACCTTCGCGGCGCCGACGCCGCTGCGCATGGTCACGCAGCTTCCCGACGAGGTGAAGCGCCGTTACGACGTTTCGTCGATGAAGCGCATGGTGGCGAACGCGGCGCCCTGGTCGTTCGCGCTCAAAGAAGCCTATCTGCGCGATTTCCCCGAAGACTCGCTGTTCGAGGTCTACGGCTCGACCGAGCTCGGCGTCAACACGGTGCTGCGACCGGAAGACCAGCGACGAAAGCCCGGCTCCTGCGGAAAGCCGTCGCCGATGGTCGAGGTGAAGCTCTTCGACGACGCGGGTGACGAGATCACGAAGCCGCACGTGCCCGGCGATCTCTACGTGCGCAGCCCGAGTGTGTTCGCGGCGTATCACAAAGCGCCGGAGAAATACGAACAGAGCCGGCGCGGCGACTTCCTGACCGTCGGTGACGTGGCCTATCGCGATGAAGAAGGATTCCTGTTCATTTGCGACCGCAAGAACGACATGATCATCAGCGGCGGCATGAACATTTATCCCGCCGAGATCGAAGCCGCGCTCGATCGACACCCGGACGTGGCGGACGTGGCGGTCTTCGGCATTCCCAGCGAAGAATGGGGCGAACTGGTGCACGCGGTGATCGTGCCGCGCGGCGGTGCCGCGCTCGCCGAAGACGCGATCCTCGCTTACGCGCGCGAACACCTCGCGGGATACAAGCTGCCGCGCTCGGTGAGCTTCGCCACCGAGATTCCGCGCAATGGCTCGGGCAAGATCTTGAAGCGCACGTTGCGCGAACCGTTCTGGAAGGGACATCGAACCGGCGTTCTTTGACCGGCGCGCGTGCGCCCGGTCGTTCGCGCGGTCGGTCCCGCGAGCGACGCCCGCCGGATGTGCGAGATGAAACGCCGTCGCCCCGTGATCATCCCCGCCGAGATCGAAGTGCGGGAGTTCGACGCCAAGCTACTGCTCGCCTGCATGGCGGCGAAGCGCGAGCGTACGGCGTTCGTCGGGTCACGCTTCGCGATCAACATGGTGGCCGAACGATTCCCTGCCGCGGTTCGTCTGGAGAAAGGACTCACACTCCCCAGCCGAAAAATCTTCGACCGTTCGAAGGCGCTCGGTCATCTGTTGCTGTCGTGGGACGAAGAAGGGCTCGTCTACTTCAATCGGGAACTCTACTACGAGCGCCGCCTCGCGCCGGAAACGGTCGCACTGGTGACGACGTTGCTCGCCGTCGGAGACGACAACGCCGAGGCCTGGCGCACGTGGCCGCAGTACACGAACACGCCGATCGAAGTCACGGGCAACCCGCGATTCGATCTGCTGCGTCCCGAGTTTCGTGCGTTCTACGCCGGCGCCGCGAAGGCGCTGCGGGATCGGCACGGCGATTTCGTGTTGATCAACAGCAATTTTGGGACGGTCAACTTTTTTCACCCTCACCTCAGTCGGTTCGCCGGAGATCGCGAAGCGAAGCCCGACGAGGGCGAGGGCACGCTGGCCGGCCATCGCCGGGCGCTGTTTCGGCAGTTCCTCGAGATGGTTCCCGCCGTCGCGCGCGCGTTCCCGCAACAGCGAATCGTGTTGCGCCCGCACCCAGCAGAGAATCCCGAGACCTGGCGTCGTGCCTGTGCCGGTCTGCCGAACGTCACGGTGTCGTCGGAAGGTGCCGTCCAGCCCTGGCTGCTGGCGGCAAAGCTGGTCATTCACAACGGCTGCACGACCGGCGTCGAAGCCGTGCTGCTCGATCGCCCCGTCGTCGCCTACCGCCCGATCCAGTCGGCGCAGTGGGAAATCCCGCTACCGAACGCGCTCGCCCATTCGGTCTTCGCTCTCGACGAGCTGAAGCAGGTGATCCGGAGCGTTCTCGCGGGCGAATCGCTCCCGAGTGGCGAGGCCGAGAAGCGAAAGCACCTGCTCGAAGCGCACGTTGCGGCGCGGACCGGGTCGTTCGCCTGCGAGCGCATCCTCGACGCCGTCGATCACGCGGAAGCCGCGTCCGTGCGCGAGCCAGCATCGCTCGGCGAGCGACTGTTCGCGATCAAGAGCATCGTTCGCCGGCGAAGAAAGAAGCGCGAGCGACTCTCGTGGAAGGATTCGAAGGTGGGGCAAGAGTTCAAGACGCACAGCTTCCCACCGCTACCGCTCGCGGAGGTGAGGGAGCGCGCGCAGCGGCTGCGAGCGACGAATCCGATCGTGCCCGAGGTGCACATCGACGAGCTCGCGACCAACGTTTTTCGGGTCGAGCGAGCCGACCGTCGCACCCGCACCGGTGCGTGGCGCTGGCTGTGGACGTCGCTTCTTCCCTGACCGGGCTGTCGGTCAGACCTCCCGCGTGATCGCGGCCGCGCGCGGGTGCGCGCGGCACGCCTTCGAAACGAGCTTCCCGCCGACCCGGACGCGCGCCGGCCAGCTCACGGCCGGGCCGGCGCGCACTGCTGCACGATGGTCGCGGTCGCCGGCATCAGCAACGT
>CAZDHU010000186.1:0-27945 GCA_964505355.1 uncultured Myxococcaceae bacterium | reverse complement strand
CGCCGAGGCCACGACGCGAAGGCCGTCGCGCGCACGCGTTGCCGCACCCTCGCCTTCGATCAGCGACGCGAGCGGATCGCGCGTCGGCGCGAGACGAAGGCGCGGACGACGCGGGCGCGCATCGTCTCGTTCGGGTTCGATCACCAGCAGCAGGTCGCCGGCACTCACCTGCTGTCCGCGACGCACGCGCACTTCGCGCACGCAGCCCGAGACGGGAGCGAGCACCGAAATCTCGCTCTTCATCGCTTCGAGCACGACGAGCGGATCACCGGCGTTCACCACGGCGCCTTCGGATGCCGCCACCGAGACCACCAGCGACGGCGTGCCCGCGCGCACCTGACCGGCCCCGAAGAGACCGAACGTGTGCGCATGGCCTTCGACCTCGACCCGAATCGCGTCTTCACGCACGTCGTGCAGCACGCGCCATTCGCGATCTCCGATCGCGAGCCGTGCGGCGTGCGGCCGTTCTTCGACCAGCCGCGCGGCCACCAGCGCCCCGTCGAGATGCACGCGATAGCGCCAGCCGCCGACGGCGAAGACCTCGAGCGGATAGCTCTCGCCGGCGTGCGAGAGATCGATCTCCTGCCCGTCCGACGGCGGCACGCTGCCGAGCGAGACCACTCCCGGATCGGCGAAAAACGCGGCGCGCGCGCGCTCGCGGTGGCGCTGATAGGCGAGGATCGCCGCGGCGACGAGCGCTTCGGCCGCATTCGGCCGTCGCTCGGGCGGCAGCGGAGCGCGTGCATCGACGAATCCCGTGTCGACGCCACCGGCCCTGAACTCCGGCGAGTCGAGCACGTCGAGCAAGAAGCCGCGGTTGGTGGCACCCCCGGCGATCACCAGTTCGAACTCGCGCAGCGCACCGGCGACGCGAGCAATCGCTTCGGCCCGCGTGCTGCCGCGCGCGATCACCTTGGCCAGCATCGAGTCGAACTCGGGCGGCACGACGCCGCCCGCCACCGCACCGCTCTCGACGCGCACGCCCGGCCCGAACGGCGCATCGAAGCGAACGATGCGACCGGGTGCCGGCGAAAACCCGGCGTCGGGATCCTCGGCGCACACCCGCACTTCGATCGCGACGCCGCGCACCGCGACCGGCAACTCGGGCAGCGAGTCGCCGCGCCCGATCGCGATCTGCAGGCGGACGAGGTCGACGCCCGTCACCTCCTCGGTGATTCCGTGCTCGACCTGCAACCGCGGATTGACTTCGAGGAAGTAGAACTCGTCGCCCGCGATCAAGAACTCGACGGTGCCCACACCGCGATAGTCGACGCTGCGCGCGAGCGCGAGCGCTGCCTCGTCGAGACGCGCGAGCAGTCGCGCATCGAGGCCGGGGGGCGGCGCCTCTTCGATCAACTTCTGATGCCGGCGCTGCACCGAACAGTCGCGGGCTCCGAACGAGCGCACGGTCCCGCGTCCGTCGGCCGCGATCTGCACCTCGACGTGACGGCCGCACTCGATTCGTCGTTCGAGAAAGACGCGATCGTCGCCGAAGGCCGTGCGCGCTTCCGCGCTCGCGCTCCGATACGCGGCGGCGAGCTCGTCGGGCGCGTCGACGCGACGAATCCCGCGCCCGCCACCGCCCGCCGCCGCCTTGATCACCAGCGGAAAGCCGATTCGTTCGGCGTGCTTGGCCGCGGCATCGGGATGCACGACGGCTTCTCCGCTCCACGCGGCGACCGGAACGCCGAGACTCTCGGCGAGCTGTTTGGCGGCGATCTTGTCGCCGAGTCGTCGCATCGTCTCGCCCGTCGGACCGAGAAAGACGAGACCCTCCGCTTCGACACGATCGACGAACGCGGGATCCTCGGCGACGAATCCCCAGCCCGGCCAGACCGCATCCGCCCCCGCACGGTGGAGTGCAGCGATCACGGCGTCATGGTCGAGATAGGCGGCAACGCCGCGTACACGCGCATCGAGTTCGATCGCGAGGTCGGCATGCCGCACGAACGGCTCGCCGCGTTCGAGCGCGGTGTAGAGCGCGGCCGCGCGCAACTCGCGCTGCTCTTCCATCCGCAGTGCACGAACCGCGCGCACACAGCGCAGCGCGGCTTCGCCGCGGTTCACGATTCCGATGCAGCGAATCTCGCGCTCGTCGTTCATGCCGCGCACCGCAGCCGGGCGGCGAGGCTGGCCACGCAGGCAAAGGAAACCAGGCGACCGTGGTGCGAGAGCGAAAGCGTCGCATCGAGGGGACGCCCGGCGTGAAGAACGATCGGCCGGCGCTGATCGCGATCGATCGCGAGCGCCTGTGGCGACGCCGCGAGGCGCGAGGCGAGACGGGCACAGGCGAATCGCCTCGCGGCCGCGCCCGGAGATTCGGTGCGTCCGACGCGCGCCACGCCAGAGAACGCATCGGCGACGGAGACGTCGTCGCGCCACGCCACCGCGTGCAGCAGCGAGTCCGATCGGCGCACCGCGAAGTGCAGTCGATCGTTCGCGTGCACGACGAACCCCGCGCAGCGGCGCGAATCCTCGTGTTCGATCTGCACCTCGAAGCGCGGCGGCGAGAAGACCAGCGCGGGATCGCTCCGGCGGAGCGCCTTGAGCGCGCTCTCCTTGACGGCGAAGAGCAACCAGCGCAGCGACTGCCGGCCCCGCGCATCGCGTGCATCGAGCAGCGCACGTTCGCTCGCGCCGAACACGCGCGCGTCGAAGCGGGGATGCTGCGCGCCGGGCCGGCACTCCGCATCGCCGAGATCGATCACGTCGTCACCGATCACCGAGCGCCTCCCGCTCCAGCGCGTCGAGCTTGCCGAGCACCTGTCGCCCGAGTTCCACCGAGCCCCGAATGCCGTCGAGATCGCTCTTCGGCTCGAAGAGCGCGAGGCGCACGCGAAAGCGCTCGCCGCGTGCCGGGAAGTCGCTCATGTCGAGCTGCGACACTCCGCGCAGCCAGACGCAGAGCACGCGCGCGGCCGGCACCGCGTGCAGCAGACGCCCGACTCCGTAGGTCGCGGCTTCGACGTCGACCCGCCCGCAGCGGCTGCGTCCGCCTTCCGGGAAGACCAGCACCGATTCGCCGCGCGCGAGACAGAAGGCGGCGCGATCGAGCACGTTGCCCACCGCCCGGCGTTCGCCGCCGCGCACGATGGGCAGCGACTTGAGCACGTACATCAACACACGACTCCACGACGAGGCCGCGAAGTTTCGGCGCTCGGGCAGGTTCCAGGGCAGGCTCGAGAAATGCGCGAAGTACCAGAGCGGAGAGCCCAGAGCCCAGCCGATCACCGCCGAATCGACCAGCGTGAGGTGATTCGCGCAGACCAGCAGCGGCGCGCCGGTGCCGCGACGGATCCGGCGATGCTCCGCGCGCACCTCCCCGAGCCGCTCGATGCGCCAGCCCATGCCGAAGCGCAGGATCGCGGCGACCGCGACCGTCCAGAGCGGCGCGAGCAGCCGGCTCGTTTCTCTCTGGACGTGCAGCGCGAGACGGGCGCGCAGCGGAAGCGACGTCACCAGACGCGTCGAACCTCGTCAGCCGAGCTTCTTCACGATCAGCGCGACCGCGTCACCGACCGTGTTGACGTCGTCGACCTCTTCGTCGTTCACCGCGATGTCGAACTCGTCCTCGAAGGCGAGTACGACGTCGACCAGGCGCGCGGAGTTGACCTTCAGGTCGTCGAGGATGTGCGTCGACTCCGACACCGCGGCGAGCGCCGTCGGGTTCTTCGCGTGCGGGGTCAGAATCTTCACGATGCGTTCGAACACTTCTGCGCGTTCCATCTTCCAGCTCCTTCGATTGACGTTGAACGAAACGAACGCCGCGCTAGCGCGACGCATCCTCGACGCGACGCCAGAGCAGACACGCGTTGACGTCGCCGAAGCCGAAGCTCGCCTTCGCCAGCGTTCGCAACGCCGGCGCTTCGCGAGACACGTGCCCGATCGAACCGGCAAAGCGCGCCAGTTCGGGGTGCAGGTCTTCGCAGTTCAGGTTCCCGTGCAAGAAACCGCGCGCGAGCATCAGCACGCAGGCGACCGCTTCGATCGCGCCGGCGGCGCCGAGCGCATGGCCGATCAGCGACTTGGTCGCGGTCAGCGCCGGGAACTGTTCGGGATCGCGACCCAGTGCGTTCGACCACGCGACGACTTCGCGCGGATCCGCGGCGGTCGCCGTCAGATGGCCGTTGATCGCGTCGATTTCCGCGGCGTCGACGCCGGCATCGGTGAGCGCGGCGCGGATGCAGCGCACGACGCCTTCGGGATTGGGTGCGGTCATGCTGCCGCCTCCGCGCTGCCCCCCGCAGTTGACCGCCGCTCCGAGCAGCTCGGCGTGGATGCGCGCGCCGCGAGCCGTCGCGCTCTCGAAACTCTCGAGCAGCAGTGCCGCTGCGCCGGCGGCCGGGACGAATCCGCCGGCGCTCGCCGACAGCGGCCGCGAGGCGCGCTCGGGTGCGTCGTTCGAATCGCGCATCAACACACGCATCGCATCGAACCCCGACCAGATGTACGGGCTCGCCCCTTCCGAACCACCGCAGAGCATGCGCTCGGCGAGTCCCTGCCGAATCCGCCACGCACCGAGCGCGATCGCTTCGGTGCCGGTGCTGCACGCGCTCGAGTTCGTCGTCACCTGATTGCCGAGTCCGAGCAGTCCGCCGACGCGCGCGGAGATGCCGCTCGCCATCACCTGTTCGACGGCGGTCGAGCCGAGTCGGCGTACGCGACCGGACTGCGTCAGCGGCACGACCTTCTCGGCGATCGTGTCCATGCCGCCGATCCCGGTACCGAGCACGGCGCCGGTCTCCCAGTCGACGCGATCGTCGTCGGGGCCCGGCCGTTCGAAACCGCCGTCCTGCCAGGCCTCGAGCGCCGCGAGCGCCATTTGCCGGTGGCTCGCGTTCATCGCCGCGAGGTCGGCTTCGCCGAAGTGTTCGGCCGCCAGCAGATCGAGGCCTTCGGGAACGGCGGCGACCCGCGAAGCGAATCCCAGCTCGGCCATGTCGGCGCGCGCGCGCACGCCCGATCGTCCCTTGCGCAGGGCGAGCTCGAACTCCGGCACACCGTTGCCGTTCGGCGCGATCACACCCATTCCCGTCACCACCACGCGTCGCTTCATCGCCTCACCCCGATCCCGGCCAGCGTTCCCGCACAGACGACTTCGCCGTCTTCGCGTCGCATCTCGACCCGCGAGCGCAGCATGCGACGGCGAAAGACCGACGGCTGACCGGTCGTCAGCACGCGCTCTCCCGGCCGCACCATGCCCGAAAACTCGACGGAGGCTTCGGTGAAGACGGTGAGCAGATCGTCGAGCACCTCGATGCCCGATTGCTGCGCGACGAGCCAGATGCCGTGTGCGACGACGCCGGCCTGGGCCATGGTTTCGATCAGGATCACGCCGGGCGTGATCGGATTGCCGGGAAAGTGCCCGCGGTAGAAATCGGCGGCCGGATCGAATCGGTGCGCGGCGACGATCTGCTTTTCGTCGACGGAGAGAATCTCGTCGATGAAGCGAAACGGCGGCCGTTGCGGAACCCGCGCCAGCACGGCGGCCGGTTCGAGACGCGGCCCTTCGGCGAGCTCAGCCACCGAACAGGCCTCCGTTCACGTGGATCACGCTGCCGTGCACGTAGCTCGCGCCAGTCGCGAGGAATCGGACGACTTCCGCCACCTCATCGGCCACGCCCATTCGGCCCAGCGGAACGCGCGCGAGGATCGCGTCGCGCACGACGGCGGGCAGTTCCGAAGTCATGTCGGTGTCGATGAAGCCCGGTGCCACCGAGTTGACGAGAATCCCGCGCGCGCCGAGTTCCTGCGCGAGCGACTTCGTCATCGCGTCGAGCGCAGCCTTCGCCATCGTGTACGGCACCTGCCCGGGATTGCCGGTGTGCCCGACCACGGACGAGATGGTGATGATGCGGCCGCGCGAGACGCGGAACATGAATCGGCGCAGCGCGAGTTTGGTCAGGTACCAGGTGCCGCGCGTCATCCCCAGCACCGCGTCGTAGTCGTCGAGCTTCATGGTCAGCATGGGCCCGTCGTGATTCAGGCCCGCGTTGTTGACCAGTACGTCGAGCCGACCCGCGCGCTCCTTGAGTTCACCCATCAGCGCGTCGATCTCGTCCGGCTGTGAGAGATCGGCGCGCAACGCGAACGCGCCGGGGAGCTCGTCGACCAGCTTCTGCGCAGCCTCGCCGCTGCGACGATGATGCACCCCGACGCGGAAGCCCGCGCTCGCCAGCGCGCGCGCGCACGCGCGGCCGATGCCGGTGCCGCTTCCGGTGACCAGCGCGACCGGGCGATCTTCTTCGCTCGTCATCGTTCCATCCTTCCGCCGTGCGCGCGGGCCGACGCATGCGGATAGTCGGCGTAGTCGATGTCGGGAAAGGTGCCGGCGCGGGCGCGCTTCACGCCGTAGATCGGATCGCCGTCCACCTGCACGGTCGCATCGGAGATCGCGATCGCCGCACCCGTCGAGGGCAGCCTCGAGAAGCGAACGATGTCGATCTCGTAGCGCACGACGCGGTCGTGCGGCCGAATCTGGCCGGCGAAGTCGACCTCGCCGACGCCGAGCGCGCGGCCCGCACCGAGCCCGCCGCCGTAGACGCAAAAGAACCCGGTCAGTTGCCAGATCGCGTCGAGGCCGAGGCAGCCGGGCTGCACGGGATCGCCCACGAAGTGACACTGGAAAAACCAGGCGTCGAGCCGCACGTCCTGTTCGGCGACGATGCGCCCGCGCGGACCCGAACGCGAGATTTCGAGGATGCGGTCGATCATCAGAAACGGCGGCGAGGGCAGACGCGCCGCGAATCCGGCCGGCGGATCCTCGATCAACCGACCATGCGAGAACGCCAGCAACTCTGCGGCATCGAAGTGATCGCGCGCCTGAAACTCGGCGTACTTCATGATCGGGCTCCGTCACTCATCGCAGGACGTCGAGGCCGGGCCAGGGCCGCCGAAGCGCACCAGACAACTGCCCCAGGAGAGGCCCGATCCGACGCCGACCAGCGCGACGTCGTCGAGCGGGTTCCACTTTTCCCAGTGCATCGAGAGCAGCGAGGGCGCGCCGGCGGCCGCCGTATTGCCATACCACTCGACGTTGCTGTGGTGCCGTTCGGGCGCGATCGCGCAGGCGCGACAGACGGCTTCGAGCACGCGCAGATTCGCCTGATGACCGATGAAGTGCAGCACACGCGCGTCGCTTCCGTGCGCTTCCTGCAATCGCTGGAGCCCTTCGGTGGTGCGCCGGATCGCGAACATCTGCACCGCACGGCCCTGCTGCGCGAAGTGACCGAGGCGCGGCACCACGACCTTGTCGGCCCCCGCCGGACTCGACGCGAAACGACCGTCGATGATCCGCGCGCGGCCCGGTACGCGCAGCGATACGACCGCCGCCGCCGCGCCGTCTCCCCAGATCACCGCCGACGACCGGTCGTCGTAGTCGACGGTCTTGGTCAGCGCCTCGGGCACCACCAGCAGCACGAACTCGGGCAGCGCGTCCGGCCGCATCCACGAGAGCGCGTTGAGTTGCGCGAAGAAACTGGTGCAGGCCGACACCAGATCGAAGGCCGGCGCTTCGATGCCGAGCCGGCAGGCGATGTTGCACGCTTCGGCCGGCGAGGCGGTATCGGCGGCGGATCCGCCCGCGATCACGAGACCGATCTCCGACGCCGCGATGCCCGCGCGCGCGAGTGCGAGTTCGGCGGCACGCGCGCCCATCTCCGCATTCGACACCTGCGCCGCTTCCATCGCACCGCGCGGATCGCGATTTCGCGTCGTGCGCAGATAATCGAGCGGCAGCACGCTGCGCCGCGAGCGGATTCCGACGCGATCCACGATCCATGCGTCGTCGGTGCCGATGCCGAGCTCTTCGAGAAAACGGTTGGTGATCTCGGTCTCGGGATGAAAGTGACCGATCCCGTGCAGCGCGAGCGTCATCCCGCGCCTCCCGCGACGTGTTCGCCACCGTCGACGCGAATCACCGTCCCGTTGATCCACGCGGCCTCGTCGCGCGAGAGCAGCGCGATCACGTCCGCCACGTCGTCGGGCGTGGTGAGTCGGCGAAACGGATTTCGCAGGCGGGCGCCCGCACGCAGTTGCTCGTGGCCGGGAATCGCGCGCAGCGCGGGCGTGTCGGTGACCCCGGGCTGAATCACGTTCGTGCGGATCCCGTGGGGCGCCAGCTCGACGGCCATCGATCGCGCGAGCGCTTCGAGCGCGGCCTTGGCGGCCGAAACCGCGGCGTAGCCCTTCCAGGCCACGGCGTTTCCTTCGCTGGTGAGACCGAAGACGCGGGCATCGCCCGTGAACAGACCCCGCGCGAGGATCGACTGCGTCCAGCCGAGCAGACTGGTGCCCATCGCATGAATCGTGCGCGCAAAATCTTCTTCTTCGAGGAACTGCGATCCGTACTGCGCGGGGGCGGCGAGCATTGCGAGTTCGTCGCGGCCCGCTGCGAAGAGTTCGCTCGCCGCGCGGCCGAGGCGGTCGGGATCGATCCCGAGTTCGGCCGCGAGCGCGGACACCGCGCGCGACGGAGACGGCACTTCGGAGGCGAGCAGCTTCAGATTGCCGAACGCGATCGAGTGCAGCAGCACGCGCACGCGCCCGGCGGCGCCGAGCGCTTCGCCGAGACGATCGAGAATGCCCTCGCGCACGGCCGGATCGAGCGCGTCGGCATTCTCCGTCACCACACGGACGCCGCTCTCGCGCAACTTCTCGAACTCGCTCTCGATCCGGGGCATCGCCCCGCGCCGGTCGCGATGCACGAGGCACAGGTTCATCCCGCGCGCTGCGAGCCGCTGTGCCGTCGCGAGCCCGAATCCACTCGAAGCCCCGAGGATCACGGCCCACCAGTCGGCCGGGAAACGATCGCGCACGCACCCCTCCTCGGCGCAGTTCGCCTTTGCGCGCGCAGCGTGCCGGACGGTCGAGGGGTGTCAACCGGACGAACGTGAAAGTTTTGTAACGACGCGATTCGGCGCTGCACGGCTGCGCTTCATGACGCGGCGCGGAATCACACCCCGCGGGAGCCCGCGCGCGAAAGTCCGATTTCGTCCATCAACGCGTCGAGCCCGTCGCGGCGCGCAACGCGCACGCGGGTGCCCGGCGGCAGCGCATCACCGAGCCGGCGGAAGTAACGCTTGCCCGGGCGGCCGTCGACGATCACGACCAGACCGCGATCGTCTTCGCTCCGGATCAGTCGCCCGACCATCTGTTTCAGATTGAGCAACATCTTTCCCAGTGCGAAGCGATCGAACGGATCGAAGCCGGCGCGACGCAGCCGCTCTTCACGCCGGCGCCGCAGTTCCGTCGGCACTTCGAAGGGCAGCTTCTCGATCACCACCGCTTCGAGCGTTTCGCCCGGCAGATCGAGCCCCTGCCAGAACGTTCGCGCGCCGAGCAACACCGCACCGCCCTGGCGAAATCGTTCGACCAGCGCGGCCGGATCGTCGAAGGCCCGTCGCGGCATCAGCAGTTCGATGCCCTCGCCGCGCAGCGGCTCCGCCAGCAACTCCGCACATTCGCGCATCCGTCGCAGGCTGGTGAAGAGCCCGAGTGTTCGGCCACCGAGTCGGCCCGCGAGGCCGGCGATCACACGCGCGGTTTCTTCGACGACGTCGCGCTCGGGAGTCTCCATCGCGACCACGCGCATTCGCGACGCATAGTCGAAGGGACTCGGCTCGCACTGGCGCTGAACGCGAGCCGGATTCCGCTCCTCGATCTCGAGTTCGCCGAGCGAAGCGAACGCGCTCTCGCCCACGAAGAGGCTGGCCGAGACGGCCGAGAAGCTCGCGAGCCGTTCGAGAAATCGCGCGTGAAACGCCTGCGCGGGTTCGACCGGTCGCACCTTGAGTCGCCAGCGATCCCACGGCGCGACGAGGCCTTCGAACGAGGCCACCGCATCCTCGCCCGCACCGTCGAGCGCGGAACGCAGCGACGAACCAAATCCGCGCAGTTCGCCGGCGATCCGGGCGAGCGCCGTCCGCGCGGCTTCGTCGTAGGGATCGGACTGCGTGCAACCGTCGATCGTGCGCGACACTTCGTCGAGTCGCTGTTCGAGCGTGAACGCGATCCGGGCGGCGATCGTGACGCCGGATTCCGGTTCACGTCCGAGCTGCAGCTCGCCGAACTCGCTCGCGAGCTCGCCGAGCGTGCGCCCGAGCGCGAGCAGATCCTGCGCGATCGCGCGGCGCCAGGCCGTCGCATCCTTCGCCAGCGCGCGTCGCGCCTTGCCGCGCAGTAGCGCTCCGCTCTTGCGCGTGTCGCCCGATCGCCCGAAAACGTCGTCGAGCCGGTCGAGGATTTCGTCCGGCGCGACGTCGACCGACAGCACCTCGTCCGTCACGCCCGCGAGTTCGTGCGCTTCGTCGACGATGGCATGCGCGAACGCGGGATAGTCCGGCGGCCAGCGCAAGAGAAGGTCGTGGTTGGTGACGACCAGCGAGGCCTTCGCGAGCCGCGCTCGCTTGCGGCCGAAGGGGCAGGCCTCTCCCTCCTGCGCGCACTGCTCGCGAGAACACTGCTCGGCGCGTGCGGCGACGGACTGATGCAGGAGACCGTGAAGCGGGGAAAACCGGCGGCGCAGCGCGGCCGGAACGGAGCCGAGTTCTCCGTCGGGACGCGTGCTCGCACAGGCGGCGAGCGCGGCGCGTGCGAGTCGATCTTCGGCGAAGACCAGCGATTCGCTGCCCGCGAGCGCGAGCCCGAGCCGCCTCGCGCAGGCGTAGTTCGCGCGTCCCTTGATCGAGACCACCGAGAGCCCGGGCCAGCCGAGCATGCGCGCCGCGGCCGGGATGTCCTTCGCCAGCAGTTGATCCTGCAGCAGCTTCGTTCGCGTCGAGACCACGACGGGCGTGCGGGGCGCGTCGCTCGTGCGCGTCATCACGAAGGGAATCGCGGCCGCGAGGTAGGCGAGTGATTTCCCGACGCCGGTGCCGCCTTCGGCCAGCAGCCAGTCACCGTCGCGCAGTGCACGCACGAAGGCGCGTGCGAGTCGAATCTGTTCGGCGCGCACCCGATAGCCGGCGAAGTACCGGCGCCCGCGCGCTTCGTCTTCCAGCGCGGCCACGATCGCGCGTTCGTCGAACGCGACCGGCGCTTCGCGCGCGAACGGTTCGGAAACGCCGACGGCCGGTGCGCGCTCGCCGGCCGCGGTCGCTGCGTCCGTCGCTTCGCACGACGCGCGCTCGCTCCGCTGCGGCGCACCCGGCGCGAGCAGTGCACGCCAGGGAGAATCGGGCGCGAACTGCCGGAGCGCGTCGCGGGCGTTCGCGTATCGCGCCTCGCCCTTCGCCGCGCCGCGCGCAATCGCGCTCATCACGCGTGCGGTATCGAGCGCATCGTCGAACGCGCGGTGGCGTTCCTCGGTGCCGAGCAGCAGGCGAGTGAAGGTTTCGAGGCGAAGATCGGGCGCATCGGGATGCGTCAGCGCGACGAGATCCTGTGTGTCGACGAAACTCGCCGTGGCGAACGCGGCGTCCACCTGCCGGGTGAGAAAGTGCCGCTCGAACTCGGCGTTGTGCGCGATCACGGTGCGTCCGGAGAGGCGGGCGGCAAGCCAGGGGGCGACGACCTCGATCGACGGAGCGCCGTCGAGCTGCGCGTCGGTCAGGCCGGTGAGCCGCACGATCGCGCGAGGCAGCGCACGGCCCGGCTGCACCAGTGTTTGTGCGATCGCGATCCGCGCCGGTGCCCCGGGCGCCGCGGGAAGGTCGACTTCGACCGTTCCGATGTCGATGATCCGCGCATCGTCGTCGTCCGCGAGGCCGGTGGTCTCGAGGTCGAGCACGGCAAACGCGCCGATGCGTTGCGCGAGGGCGCCCAGCGCGCTGGCATCGAGCCCGAGCGCCGCCGCGTCGGCGTCACGGGCGACAGGCGCGTCAGACGTAGATGCCACCCTTGTACACGCGGTCCTGTCGGATCTCGATGTTGACCAGCGCCGGTTTGCCCGACGCGGCCGCGCGATCGAGCGCAGGACGAATCTCTTCGGGTCGAGTCACGTACTCGCCGTGTCCACCGAGCGCTTCGACCACGCGGTCGTAGCGCGTGTAGTTCAATAGCGTCGCTTGCAGTCGATTCCAGCCGTAGGTCGCACCCTGCGGCCGCATCATCTGTCCCCACGCCCCGTCGTTGCCGAGCACGCCGACGATCGGCAGGCCGAAACGAACGGCCGTGTCGAACTCGAATCCGTTGAGACCGAACGATCCGTCGCCGTAGACGATCACCACGCGCTTGTCGGGATGCGCGACCTGCGCAGCCAGCGCGAACGGCATGCCGACGCCGAGCGTGCCCAGCGGCCCGGGATCCATCCAGGCACCCTCGCGGGGAACCGGGATGATCTTCGCCGCGGTGGCGACGATGTCACCGCCGTCGCCGACAACGATCGACTCACCGAGCGACGGCAACCAGTCTCTCACTACGCGACACATGCGCTGCGGATCGATCGGCGTGTCGTCGCTGCCGAGCGCGGCTTCGACCTGCTTTTCGGCGTCGATCTCGATCGCCCGCAGCTCGTCGCGCCACGCCGTGAAATCGAGTCGCGTGCCGGAGTGCTTCATCTCTTCGAGCAGCAGTTCGAAGGTGCAGGCGAGATTGCCGACCAGGCCGACGTCGGCCGCGCGATTCATGCCGATCAACGTCGCGTCCATGTCGAGCTGAATGATCTTCGCATCGCGCGGGATCGTCTTGCCGAAGGCGAGCCGGAAATCGAGCAGCGAACCCGCGAGCAGAATCAGATCGATCTGCTTCATCGCCTCGCGGCGCGAGCGGTTGAGAAACTGCGGCGAGTCCGGCGGGATCGTGCCGCGCCCCATGCCGTTCGTGTATCCGGGCATCCGCGTCTCGTCGAGAAACGCGTTCAGGGCGGCGCTCGCCATCGACCACTTGACGCTGGTGCCCGCCATCAGCATCGGCTTGCGCGCGTTGCGCAGCAGATCGAGTGCGGCGCGCACGTCCGCGCGATCCGGCGAGATTCGCGGCGGCGCGGTGCGAATCTTCGGAACCGGCGCCTGCTCCCATTCCGCCTGCGCCATGAAGATGTCCATCGGGATCTCGAGAAACGCCGGCCCTGGAATGCCGGAAACCGCGTGCCGAATGCCGAGTTCGATGTATTCGGGAATGCGCCGAGTTTCGTAACACGCGTCGGCCCACTTGGTGATCGGACGCACGACGCCGATGTGATCCATCTCTTGCAACGATCCGCGTCGCAGGTTGGCGAAGGGGCCCTGCCCGCCGAAGACGAGGATTGGCGAGTTGGCGCGCCACGCGTTCGCGATGCCGGTCACGCCGTCGGTGACACCGGGACCGGCCGTGATCGCGGCCACGCCGATCTTGCCGGGATTGCAGCGCGCCCACGCGTCGGCGGCATGCACGGCCGCCTGTTCGTGCCGCACGTCGATGATGCGAATGCCTTCGTCGATGCAGCCATCGTAGAGCGGCATGATGTGGCCGCCGGACAGCGTGAACAGACACTCGACACCGGCCTGTTTGAGAGCGCGCGCTGCGAGTTTGCCGCCGTGAACGGGCATCGGAGAACCTCGGGGGTAGAAGGTTCGGCGAAGCTATCACCAGCGTCGGAGCACAGCCAACCGGCGCACGCGACGTCTGCTGCGCACAATTCGCGCGCTGCGCGCGGCTCGTGTGCAACTCGCAGTCACGACGTCGCGAATGAAAACGGGGCGGATCCGCCGCGCGAATCCGCCCCGTTGGAAGTGACGCTGAGTCAGTTCACTTCGAGTACAGGAACTCGGTCCGTCGATTCTTGCCCCACGCGCTTTCGTCGTGACCGGCCACCGCCGCCTGGCTCTCGCCGAGGCTGACCGTCACCAGCTTCGAGGCCGAGATGCCGAGGTTTTCGAGGTAGCGCTTCGACGAGTTCGCGCGCCGATCGCCGAGCGCGAGGTTGTACTCCTCGGTGCCACGCTCGTCGGTGTGGCCTTCGACGGTGATCGTGCGCCACTCGCTGTGGGCGTTGATCGCCGTCGCGTTGCCCTTCAGCGTCGCCTGCTGATCACGCCGGATGTCCGACCGATCGAAATCGAAGTAGACCGTCTTCAGATCGGGATGGCGCTGCGGACCCATCCCTTCTCCGGCGTTGCGGCCTTCGTCGAAACCCGATCGGCTCGGCGCCGCCGGCGCCTCCTTGGGCTTCTTGGAGCATGCGCTCGCGACAGTCAGCGCGGCGAGAGAGAGAACAGCCACGCGAAGGATCGGTCGGTGCATCATAACGGTCCCTCGGGACCTCCATTCCTGCTCGAGGTCTTCTCATTCGTCCCGGACGGGCCACCCGCCCGATGGCTGCGCGGACGCAGGCACAGACACGCGCATCGAGGTCGATTAGCGGCCTAGATTCGCCGCATCGCTCGCCACGTCAAGGGGGAAGCTGCATTTCCTGATGCGGAAAGCCCGGTTTCGCGAAGTTCGTGCGCATCGCGCGAGTGGGACCGCGACGCGCTGGAGGCGGGTTCGACGAAGCCCGGCGAGATCACCGGCCGCTGAAGACTGGCGGTCGCTTCTCGAGAAACGCCCGCACGCCCTCGCGGTAGTCCTCGCTCTCGAAGCAGCGACGGATCGCCCGGCCGATCGCCTCGCGATCCGGCCGGCCGTCCGCGCGCGCGACTTCGCGCAGCGTTTGCTTGACGGCGGCGACGGTGAGCGGGGCGTTGCCCGCGATCTTCCCGGCGAGTTCGCGAACGCGGTGCTCCAGATCGGCCTTCGGAAAGACCGCGTTGACGAGGCCCATTCGCAACGCTTCCTCGGTGTCGAAGAGCCGGGCCGTGAACAGGATCTCCTTCGCGGCCGAGGCTCCCACCAGATCGGCGAGAATCCGCAGCCCGTCCTCGCCATAGCCAAGGCCGAGTCGCGCGGCCGGAATCGCGAACCGCCCGTCGTCAGCCGCGTATCGGAGATCGGCCATCAGCGCGAGCGCCAGCCCACCGCCGACACAAAACCCGTGAACCATCGCGATCAGGGGCTTCGAGAGTCCGGCGAGGGCACGAAATGCCTCTTCGGTCCCAGCTTCGTACGAGCGCGCGGCGCTGTCTCCTGTGCGAACGCGTTCGAATTCCGAGATGTCGGCGCCCGACACGAATGCCTGCTCGCCGCTGCCGCGCATCACCACGACTCGAACCGCGCCGTCTTCTTCCAGCTCTCGCACGGCCGCTGGAATCATCGGCCACATCGAAGCCGAAACCGCGTTCCGCCGCTCGGGATGATCGAACACGATCCACCCGAGAGCCCCCTCGCGCTGTACGAGCACTCGCCCTGCCATCATTCCTCCTGCCGAATCACCCGGACCGTAAACGAGGACGGACCTCCGGACGGGAGCTGGCCAGCGGCGAGCCCCGTCCCGTCTCACGAGCCCGCGGACGGATCTTCATAGATCGCGACCCAATTTCTCGACTGCGGCACGAACGGCGAACCGTCGTGCGGCAGGTGATAGCGGGTCTCTTCCTTCGAGAGGATCTCGACGTACCCGGCGAGTCGCAGTCCTTGCACGTAGGTCTCGAGCCAGTCGAAGATCAGGCGCTTCGAGTCCGGTCGCATGGCCCACGAATGTGCGATCGAGACG
The DNA here is from genome assembly GCA_964505355.1 of uncultured Myxococcaceae bacterium. Classification (GTDB taxonomy): domain Bacteria; phylum Myxococcota_A; class UBA9160; order UBA9160; family UBA9160; genus CAZDHU01. Next base: position 12,437 of record CAZDHU010000186.1, on the reverse strand, counting down.
AACACGACGCAGCTCGGTTTCGCCCGCTCGATCTCCGCGATCATTTCCTGCTGCATCTGCGCCGCGAAGGGCTGCGGCTCCATCAGCGGATAGGCGTAGAGATGACCGGTCGCTGAATGCCGATGGCTGTAGAAGTAGAGCTGCGGCTCCGAACCGACGACGGCGACCGTCGAATCCGCCGGACAACGCTGCTCGATGAAGCGGCCGATTTCGATCGATTCGGGGAATGGATTCGTGCCATAAAGCGCGCGGCTCGCGCGGGAGGGCGTCAGTTCGAAATAGAACGAACGATGCGCGTTCAATGCGTGCGCTGCCGCGGCGCCGAACAACACGAATGCCACGCCGGCGGTCGAAACTCGGAGGCTCGCGCGTTCGAGCAGTTCACCGAGCGAGCGCACGGCCACGCCGGCGAGCAATCCGAGAGCGGGAAAGAGCAGCAGGAAGTAGTGGCCGCGGAAATACCATCCGGGACAGACCGCGAGGAACGAGACGAGCAGGAAGCCGACGACGAAACCGCGCCATTCGCGCATCGATCGCGAAAACCAGACGAGCAGTAAACCCGCCGCACCGAGTCCCCAGAGCATCGGCGCCGCCGGCACGAGGGCGAAGAGCGCGAGTGCGAGCCGCACCGGCGCGTCCGAAACCGGTTCGATCGACGCGTAGGCCGCCGCATAGCGAATCGTCCAGTCCCAGAACCGGTCGAAGACGCCCGCGCGTTCGAGCAGCAGACCGGCAAGGCCGATCGGAAGCAGGCCGCCGGCTGCGAGCACGGCGATCTGCGCCGTCGTGCGCTGTCGGGTCGCGGGGTCGCGCCAGGCTCGCGGCCTCGCGAGCCAGCAAAGGGCGAACAGCCCGAGCACCGCGCCCGCCTGCTTCGCGAGCGCAGACGCTCCGATCAACACACCGGCCGCGAACACGCGAACCAGCGAGAGTCGCACCTCGGCACGTCGTAACAGCAACACCGCCGTGATCGCGGGAAGCATCACGAAATGCGTGGCGTGCGCCGCGATCCCGAGCGTCGGCGGCGTGATCGCGAGCAGCGCGCTGGTCCCCGCCGCCACCACCGCGCCCGCGTCGCCGCAAATGCGCCGCGCGAGCACGAAGACGAGAACCGCGGTCGCGAGCGTGACGACGATCAGGCCGAGGTGAATGCCCGCGATCGTCTGACCAAAGATCGCCATCATCGCCGCATAGGCCGCATACGTTCCCGGCCATTTCATGTTGTAGGCCAGGCGATAGGGGGGAATGCCCTGGAGCATGAGCTGGCCCGCGTAGGCGTACTCGCCTTCGTCGCGCTCGAGGGGAAGCTCGAGCAGTCGCAGACGGATGCCGATGACGACGATCAGAATCAGCGAGAGCGCGGCCCACGGCACCCAGGCACGCCAGGAGACGGTTCGATTCGCCTCGGGGTCTCTCACGCTCGACGAAGTAGTCGCTTTTCGTGGCAGCGGCAACGCCGCGACGAGACAGCGCGGGCGATCCGGCGCACGGCGCCGGGCCGACGTGCGAAGGGGAAGCGCCGCCGAGACCGATCGAGCGCGAGGCCGCGGGCATGAATTTCGTTCGTCACCTCTCGGCTCGTGCGCGCACTGTGAGAGACTGGAACCCGTATCGTTGCCAGCAAGGAGATCCCCTGTGCCGATCCTCAGACCGCGGCGTCCGAATGCTGCGAGCCCCGCCGCGGTGACGAGCAAACTGCTCGGCCGAATCGAGTGGGCCTTCGTTTCGACGGTGACGTTGCTCGCGATCGGATTGCATCTGGTGTGGATGCGCAATGCGGGTGCGCTGTGGCGAGACGAGGTGAACAGCGTCGAGCTCGCCGCGCTACCGACGCTGCGCGACGTCTGGCAAAACCTGCAATACGACGGCTTCCCGATGCTCTGGTTCCTGCTGCTGCGCGGATGGGCCAGGCTCGGCGCGACGGGCGACCTCGGCCACCGTGTGCTCGGCTGTCTCGTCGGCGTCTCGCTCGTGGCGGCGCTCTGGTGGAGCGCGCGCCAGTTCCCGTCCCGGATCCCGTTCTGGTCGCTCGCACTGTTCGCCCTGCACCCGGTCGTTCTCCGGTATGGCGACTCGATGCGCGGGTACGGCCTCGGCATCGTTCTGTTCGTCCTTGCCTTCGCGCTGATCTGGCGAGCGGCCAGCGCAACGACGGCGCTTCGCATCGCGCTGGCGACCGGAATCGCCATCGCGAGCGTGCAGGCGTATTACCAGAACGCGGTTTTCGTGTTCGCCACCTGCACGGCCGGAGCACTCGTCTGCCTGCGGCGCGGACGACGGGATCACGCGGCGCTGCTGCTCGGAGTCGGCGGAGCAGCCGCGCTGTCGTTGCTGCCGTACGTCACCGTGTTCGAGCGCGGCCGCGAGTGGAACGTGCTGAACCAGCTCCCGGAGTTCGGCTTCGCCTGGTTCGTTTCGCGACTGACGGAAGCGATGGGGTCCGGCACGTCGTGGATCTGGCTCTCGCTCTGCATCGCGACCGCAGGCTTCGGAATCCTGCGACAGATGCGATCGCCGGGAGTTCGACTTGCTTCGGAAACCGTCGATCCGATTTCCGCTGCTCCGTTGGAACGCGATGCGGAACTCTACGCGACCGCCACACTCGCAATCGGTGCCGCCGGCTTCTACGTCTTCTTGAACACGCTTCGCTACCCGACGCAATCCTGGTACTACGCGGTGCTGCTGGCGCTGATGGCGGTGACCGCCGACGTGGTGCTCACGAACGCGCGCGCGTCGAGCTGGAGAATCGCCCGGCTGATCCTCGCATCCGCCGTCGTCCTCCATGGCGTGCAGCGCTCGTGGCCCGAACTGCACGTGCGTCACACGAACGTCGATGCGATCGCTGGAATCATCACGCAACGGACATCGAAGGAAGATTTCGTTCTCGTTCGGTCCTGGTACGAAGGAATCACGTTTCAGCGCTACTACCGGGGGGAGACGCCGTGGATGACGCTGCCTCCCATGCCTCTGCCGAAGCTGCACCGGTACGACCTGGTGAAGCGGCAGATGGAGAATCCCGAAGACACCGTTCGGCCCGTGCTGGAAATGATGCGCGAGGCGTTGCGATCGGGTCATCGGGTGTGGTTGGTCGGTGGCCTTCCGTTTCCGAGGCCCGGCCAACCCCCGCCCACGCTTCCGCCCGCACCGAACGGACCGAACGGATGGAGCGAAGCGTTCTACTACGCCGGCTGGGCGCTGCAGGCCGGCAGCTGGCTGCAGGTGCACGCCACGACGCTGGAAGAGGTGGATCCGGGCGCGATGCATCCCGTGCATCCCTTCGAGGCCGAGCGCCTCTTCGTGGTCAGCGGGTGGCGCGGCGAGTGAAGGCCTTTCGGACAGCGCGCGTCAGGGCGGTGCGCCGAGCCCCGGCCAGGCGGATTCGCGCGGCCAGGTGAAGAAGGACGCGGTCTTCGCGGCGGCCTCCACACCCTCCTGTTCGATCCGATCGATCCGCCACGATCCACCGGCCGGCCGCGAGAGGGTGAAGTGCTGAGTGAAGGGGGGACGCCCTTCGATCGAAACCCTCGCGCTCACGTGCGCGTCGTTCTCGCTCTGCTGCCGATCCGTGATTTCGAAGTGCAGCAGCGGGATGTAGCGCTGATACCAGGGCGCCATCTGCGCGTTCATCCAGCTCATCTGCTGGAGCTCCAGCAGACTCGTCGGCGCTCGCAGGAGGTCATGCGGCCGCTGCACCGGCGCGGGGTGGGGACTTCGGAGATGGTGACTCTCGTGCAGCGCTGCACTCCCGAGATCGGCGTTGCGAATCGGGTCGCGTCCCAGCGTCGAAAAATAGAGGCGCACGACGTCTTCGGACTCCTCCGGGATCGCACCACAGGCGAGGCCGACCAGCGCGACCACGGCGAGCATCGATCGTACCCGCCGCGATTTCATTTCCACCACCCGTGATACAGCAGGACACTCGCCACGAGCCCGTGCACGAGCAGCAGTGCGCGGACCCACGGCGCGACGCGTCCCACCGCCTCCACGCCGAGCGTGAGCGCAATCGCCGCCGGAAACGCCGCACCGAGCAGATAGCTGGCCTTGACGGCGGAGTTGGCCCGCATCACCCACGTGTATCGAAGAAAGCTCGCGACGAGGACCGCGACGAAACACAGCGACGCAGCATGTCGCCGCGCGAGTCCCGGTTCGCGCAACAACCGCAGCACACCGAGCGCCGCGAGCCCCATCGGAAGCAGCCCGGCGAACGAGAGCACGACCGTCGCGTTTCGCACGCTCGGGAGGTAGATGGGCAGATACTGGTTGTGACCATCCGCCCACGCCGTCGCGTAGAGCAGTCCGGGCACCGAGCGCGCCATCGTTTCCTCGTCGAGCCAGCGGCCGAACAACGTCGCCGACGGCAGCAGGAAGTAGTCGCCGAGCCGCCGCTCGGCCGGCGGCTGACTGTCCATCAGCGCACGCGCATCCCGCGAAAGTACCGCCCCGCTGAAGGCTGCCAGCACCGAACCGCCTGCGTCGGCAAGCCGCGCGACGTGCGGCAGCGCGCAGAGGACGGGGATCCCGCCGGCAAGGAGCGCCGCACGAATCGCGCGACGCGGATCGTGCCGCGTGCTCCACGCGTAGTAGACCGCGCTCACACCGCTCGCGACCAGCCCGGTCGCCTTGGTGAGCGTCGCGAGGGCAAGCCAGATCGCGGTACCGATCGCGTGCCTCGGACGGTCGATCGACTCGTCCGGCAGCGCGGCGAGCCGGACCAGCGCCCCCGTCACGAAGAACGCGCAGAGCGCTTCGTTGCCGAGCATCGTGCTCGCGATTGCGAGCACGGGCGCGCAGAACACGGCAACCGTCACCACGGCCGCGTGGCCGGAAGGCGTAATGCGACGCAGCCCGCGCCACAACAGGATCGCGATTCCGCAGCCGGCCGCGATCGAGAGGAGCCGCAACAGGACGTGGACCGGAAGCCCGCGCGGCACGAGGTCCCAGACCCATGCGCCGAGCGCGAAATAGAGGGGAGGATGAAATCCCGACCAGCTCGCCGGATCGGGAAACCGCCCGACGTGAAACGCGAGCACGTTGGCCGCGTGCCCGTATCCGTCGAAGTCCGCGAGCGGTTCCCAGACGAACGCGCTGTGGATGCGTGATCCCAGTGCGACGAACGCAACCGCCATCGCAAGGACGATCCACCGGCGTTGCCGTCGCTCTGCGAGTCGGTCGTCCAACGATGTGCTCCCTGACGTGTCGGGGATCAGGGACGGTACGAGGAGGCCCCGCGGATTGTCAATCCGTCGAACGACAACTGCGCGGTGTCACATGGAACGCGGCAGAGGCCGCCAAACCTGCCGGAATCGCCCGGAACGTCCCGCGCGCACGACGAGCAACGGATCACTCGATGTAGCCGAGAGCGCGAAGCTTCCCTTCTCGCTCGGGATCGAGCAGCGCGGGCGCGGTCTCCGTCGCCGACGCTCGGAGCGAGGCCGCGAGAGCCTGACACTGGTTCGTGTAACGCTCGAGCGTTCGTGACAGCTCTTGCGCGCGCGCGGCCTCGGTCGCCACCTGATCGTGCTGCTCGCCCGGATCCGTCTCGAGATCGAAGAGCGAATCGAACGTTCCTCCTGCGCGCGGCGTTCGAATCAACTTCCAGCGCCCCGATCGAACGGCGTACACGGGCGGGGTGATCCCGGCCGGAAGCGACCACGAAGCGCTGACGCGTTCGCGCTCTGGCGCCGCCGGCGCCGCACCGCGCAGGTTCGCCGCAAAGCTTCGCCCCTGCGCCTGTGGCGGGATCGGCACCCCCGCGAGATCGAGCAGTGTCGGCATCAGATCGAGGTGGTGAAGGGGCGTCGCGTCGCGTACGCCTTGCGGCACGCCGGGCCCTGTCACGATCAACGGAACACGCAGCACCTCTTCGAACGGCGGTGTGCCGTGACCGAGCATGCCGTGCTCGAAAAACTGCTCGCCGTGGTCCGAGAGCAGGAACACATACGTGTCGTCGAGCAGTCCCTTCCGGTCGAGCCACGCGTGAAGCGCGGCCAGTACATCGTCGACGTAACGGATCTCCTGGTCGTAGGCGCGAGACTCCGCCGCGCCCAGATTGCGCCGTTCACCCGTGAACAGGCCGTGATACTCGGGCGGGGGCGTGTGCGGCGCGTGAACCTGAAACGTGTGGAGAAAGAGAAAGAACGGGCGATCGCCGATCCCGGTGAGCGCCTCACGCGCCTGCGCGAAGGTGTGCTCGACGTGGCCCTCGGGGTTCATCAGATCGGGACTCTTGTTTTCGACGTAGCGATCGAAGCCGATCCCGAAGCCGCGGTCGCGGGCGAGAGGCCCGTCCTCGGTGAGCGCGACCGTCGCGTACCCTTGCCGTCCGAGCAGCGACGCAAGGGGATCGACCGGCACTGCCAGCTTCGTCAGGCAGCAGTGAACGCCGTGCACGGACGTCGGCAGCGAGGTGAACATCGTCATGTGCGAGGGATCCGTCGTCGTGGCCTCGGCCATCAGGTCCTCGAACAGCGTTCCACGCGCCGCGAGCCGCTCGCGCAGGAAGGGCGCAGTCGCGAACTCGTAGCCCCACGCGTCGAGATGGCCTCGCGCCAGCGTGTCGATCGAGATCAGGATGAAGTTGGGCGGACGTGATCTCGTGGTTCGCCTGGGTACGACGAGTTCCGGTGCGGCCCAGACGGGCAGCGACATCGAGTGCTCCGCGAGCGCCCGCGTGCGCAGGCGAAACGAGAGTTCGTGCCCCTCGAAACGCGAGAGATCGACCCGCAGATCCCGCCAGCCTGCGTGCTCGGCCGGGTCGATCTGCGTCCGAACGACCTCCTCGCAACGCTCGGCCTCGCAACGCTCGACACTGAAACGGACCGGGCCTTCGTTTCGCGCAGCATCGAGCACACCGATCGCCGTCTCCAATCGCGCGCCCGCCGAAATGCGCGTCGGGGGCAGGTCGATTCGGGTTTCGTGTTCGTTCGCCGCGGGGTAGATCCAGGCAAAAAATGAAACGCGACTTCCCGGCGGAAGCCCGGCGAGCATTCGCGAGACCGGATCCTCGTCGTGCGTCCTGCGCTGGTTCGGCGAGGCAGGTTCCTTCGCCGGATACCGCCACTGCGTTCGCCCTTCGGCCAGCGAGAGCACGACGGGAGGCGCCTGCGTCCAGCTCGTCTCGCTGACCGGTCGGAGGTGAGCGACCACGAACACGCGGGACATTCCGCTGGCGAACGCGCCGAGGTTCCAATCGAAGCGCAACGAGCCGTCGGTTTCGGTGGCGCCTTCGAGCACGCCGCTCCACGCGACCGGGAAGCTCGCGATCACCGACCGCGTGTCGTCGCCGATCGTCGCCGCGGGAATGCGCGCGAACTCGGAAGTCTGGCTTTCGAAGGTCCGCGCGTCATTCGTCAGCAACCAGCCGGGCTGCACGCTCGCCTGCTCCCGGATCCCGGGATTCGCGTACCGCACGGCGAGTTCAACGTGCTCTCGCCCGGACTCCCTGCAACCGAGGAGCAGGCCTGCCACACCGACGACAGCGCGCCATCCCGCCGAGAACCGCATGCGAGCGACACTGCGCGCAAAGACCATGAGCGCTCCCGGATCTCCTTCCCGGTCGAAGGCGGCCGGGAACTTCCCGATCACGCAGCTCGTTCTGCTTGCCGGGGACGCCTTGTTCGCCTTCGAAAAGAGAGTTGCCCGCCCCCGTGCACGAAGCGACGTCACGCGCGCGCGGCGCAGCCCCCGACGAGAGATGAGAGGTAGCCGATCGCCCCCGTGCACGCGTCACAAGCGCAACGCAGCCGCGCGCGAATCCCTCCTCTCTCGGATCGCGTGAGCGCGCGCCGGCACGGTTCGTCGCCGCCTCGCCGCGCGAACGGCAGCGCGTGCGCGACACACACGCAACTTCTTGGAAGTGCTTGCCAAACGGACGGCGGGCCGATTAGGATCGGTGAGCCCCGGCGCTGGCGTTCCGACGCGGGCGAGCGGGCGCCGCGGGCGCGGTCCAGCCCGCGGATCCCGACGGGCGACGCGCGCAGTGGCGAACATGCACCCGTCTTCCTGCCGGTCAGCCCCGGACCGATCGCGAGTAGCGAACGCAGTCATGCAGCGCATCGTCGTCGTCATCCCCACCTACAACGAGGCGGAAAACCTTCCGCTCCTCGTTCCGCAGATCCTCCGGCAAGACCCGCGGCTCGAGGTGCTGGTGGTGGACGACGACTCGCCCGACGGCACCGGAAAGATCGCCAGCGAACTCGCGCTCGCGAGCGGCCGCGTCTGTGTGCTGCACCGCGGACAGAAGCAGGGCCTCGGGCCGGCGTACCGCGCCGGTCTTCGGCGCGCGCTCGAACTCGGCGCCGACGCCGTGATTCAGATGGACGCGGACTTCTCTCACCCGCCCGACGCGATCCCGGCCCTGCTGTGCGAGATCGAATCAAACGATGTCGTTCTGGGATCGCGTTACCTGAACGGAATCACCGTCGTCAACTGGCCGATCGAGCGCATCCTCATCAGCTGGTTCGGCAACTGGTATGCGCGCAAGGTGACGGGCCTCCACATCAGCGACACCACCGGCGGCTTCCGCTGCATCCGCCGCGATCTTCTGCAGTCGATTGGTTTCGAGCGCATCGCAGCCAATGGCTACGCGTTCCAGATCGAGATGAACTACCGATTCCAAAAGCGCGGCGCGCGCATCAAAGAGGTGCCCTTTTTCTTCCTCGATCGCACGCGCGGAACTTCGAAGCTCTCGTTCCGCATCGGCCTCGAAGCGCTCTGGATCGTCTGGTGGCTGCGGCTGGCCGACTTGCTCGGCCGGCTGTAGCCGCGGCGCAGCGGTCATCGATGTCCACCGCCCCCGGATCGAGTGGAGTACCGACGAGCAGCGGATCCGCGAGTCGCATCCTCGTGCTGAACGAGCGTGATCCCCGGCATCCTCGCTCGGGCGGCGCGGAAACGCACCTCTACGAAATCATGAGCCGGCTCGCGAAGCGCGGTCACGCGGTCACGCACTTCGCCGCCGGCTTCGCGGGCGGCGCGGTGCGAGAGACCGTCGACGGCATCGACGTTCGTCGCTTCGGCAGCCTCGGGCGCTACTACCCCTCGGCGGTGCTCGCCTGTGCGCAGGAGACCCGGCGAGGCGGCGTCGACGTGGTGGTCGAGTGCCTCAACAAGCTGCCGTACTTCTCTCCGCTCTACGCTCGCGTGCCTGTACTCGCGCTCTGTCACCACCTGTTCGGAGAGACTGCATTCGCGCAGGTCGCACGGCCGATCGCGGCCACCGTGGTCGCCGCCGAGAAGCTGATCCCGCTCGTCTACCGCCGGCAGCGCTTCCTCACGATCTCCGCGAGCACGCGCGGCGATCTCCTGCTGCGCGGCATCGCGCCGGAGCGCGTCGAGGTGAGCCTGCCCGGCATTCGCCGGCCGCGCGCTGCGACCCGCCCGTTGCGCGAACGTCGAATGCTCGTCACCTACGTGGGCCGGCTCGAGCCGTACAAGCGCGTCGACGTGCTGCTGCGTGCGGTGGCGCCGCTCACGGCCGTCTTCCCCGCGCTCGAGGTCGCGGTGATCGGACGCGGCAGCGATCGCGAACGCATCGAGCGACTGAGCCACGAACTCGGGATCGCCTCACGGCTTCGAATGCCGGGGTTCGTCGACGACGACGAGCGCGACCGATGGCTCGCCGACTCGCGCGTGTGCGTCTGCGCGTCGGAGAAAGAGGGCTGGGGTTTGACGGTGATCGAGGCGAACGCGGTCGGAACGCCGGTGGTCGCGAGCGACGCACCGGGCCTGCGCGACTCGGTGCGCCACGGCGAGACGGGCTGGCTGGCTCCGACCGGCGATGTCGAAGCCTTCCGCGCGCACATCGCCGATTTGCTCGTCGCCGACGAGCGAGCGGAGACGATGGGGCGCCGCAGCGAGGAGTGGTCGCGACGCTTCGACTGGGACGTCGCCGCCACCGAGATGGAGACCGCGCTCGAGCGGACCCGGAGCCTGCTCTGATGCGAAACTCGCGCAGCGCATTCGTGGTGACCGCGTTGCTCGCACTCGGCGCAGCGCAGCGCGTGTGGAACGTCGAGCACTATCCCGTCTTCATGGGCATCGATGCGAAGGGCAACTGGGAGTACATCGAACTGCTGCTCCGAGACTTCACGCTGCCCCCGCTCGACGCCGGCTGGTCGACCGCACACCCGCCGTTTTTCTACGCGATGGGGGCTGCGCTCGGCCTTCTTCTGCACGCGTCCGATCCGGAGATCCTCGGGCGCCTGCTCACGCTGCTGTGTGCCGCGATCGGGCTCGCGGCCGTGGCCGCGACGGCCTGGCTCGCGAATCGAAGCCCGGCGGGAAGCGCCCGGCGCAGCGCGCTGGCGACGGCACTGCTGCTGTTTCTGCCGGTCCACATCAGCATGAGCGCGATGCTCTCGGAAGAGATCCTCACCTCCGCACTCGTGAGCTTCACGCTGGTCGGCCTCACTGCGGAGATGGCACGGCCCGAGTTCGCGCGCAGCACGATGCTGCGCCCCGCGTTGCTGGGTGCCGTCGCGGGGCTGGCACTTCTCACCAAGCTGAGCGCGGCGATGCTGATCGCGGCCGCAGGCCTCGCGCTACTCGGTGAAGCGCCGCGCCGAGGAATCGATCGTGCGCTTCGGTCGGTCGTGGCCTTCGGCGTTTCCGCCGCGCTCACGGGAGGATGGTTCTACGCACGAAACCTCTGGCGCTTCGGTGTTCTGTATCCGCACGGCCTCTCGTCGCATGCCGTGATGTTCGAAATGCCGCCGGGCTCGCGCGGCCTCGGCGACTACCTGTCGTTTCCGGCGGCTGCGTTTTCCGCGGCTCACGCTACCGACCCCGCGTTGCTCCACTCCGTGTGGGGCACCACCTATGCCTCGCTCTGGTTCGACCCGCATCGTCACTTCCTTCCGCTCGCGTCCGACGGACTCACGAGAATCGCGCCTCTGATTTTGGTCCTTGCACTGGTTCCCACCGCGGCGTTTGGGGTCGGACTGTGGCATGGCATCCGGCGTGCGTGGTCGGAAAAGAGCGGGACCGATCGACTGCTGGTCGGACTGGTCGTGTCGATGCTCGGAGGCTACGTGGCCTTCACTTTCCGGAACCCATGGTTCGTGACGGTGAAAGGAAGTTTCTTGCTCGGCCTCGCTACGCCCTTTGCGATCTACACCAGCGAGACGCTCGACCGATGGCTCGACGCCGGGCGAGTGCGCTCGCTGCTGCTTCGAGCGGCGCTCCTCGTTCTCTTCTCCGCGTCCTTCGTCACGTTCACGTACTGGGGAATCTTTCAGAAGACCGAGTTTCCCGGCGTGCCGTGGCAGGCCGTCTCTCCGTGAACGCGACGCGCTGGCTGCGGGCTCTGCTACCTCCCGTGGTCACGATCATCGCGTTCCATCTCCTCTCGCGACGCGTCGGCTGGCTCGACGCGTTCGCGCACGTTCGAATCGAATCGCTGGGGTTGCTGGCGCCTGCGCTCGCGGTCTGGGCCGTGCTCAGCCTCGGCATCGACGCCGCCGCTCTGCGTGCGGGCGTCGCTTCGGAACGCGCGTCGTTCGCGGCGATGGCGCGGATCAAGGCCGCGACCTACCCGCTCGGCGTCGTGCATTACGGCCTCGGCGCCGCGGCGATGGTGGTGCTGCTGGGCCGGCGAACGGGCCTCGGGTTCGCGGACGCGACGGGCCGGGTGATGCTGATCGCCGCCTTCGATCTGCTGGCGCTGCTCGGCATCGCCACGCTCGCAGCCGCCTGGCTGGCGACCGATGTGGTGAGCCTGCGGGCGGGGATTCTCGTCGTCGCGCTGGTCGGCGCACCCGTCGGGCTCTGGCTGCTGCGGACGACGGCGAACCTCGGGCCGCTCGAGCGGTTACGGGGGCTCGACGTACTCCGCGCGGCCCGCGAGCTGCCGGCGAAGGAACTCGCGAATGTTCTCGTCCTGCGTGGCCTCTTCGTGGTCGTGTTCATGGCGCTGGGATGGGCCGCGCTCGCGGCCTTTGGATTGCGACCGGCGCTCGACCTGCTGGTCGTCGGCTTCGCGCAGGTCGCGCTGGTGGCGGCGCTTCCGATCGCCGTGGCCGGGCTTGGCACCAGTCAGGCCGCGTTTCTCTATGTCTTCCGATCCCTCGCACCCGCCGACGAACTGCTCGCCTGCAGCGTTGCGCTGTCGGCGGGCATGATCGCCGTGCGGGTCGTGATCGGTGCCATCTTTGCGGGCGAGTTCTCGCGGCCCGCCGCGGGAGCGACCGGGGAAGCAGAGTGACGGCAACGACGGGCGAGCGACTCGACGATGCGAGCGCACTCTACGGCGCGGATCTCGCGCGCCACCGGGCGGCCTATCGCTTCGCTGCATCGCAGCTTGGAAACGGGCGCGTGCTCGATCTCGGATGCGGAACGGGCTACGGCGCGGCCGAGCTCGCGGACGATGGGCGGCACGTGGTCGGCCTCGATCGGGTTCCGCCCGCCGTCCGCGTCCGGAGTTCTCGCGCTCGATTCGT